>NZ_CP123620.1:2139054-2444633 GCF_029873215.1 Nocardioides sp. BP30 | reverse complement strand
AAGGTCACCTGCAGGTTGACCACGTGGTTGCCGTTCTCGTCGCGCACCACGTCACCCGACGAGCGCGCGGCGAACGTCTCGAACGGCGCCCGCTTGCCGGTGATGAAGTCGAGATCGAGCGCGCCACAGGCCGCCAGACCGGCGAGCAGCAGCTCGACCGGCGAGAAGTCGACCCCGTCCGCCATGCCCACGCTGACCACACCGCCGCGTCCGTTGGTGGCCTGGAACAGGTGCTCGCCGACCTTCTGCAGATCGATGGATCGCCGGTCACCGCTCGTCGCATCACTCACGCGCACAGCGTGCCAGACCAGTTGCGAGGCCGCGTGCCCGACCGGCTGCCAGACCGGTTGCCAGACCGGCTGCCAGACCGGCTGACGGGCGCCTCACCGCAGCACCTAGGCTGCCCCGTGTGGCGAGTGTCCAGAATCCCTTCCGCAGTCTCCAACACACCGAGGCGCAGGCCCGCAAGGCGCAGCTCCAGGTCCTCGGGTACGACGTCAGCCTCGATCTGGCCGGCAGCGAGACGGAGTTCTCCTCGCGGACGGTGATCCGCTTCGACTCCACCGGCGGGGCCACCTTCGTCGACCTCAAGCCGGTGCGGCTGCACGCGATCCGGCTCAACGGCCAGCCGCTGGACACCGCCCTGCTCGACCGCGGTCGCTTCCCGCTGCGCACCCAGAGCGGCACCAACGAGCTCGTCGTCGAGGCCACGATGCGCTTCCGCAACGACGGCGAGGGCCTGCACCGCTCCGTCGACCCGGCCGACGGCAAGCACTACGTCTACGGGATGTCGTTCATGGATGCGGCGCCGAGCGTGTTCGCCTGCTTCGACCAGCCCGACCTGAAGGCGCCGTACACGCTGCACGTCCGCGCGCCGCACGACTGGGTCGTGCTCGGCAACGCGCCCGGGGAGCAGGTCGGCCCCGGCGAGTGGGAGTTCGAGCAGAGCCAGCCCCTGTCCACCTACTTCGTGACCGTCGTCGCCGGGCCCTATCACGTGATCAGGGACGAGCACCGGGACGACGACGGCGTCATCCCGCTCGGGCTCTCCGCCCGGGCCAGCCTCGCTCCGCATCTGGAGCGCGACGCCGACGAGCTCTTCACCCTGACCCGGCAGTGCTTCGAGGAGTTCCACCGCCTGTTCGGCATTCGCTACCCGTTCGCCAAGTACGACCAGGCGTTCGTCCCCGAGTTCAACGCCGGCGCGATGGAGAATCCCGGCTGCGTCACCTTCCGCGACCCGCTGATCTTCACCTCCCGCGTGACGCGCGGCGTCCGTATCCAGCGCGCCACCACCGTCGCGCACGAGATGGCGCACCAGTGGTTCGGCAACCTCGTCACGCCGGCCTGGTGGGACGACCTGTGGCTCAACGAGTCCTTCGCCGAGTACATGGGCAACCGGGTCACCGCCGACGTCACCGAGTACGCCGATGCCTGGGCCGACCTGTCCTACGCCCGCCGACAGTGGGGCCTGGTGGCAGACCAGCGGCCTTCGACCCACCCTGTCGCCGGCAACGGCGCCGTCGACGCGGTGGCAGCGCTGCAGGACTTCGACGGCATCTCCTATGCCAAGGGCTCCGCGATCCTGCGCCAGCTCGCGGCCCGGCTCGGCGACGACGTCTTCTTCGGCGGTGTCGTCGACCACTTCACGCGGCACCGTTTCGGGAACGCGACCATGCACGACCTGCTGGCTTCCTGGCAGCGTGCCGGCGCTCCCGACCTCGGCGACTTCGCCACGCAGTGGCTGCGCACGGCCGGCCCCGACACCATCACCTACGACCGCGCCTCCGCGACGCTGACCCGCACTCCCCCGGCAGCCCACCCGGCGGAGCGCTCGCACGCCTTCCAGGTCGCGGTCGGCAGCGACGCGGGCTGGCGCACCGAGCCCGTCGCCGTCACCGCCGCATCCACGCCGCAGTCACTCACCACCGAGAGCAACAGCGACGCGATCGTCCTCGACCCCTACGACGACACCTGGGCCGTGCTCATCCCCGACCAGATCACGGTGGACGCGCTCAAGCGCCTGCTGCCCACCATCACCGACGAACGGCTCCGGGCAGGCGTCTGGAACAACCTGCGCAACGGCTTCCACAACGCCGCCATCGCACCCGCCGACCTGATCGACATCGCCGTGGCGAGCTTTCCGGTCCAGGACACCGAGGACACCGCTCGGCGCACGATCGCCTGGTTGTTCCGCGACGTCGTCCCGGTGGCGCCGCAGGGTTCGCTGTCCCGGCTGCACGATGCGGCGGTCGCCACCATCTCCTCGACCCGCGAGGGTTCCGAACAGCAGCTCGCCGGCTTCCGAGCCGCGATCCGCTCCGCCGAGGACGCCGAGGTCCTGCGGGGCTGGCTGACAGCCACACCGGCGGGGATCGACCTCGACCTGGACCTGCGCTGGCGCCTGCTGGGCCGGCTCGCCGCCCTCGGCGCGATCAGTCGCGAGGAGCTGCAGGCGGCGTACGACGCCGAGCCCGCCCATGACGCGCGGGTCGCCCTCACGGGTGCACTGTGCTCACTGCCCGACGCGCAGGCCAAGGCCTACGCGTGGTCGGTGTTCACCGGCGAGACCGACCTGCCCAACTACGACGTCGCGGCTGCCGGCCAGGGGCTGTGGCGGGGCCCCGAGGAGCTGACGTCGCCCTACGTCGAGCGGTACTTCGACGAGCTCCCCGCGACGGTCAAGGTGCGCTCGGGCTGGGTGCTGGCGACAGCGGCCGAGGCGTTCTTCCCCTCCGGATCCCTCCATGCCTCCACGCTGGCGCGCGCGCAGGCCGCCATCGAGCGACCCGACCTCGACCCGCCGCTGCGCCGCGTCCTCGTCGACTGCGCCGACCAGCTGGCGCGCCAGCTCGCGGTGCACGAAGCGTACGAATCCTGAAACTCATCCACCCGTAACTCACATGACTGCGTTCCGTTCTGCTCACTGGGAGGTCATGGCGGTCCGATCGCCCGGTCCGCTCATGACACGAAGTGAAGGAACACAGTCACATGGGGACCACCCTTGCGGGAGCAGCTCACGCTCCACAGGGCCTGGTCGCACCCGATGCCGATGGGCGGGTGCACCGGGCCGTTACCAGCCTCGCCCTCACGGATCGACGCACGCGACCGGGACTGGACCGGGTCACCCGGCTGGCCCGGATGATGTTCGACGTCCAGGTCTCGAGCGTGACGATCCTGGACGGGAAGAGCGCCTTCTTTCCCAGCGCGCAGGGGATGGAGGTCGTCCAGCTCCCTCGCGAGCAGACGCTGTGCGACACGGTCACCCGGATGCAGGAGACGCTGGTGGTGCACGACGCCTCCGCCGATCAGCGCTTCGCCGGGATCGACGCGGTCCGGACCGGGCAGATCCGCTTCTACGCCGGGCGGCCGCTTCGCGACCCTGACGGCAACGTCCTCGGGTCGTTCTGCATCATCGACGACCAGCCCCGCGCCCTCGCGCCGTCCGAGGCCGAGCTGCTCGAGGAGCTCGCCCAGCTGGCCGAGCAGGAGCTGCTCGCGAGCAACGAGTCGGACGCTGTGAGCGCGATCCACACCGTCATGCAGCCCACGCGGATCGTCCGCGAAGGGGCGTGGAGCATCGCCGCCACCTGCATTCCCGCCTTGACGGTGGGCGGGGACTTCTACGACTTCCTCTTCGGACCTCAGGGGCTGATGCTCGGCCTCGGCGACGTCATGGGCAAGGGGACCACGGCGGCACTGCTCGGCGCGAGCGTGCGCGGGACCCTGCGCGGCAGCCTCACCGGCTTCATCGCCTCAGGCGGTGCCCTCGCCCCCTCGTTCACCTCGGCGGCGCGGGCGCTGTGGGGCGATCTACAGCGGGCGGAGGCGTTCGTGACGGTGTTCGGTGGCGTGATCGACCTCGGCACCGGCGACCTGCGCTATCTCGACGCCGGCTCGGGCCTGTGCCTGGTGCACCGCGCCGACGGCCGCATCGAGCAGCTCACCGGCCCCGGGCACCCGATCGGCGTGCTGCTCGACGACGCGTGGAGCGAGCAGACCAGCACGCTCGGCCCCGGCGATCGGATGCTGCTGTTCAGCGACGGTCTGCTCGACCTGGTCGAGGATCAGACGGCCTGGCACGGGCCGGTGGGCGAGCTGCTGGCGAGCCACGCCGATCCCGCGGGCCTCGTGGAGGACGTACGGCGGCTGACCGCGGAGCGGACCGGCATCGACGACGTGACAGTGATCGCCGTCTACCGCGACCCCGCATGAGCCGCCGACTCCTCCTCATCCGCGTGATCGTGGTGCTGACCGCGGTCCTCGGCGTGAACTATGTGGTCTGGCGCTGGCTGTTCTCGGTGCACTGGGCGGCGTGGTGGATCGCCGTGCCGCTGGTGCTGGCCGAGACCTACAGCCTGATCGACTCGCTGCTCTTCGGGTTGACGATGTGGCGGCTCAAGGAGCGGCCCGAGCCGCCGCCGGCTCCGGCCGGCCTGACCGTCGACATCTTCATCACCACCTACAACGAGCCGATCGACCTCGTCATGCGCACCGCCCGGGCGGCGCAGCAGGTGCGCTATCCGCACCAGACCTGGATCCTCGACGACGGCAACCGGCCCGAGCTACAGGCGGTCGCCGAGGCCGAAGGGCTGGGTTGGATCACCCGCTCGGCGGACTGGGCGGGCATGCCGCGGCACGCCAAGGCCGGCAACCTCAACAACGCGCTGCTGGCGACCGAGGGCGAGTTCCTGCTGATCCTCGACGCGGACCAGGTGCCGACCCCTGACATCCTGGACCGGACGCTGGGCTACTTCACCGACGACCGGATGGCGCTGGTGCAGACGCCCCAGTGGTTCGTCAACGTCCCGGACAGCGACCCGCTCGGCAGCCAGGCGCCGCTGTTCTACGGTCCGATCCAGCAGGGTAAGGACGGCTGGAACGCCGCCTTCTTCTGCGGCTCCAACGCCGTCATCCGCCGCGAGGCCCTGATGCAGCTCGGCGTCTCGCGCTACGCCGACGAGGTCACGGTCGGGGTCCACCGCGCCCTGCGGACGGCGCGGGCCGTCATCGACCAGGCCCGCAAGGATCTGGCCCCCGAGGAGCGCGGCGTGCGGCGCGCCCTGGACCAGGTGCTCTACGACATCGGCCGCGCTCGCCGCGAGCTGGCCCGCGGTCACGCGATCTTCGACGTCACCTTCCGCTTCCAGCGGCGCATCGACAGCATCCACCGCGAGCTGGTCGAGGCGGACCTGCGCACCGTGCACGAGGACCTCGCCGTCATCGCGCAGCTCGACACCATCGCCGGCGAGCAGTCGACCAACCTGGCGACGGTCGACGAGACGACGCTCTCCCGGCTCTCCCACCGCGAGTGGTCGCCGCTCGGCGCCGTCGACACGGTCCGCTCGCTCATCGCGGCGGTCGACGTGGACAGGGCCGGCGAGGCGCAGCCCGTGATGCCGATGGCCACGATCTCGGTCACCGAGGACATGGCCACCTGCATGCGGCTGCACGGCCTGGGCTGGCGGACGGCGTACCACGACGAGGTCCTCGCCCACGGCCTGGCGCCCGAGGACCTCGAGTCCATGCTCACCCAACGGCTGCGGTGGGCGCAGGGCACGATGCAGGTGATGTTCCGGGAGAACCCGCTGGCCCAGCGGCGGCTCGCCTGGACCCAGCGCCTCATGTACTTCGCCACGATGTGGAGCTATCTCTCGGGCTTCGCCGCCCTCGTGTACGTCGCTGCGCCCGTCATCTACCTCGTGCTGGGCATCTTGCCGGTCCAGGCCCTCAGCGTCTCCTTCTTCGTGCGGTTGGTGCCGTTCCTCATCGTGAACCAGCTGCTGTTCTTCGTGGTGGCGGCCGGTCGTCCCACCTGGCGCGGGCAGCAGTACTCGCTGGCGCTGTTCCCGGTGTGGATCAAGTCCGTGACCTCCGCCTTCGGCAACGTCTACCTGCATCGCGACCTGGACTTCGCTGTGACGCCCAAGGAGCGGCGCGCCTCGACCGGTCCGCGCTGGGATCTGATCCGGCCCCAGCTCACCGTGATCGGCCTCCTGCTGCTGGCGATCGCGATCGGCTTCGTCCGGATCGCCGTTGGCCAGGCCCACCCGCTGGGCACTTTGTTCAACATGGCCTGGGTCTGCTTCGACCTGGCCGTCTTCTCCATCATCGTCCGCGCGGCCCGGTACCGCGGCTACGAACCAGAAGGAGTCCGATGATCGAGTTCGAGGTCACCCACCCTGAGGACGGCGTCGGCGTGGTGGTGCCGCGCGGCCGGCTCAACATGGTCTCCGCCCGACGGCTCAAGGAGCTGCTCAGCGAGCTCGTGGCGGCCGGCTCCACCCGGATCGTCGTCGACATGGGCGAGACCACCTTCTTGGACTCCTCGGGGCTCGGCGCGCTGATCGCAGGCCTGAAGACCGCCCGGCAGGCCGGTGGCGACCTGCGGGTGGCGCGTCCCACCGAGGCCGTCCGGCTCGTCTTCCAGCTGACCAACATGGACAAGGTCCTGCGCCCGCGGGACAGCGTGGAAGGCGCGTTCGATGTCTGAGGCCACCCCGGACCACTTCCGGCTCTCGGTGCCGGCCCGGCCGCAGTCGCTCGACCTGGTCCACCCGGCGATCGAGCAGCTGTGGAGTGCCCACCCCGAGGTCGGCGAGCTGGAGCGGCTCCGCTTCGAGACGGCAGTGATCGAGATCTTCGCCAACGTCGTCGAGCACGCCTTCCGCAACGACCCCGAGGACCCCGACGGTGACGGGCGGCGGCTCGACCTGGTGCTCGCTGTGACAGGAGCGCAGGTCGAGGCCACCTTCACCGACAACGGCCAGCCGGCCGAGCTCGACCTGAGTGTGGTGACCCTCCCCGACGCCGACTCCGAGTCCGGGCGCGGCCTGGCGATGGCGATCGCCGCGCTCGACGACCTCTCCTACGAGCACGAGGGCGGGCGCAACCGCTGGCGGCTCCTGGTCCGGCTCGCCGCGGCATGAGCCGTCGGCAAGGCCGCGCTCCGATCGGACGCCGCGGGTCCCACCTGCTGGCGACCGTGCTGGCCGCGATGGTGCTTCTTCCGCTGTTGATCCTCGCCGGGCCGGCCGCACCGGCGCTCGCGCGCACCGATGTCGTCCCGGTGCCGACCCCCGGTCACCCCTGGTTCGGGCCGAGCCTGGACTGGACCAAGGAGACAGCGCGGAAGTACGCCGACGACCTCGGCACCTCCCCGTCGCTCTACACCCAGCGGGTGCACTACCCGCTCACCGACGACGACGCGACGTACCTGCGCGAGTTCGCCCAGCAGGCCGCCCAGCAGGGCTCGGTCGCAGTGGTCTCCGTCGAGCCCCAGGTTGCGCTGGACAAGCTCACCGTGGCCGACGCCCGCCGGTTCGCCGGCGAGCTGGCGACGCTGCACGAGCAGCTCGACACCTTCTTCCTGGTGCGCTTCGCACCCGAGATGAACGGCTCGTGGGTGATCTGGGGTCAGCAGCCCAACGCCTACAAGGCGGCGTTCCGCCGGGTCGCTGCGGCGGTGCACAGCGCCACCGACCAGGCGGCGATGGTCTGGGCTCCGGCGTACGGCGCCGGCTATCCGTTCGGCAAGTCCTTCGGGTCGCTCGACCTCACCCACGGCGATCTCAAGGGCCTCGACACCGACGGCGACGGCAAGGTGACCGAGGCCGACGATCCCTACGGGCCCTACTACCCCGGCAACGGGGCGGTGGACTGGGTCGGGCTCTCGCTCTACCACTTCGGGGAGAGCCGCAACGCCGATCCGACCGAGCAGTACTTCGCCCCCAACCGGGTCCCGCCGACAGGGTCGTTCCAGGCCCGTCTGGACGAGACCTGGGGCTATGGCACCGCCGGTGGGCGCACGCCGTTCTACCAGCGCTTCGCCGTCGGCCGGGACAAGCCGATGCTGGTCGAGACCGGCGCCGGCTACGAGCCTGGCGCCGGTGGTGCGGCCGAGCAGCAGATCAAGCAGAGCTGGTGGAGGCAGGTACTCGCCAGTGAGTCCTCGCACCCGATGATCGGCGCGATCAGCTGGCTCGAGCTGACCCGCAAGGAGGCCGAGGCCGAGGATCACCTGGTCGAGTGGGGCGCCACCCGGACGCCCGCCCTCGCCGGCGCCCTGCACACCGACCTCGCCGCATCGCCCACGCGCCTGGGTCCGGTGACCCGCAAGCTCGACCTGCAGACGTCGAACGCCGCGACCGTGCAGGGCAACCTGCCGGCCAAGGATCACGTCAGCGCCGAGATGGGCTGGATCTGCCTGTGCGCGGTGATCCTGGGTGTGGCGTTCCTGGTCGCGGGCCTGGTCGGGCGCTTCGTGCCCTCCTGGCGCTACCCGAACGAGCACGACCCGCGCGACCGCCGCCTGGACCTGTTCCGTGGCTGGATCATCCTCGCCGTGGTGATCACCCACATCGAGGTCAACGGGCTCTACTCCTACATCACGCTCAACGCCATCGGCGCGATCACCGGCGCGGAGATGTTCGTGCTGCTCTCCGGCGTCGTGCTCGGCATGGTCTACCCCGTCGGCGTGCGACGCTTCGGGGAGTGGGCCGCAGCCGTCGGGGCGCTGCGACGGGCGCGCAAGCTCTACCTGGTCGCACTCGTCGTGGTCCTGCTGGTCTACGTGCTGGGCAAGATCCCGGGCATCGACGCAAGCGTGATCACCACCTTCACCGACCGCGGCACCGGCCAGAACGGGCAGAACGCGCAGGGCCTGGTCTACGACCTGTATCCCAACGCCGCACGGCTGTTCGACTACCCGCCGCCGTGGTACGCGGTCAAGGAGCTCCTGCTCCTGGAGATCGGGCCGTGGGTGTTCAACATCATGGGCCTGTTCGTCGTCCTGAGCCTGGCGCTGCCGGCCGTGATGTGGCTGATCCTGCGGCGCCTGTGGTGGGTGGTGCTGGCGATCTCGTGGGCGCTTTTCATCTGGGCGGCGAACGCCGACGTGCACTGGTTGCCCTCGCAGTTCGAGGACGTCTTCCCGCTGTTCACCTGGCAGATCGCCTTCACCCACGGCCTCGTCCTGGGCTACTACCGCAACGGGATCACCCGGGCGCTGACCACCACCGTCGGCAAGCTGTGCTGCGGCGTGTTCGTCGTCGGGTACGCCGCGGCGCTCGGCTGGCTCTGGCTGGGGCACCGGGCGATCGTGTGGTCGCCGTACCCGGACGCCTTCTACGGCTGGGCCTACAACCACCTCTACACCCGGGTCTTCCTGCAGCCGGGGCGGCTGGTGGACCTGGTCTTGATGACGGTGGTGGCGTTCGCCTTCCTCACCACGGTGTGGAAGCCGGTCAACGCCGTCATCGGGTGGTTGTGGATCCCGCTCGGCCAGGCCAGCCTCTACGTCTTCACGGTGCACGTCTTCCTCGTGCTCGCCGTCGCCAACATCCCGCATCTGGACCGGATGAGCTGGTGGCAGGGCACGCTGGTGCACACCGTCGCGATCCTCATCGTGTGGGCGATGGTGCGCAAGAGGTTCCTGTTCAAGCTCATCCCGAGCTGAGTGATCCGGCTCCCATGGCGGCTGCGTCCGGCGTGGGTCACCAAGACTGTCGGTGGCACCTTCTAGGTTCTTTGCCATGCGGATGCTGCACACCTCCGACTGGCACCTGGGGAGGTCCTTCCACCGGGAGGGCATGCTCACCCACCAGGGCGTCTTCGTCGACCACCTCCTGGAGGTGGTGGAGCGTGAGCGGGTGGATCTGGTCGTCGTCGCCGGCGACATCTACGACCGGGCGCTACCGCAGGTCGATGCGGTCCGGCTGGCCTCGGAGGCGCTGGCGCGGCTCGCCGCGTCGCGCGCCAGGGTGGTCCTGACCAGCGGCAACCACGACTCGGCCCACCGGCTGGGCTTCGGCTCGGAGCTGATCGACGCCGCCGGCGTCTTCATCCGCACCGACGCCTCCCGGGCGGCCACGCCGATCCTGCTCGAGGACGAGCACGGGCCGGTGGCCGTCTACGGCATCCCCTACCTCGATCCCGACACCGTCCGCGAGCCCTGGCAGCTCCCGGCGCGCTCGCATGCCGCTGCGCTCGGCGAGGCGATGAGGCGGGTCCGCGACGACCTGGCCCGACGCCGCGGCGCGCGCTCGGTGGTGCTGGCGCACGCCTTCGTGGCCGGTCGTGCCGAGGACGAGGTCCGGTCGAGCGACTCCGAGCGCGACATCTCGGTCGGCGGGGTCTCGATCGTCCCGACGTCGGTCTTCGACGGGGTCTCCTATGCGGCCCTCGGACACCTGCACGGCCGACACACGCTCGCCGAGACGATCCGCTACAGCGGCTCGCCGCTCGCCTACTCCTTCTCCGAGGCGAGCCAGCGCAAGGGCTCCTGGCTGGTCGACCTCGGTCCCGAGGGCGTGACGCGCGCAGAGTTCCTCGACGCTCCGGTCCCCCGGCCGCTGGCGACGCTGCGCGGTGACCTGGAGACGCTGCTCGGCGACCCGGCACTGTCCTGCCACGAGGGCTCGTGGGTGCAGGTCACGCTGACCGACGCGGTGCGACCGCACCAGGCCATGGACCGGTTGCGCCGGCGCTTCCCGCACACCCTGCTGCTCGGCTTCGAGTCGACCGTGCCGGTCCTCGGGGCGCTGCCTCAGGCCCACGGTCCGTCCCGGCGCGACCGCGACCTCGTCGCCGACTTCGTCGCCGAGCTACGCGGTGCCCCGGCATCTCCCGACGAGCTCGCCCTGCTCGGGCGGGCCGTCGACGCCTGCTGCGAGGACACCGATGTCGACATGCTCGTCGGTGCCGGCGCCCCCGTCGACGAGGAGTGGTCGGAGGTGCTGTTCTGATGCGGCTGCACCAGCTGGAGATCACCGCCTTCGGGCCCTTCGCCGACACCGTCACCATCGACCTCGACCGGTTGTCGGCGGCCGGGCTCTTCCTGCTCTCGGGGCCGACAGGTGCGGGCAAGACCAGCGTGCTCGATGCGATCTGCTTCGCGCTGTACGGCGATGTTCCCGGTGACCGTGCGACGGCGAAGCGGCTGCGCTGCGACCAGGCCGCGCCCGGCGTGGCACCGCGCGTGGTGCTGGAGGCGACCCTGGCGGGGCGGCGCTTCCGGATCGGCCGCTCCCCCGCCTGGGACCGGCCCAAGAAGCGCGGCACCGGCTCGACCACCGAGCAGGCGTCGGTCGTGGTGCAGGAGCAGCGCGCCGGTGCATGGACCACCCAGACCACCCGGCTCGACGAGGCCGGCCACCTGATCACCGACCTGCTGGGCATGACGCTCACCCAGTTCACCCAGGTCGCCCTGCTCCCGCAGGGCCGGTTCCAGTCCTTCCTGCGTGCCCGTTCCGAGGAGCGCAAGGAGCTGCTCCAGCGGCTCTTCCGCACCGAGCGGTTCCACGACGTCGAGCGCTGGCTGCGCGAGCACCGGCTCGACCTGCGACGACGCAGCGAGGGGCTCAACCAGCGGGTGGCCGACGCCGTGAGCCGGATCAGCGAGGCGACCGAATCGGCGCTGCCCGACGACTGGGAGCTCGCCGACCTCACGCTGCCGGCCGGCGACGGCGCCCTGGTCGGCTGGGTCGACAACCTGGAGATGCGACTGCACCAGGATCACCTCGAAGCGTGCACCGCCGCAGCCGATGCTGTCGGCGCCGAGGCGATCGCGCGCGAGCAGGTGGAGGAGGCACGCTCCTTCGTCGAGCGCCGCCGACGACACGACGCCGCTGCCCGCGAGCACGCCGAGCTCGTCGCCGAGGCGGACGAGATCGAGACGGCGGCCCGGCGGCTCGAGGTCGCCCGGCGCGCTGCGACCGTGACGCCGGTGCGCCGGCTCGCCGAGCGAGCGCGTGCCCAGCACGAGACGGCCCTGGCCGCTGCGCGCTCCGATGCTGTGCTCGCGGAGGTGCAGGCCGCCCAGCGGGAGCGGATCCGCCAGGTCGACGCGGCCCACGCACTGCTGCCCCAGGAGGCGCGACGCGATGCGGTCGCCGGCGAGCTGGCCGCGCTCACCTCCGACCGCACCCGGTGGGATGCGGAGCTGGCCACCCTCACCGCCCGGACGCAGGCGGCGCCGGCCCGCCTCGACGCCCTGCGCACCGCCCTGGAGGCAGCCCGCGCTGCAGCGATGGTCGTCGAGGCGCTCTCCGGGCGGGCCCGGGCCTATGCCGAGGTGGACCGGCTCGCTGTCGCGCTCGCGCAGGCGAAGGAGGCGCATGCCGTCGCACGCGAGCAGGCGCAGGTGCTGCGCGGGCGCGCCCTCGACGTACGCGCCGCCCGGTTGGACAGCATGGCCGCCGAGCTCGCCGGGGCACTCGCGGTCGGTGCCTGCTGCCCAGTGTGCGGTTCGGCGGAGCATCCCGAGAAGGCAGCACCGTCCGCCGACGCCCCCGATGCCGAGGCCGAGAAGGCGGCCCATCGGGCCGCTGACGACGCGAGCGCCGTCGAGCACCTGCGCGATGTGGAGGCACGCGACCTCGAGACCCGGCTCAGCCTCGCCCGGGACCAGGCAGGCCCAGCGGCGGAGCGCGACGGCGTCGCCGCCGAGCTCGCAGAGGCGCAGGCGCTGGCCGCGACAGCGACGGCGCTGGAGCGCGAGCTCGCCGACGCCGATCGTGCCGCGACGGCCGACGCGGCCAGGCTGACCGAGGCCGGCGCGCAGGCGGCCGCCGCCGAGGCCGCGCAGGCAGCGCTCGCCCGCGAGCACGCCCTCCTGCAGGAGACCCTGGCAGCGGCCCTCGCCGAGACAGCTGTCGCCGACCACCACGAGCACAGCCAGCCGGTCGCATCGGTCGCCGAGCTCGTCGCCCGCCGGGAGCAGGCCGCCCGTGCCGGTGCGGAGCTGGTCCGGGCGCTGGAGGCACGCGACCGCGCCGCCGACGCGCGCCGCGAGGCCGAGGAGGCACTCGCGCACGCGGTGGACGAGGCGGGCTTCGACGACGTGGCAGCGGTGCTCGCCGCCGAGCTGGCGGTCCAGGAGGTCGAGCATCTGACCGCCCGGCTCAAGCACCACGAGCGGCGCCTGGCCGTCGTGACGGCGGTCCTGGCCGAGCCGGGTGCCGACGACCTCGCCCAGCGCCCGACGCCCGACCTGACAGCGCTGGCCAGCGCGCACGAGACAGCTCTGGCCACGCTGGGCAGCGCCCAGGCCGCGGTGGCCCACGGCACCGCCACCCTGGGCCGGCTCGCAGAGCTGCGCGACGAGCTCGACGCCGGCCTCGCGGCCTGGGCGCCGCTGCGCGGCGCGCTCGAGACCGCCACCCGGTTGGCGTCCTTCGCCGAGGGCAAGAGTGCCGACAACCGTCTCCAGATGTCGCTGTCCGCCTACGTCGTCGCCTACCGGCTCACCCAGGTCGTGGCCGCCGCCAACGAGCGGCTCTCCTCGATGAGCGACCAGCGCTACCAGCTGGAGCACACCGCCGCCCGGGGCGCCGGCGATCGCCGCGGCGGCCTGGCCCTCCTGGTGCGCGACGACTGGTCGGGCGAGACCCGCGACCCGGCGACGCTGTCGGGCGGGGAGACGTTCGTCGTCTCGCTGGCCCTCGCGCTGGGTCTGGCCGACGTGATCGCGCAGGAGGCGGGTGGCGCCATGCTCGACACGCTGTTCGTCGACGAGGGCTTCGGCTCCCTGGACGCCGACACCCTCGACGACGTCATGGCCGTCCTCGACGGCCTGCGCGACGGCGGCCGCGTGGTCGGGGTGGTCAGCCATGTCGCCGAGCTGCGCGACCGGATCCCGACCCAGCTCCGGGTGACCAAGTCCCGCACCGGCTCCACGCTCACCCACTGAGCCGACCCGTCACTTTCGGCGGGTCGAGAGGTCACCTTCGGCGGGCCGAGTGTCCACCGCGCGCCGCCGTCACGGCCCCGGTGCCGAGATCGGGCCCGGTGGCGTCAATGACAGCCACCGGGCCCGCTCGGCACGGGCACCTCGCCCGAGGCCAGTACGCACAGCGCGAGCTCCCGGACGCTGCAGCCCGCTGCGCCGCCCAGGACCGTGTGCCTGGGTCGGCGTGCCCGGGTCGGCGAGGACGCACAGCGCCAGACCCACGTCACCCGGCGACCTCTCGAGTGTCATCAAGTGACGGGTCGACTACTCGGCGAACGCCTCCAGCGGCGGGCAGGCGCACACCAGGTTGCGGTCGCCGTACGCGTTGTCGATCCGCGCCACCGGCGGCCAGTACTTATCGGCCGCGCCGTTGGGGCCGGCGATGCCCTGCGGGAAGACAGCCTCCTCACGGGTGTAGGCCCGGTCCCAGTCCCCGACCAGCGCCCGCGAGGTGTGCGGAGCACCGCGCAGCACGCTGTTCTCGGCCGTCCACTCCCCCGAGGCCACCCGGTCGATCTCGCCGCGGATCGCGATCATCGCCTCGACGAACCGGTCGAGCTCGGCCAGGTCCTCGGACTCGGTCGGCTCGACCATCAGGGTGCCGGCCACCGGGAACGACATCGTCGGGGCGTGGAAGCCGTAGTCGATGAGCCGCTTGGCGACGTCCTCGACACTCACGCCGGTGGACTTGGTGAGCTCGCGCAGGTCGAGGATGCACTCGTGCGCGACCAGACCGGACTCGCCCCGGTAGAGCACCGGGTAGTGCTCCCCGAGCCGCGCCGCGACGTAGTTGGCCGAGAGCACCGCCATGGCGGTCGCCCGGGTCAGCCCGGCACCGCCCATCAGCCGGATGTAGGCCCACGAGATCGGCAGGATCCCCGCCGAACCGTACGGCGCCGCGGAGATCGGGCCGATGCCGGAGCGCTTGGCCTCCTCGGGGTGCAGGCCGTGCGAGGGCAGGTACGGCGCCAGGTGGGCACGGACCGCCACCGGCCCCACCCCCGGGCCGCCGCCGCCGTGCGGGATGCAGAAGGTCTTGTGCAGGTTGAGGTGCGATACGTCGCCGCCGAACTCGCCGGGCTTGGCATAGCCCAGCAGCGCGTTGAAGTTAGCGCCGTCGATGTAGACCTGCCCGCCGTGGCTGTGCACGATGTCGCACAGCTCGGTGATGCCCTCCTCGTAGACGCCGTGCGTCGAGGGGTAGGTGACCATGATCGCGGCGAGATCCTCGGAGTGCGCCTCGCACTGAGCACGCAGGTCATCGAGGTCCACCGTGCCGTCCTCGGCCGACTTGACCACCACCACGCGCATGCCCGCCATCACCGCGGAGGCGGCGTTGGTGCCGTGTGCGGAGCCGGGCAGCAGGCAGACGTCGCGCTGCTCCTGGCCGTGGGCGCGGTGGTAGCCGCGGATCGCCAGGAGGCCGGCGAGCTCGCCCTGGGAGCCGGCGTTGGGCTGGATCGAGACCCGGTCGTAGCCGGTCACCTCCTCGAGCCATCCCTCCAGCTCGGCGACCAGGCGCGCGTACCCGGCGGCGTCCTCGGCCGGCACGAACGGGTGCAGATCGGCGAAGCCGGGCAGC
Source organism: Nocardioides sp. BP30 (assembly GCF_029873215.1). NCBI lineage: Bacteria > Bacillati > Actinomycetota > Actinomycetes > Propionibacteriales > Nocardioidaceae > Nocardioides > Nocardioides lacus. The sequence continues at coordinate 2,429,322 of NZ_CP123620.1, read as the reverse complement.
GAGATCGGCTCCATCTCGGTGGTGGCGTTCAGCTTCATCGTGCACGAGCCGAGCGGGATCATCCCGCGGTCGAGCGCGTAGTCACGAGCCGACAGCTTGGCGAGGTAGCGCAGCATCTGGGTCTCGCTGTGGTGCGCCGAGAACACCTCATGGGTCAGGTACGGCGTGGTCCGCTCCAGACCGGCGGGCAGAGCGTCGGCCGTGGTGCGGTCCAGCTCGTCGATGTCGGCGCTGACGCCGAAGGCGCTGAACACGCTGCTCAGCGTCGAGCGGGTAGTGGTCTCCGAGGTGGAGAGCCCGACGGTGTCGGCATCGACGTGGCGCAGGTGGATGCCCAGGTCCCGCGCCTTGGCGACGATCGCCGCCGCGGCGCCCGGCGCCTTCACCGTCAGGGTGTCGAAGAACGACTCGCTGCTCAGCTCGTAGCCGGCGGTCCGAAGCCCTGCGGCCAGGACCGCGGCGTAGCGGTGGGTGCGGGTGGCGATCTGGGCCAGCCCCTGCGGCCCGTGGTAGACCGCGTACATCGAGGCGGTGACCGCGAGCAGGACCTGCGCCGTGCAGATGTTGGAGGTGGCCTTGTCACGCCGGATGTGCTGCTCGCGGGTCTGCAGCGCCAGCCGGTAGGCGGGCCGCCCCTCCGCGTCGATCGAGACACCGACGAGCCGGCCCGGCATGTGCCGCTCGAGGCCGGCCGAGACGGCCATGTAGCCCGCATGCGGCCCGCCGTAGAACAGCGGTACGCCGAAGCGCTGGGAGGAGCCGATCACCACGTCCGCGCCGAGCACGCCGGGCGCCTCTAGCAGCGTGAGCGCCAGCAGGTCCGCCGCCACCACTGCCAGGGCGTTGCGCTCGTGTGCCGTCGCGATGAGGGCGCGGGGGTCGATCACGGCCCCGGACGCGCCGGGGTACTGGATCAGCACGCCCGAGAGCTCGCCGTCGGGCAGGCCGGCGCTCAGGTCGGCCACGACCACCTCGATGCCCATCGCCTCGGCGCGGGTGCGGACCACCTCGATGGTCTGCGGCAGCGCGTCGGCGTCGACGACGAACGGCCCGGACGCCTTGCGCTGGGCGCGACGTACCAGCGTCATCGCCTCCGCGGCCGCGGTGCCCTCGTCGAGCAGCGAGGCGTTCGCGGTGGGCAGCCCGGTCAGATCGCCGACCAGGGTCTGGAAGTTGATGAGCGCCTCGAGCCTGCCCTGGGAGATCTCCGGCTGGTAGGGCGTGTACGCGGTGTACCAGCTCGGGTCCTCGAGCACGTTGCGGCGGATCACCGCGGGCGTGATCGTGCCGTGGTAGCCGAGACCGATCATCGTCTCGCCGGGCCGGTTGCTCGCCGCGAGCTCACGCGCGAGCGCCGCCACCTGGGGCTCGCTCAGGGCCGTCGGCAGGTCGAGGGTGTCGGTGTTGCGGATGCCGCCGGGAACCGCTGCGTCCATGAGTGCGTCGAGCGAGCCGAAGCCGAGCCGGTCGAGCATCGCCGCCGCATCGTCGTCGGAGAGCCCGATGTGGCGCTGCACGAAGGGGGCGCTGGAGTCGAGCTCGGAAAGGGTGGGGCGGTCGGACACGAGGGCTCCTCGGGGACGCACGGGTCAGGTCGTCCTCCCCCTCTGTCACAGCACGTCGCCCGCGTCGCTGCGGTCGGGTGACACTTCAGAGTCGCCAGCCCCCGTGGTCCTGGTGCCTGAGAGGTTCCGGGGAGGAATTGCCCCTTCGGCGCTCGCGATCGAGCTCTCCCACGCGGGTGTCGGCCCTCCCAGGATAGACGTACTCCGGCCCCGGTCCGTCAATCGACGTCCCGGGGCCGGAGTACGAGATCAGACAGCCGAACGGGCGGCGCGGCGCGCGGCGAGCTCGTCGCCCGCGACCGGCGCGGCCTCCTCGGCGCCGGCACGCTCGCTCGGCAGCTCGGAGAGACTGCCCTCGATCTCGCGCCACACGCCGCCGATCGCGATGCCGAAGACGCCCTGACCGCCCTGGAGCAGGTCGATGACCTCGTCGTTGCTGGTGCACTCGTAGACCGAGGCGCCGTCGCTCATCAGCGTCACGCGGGTGAGGTCGTCGGTGCCGCGCTCGCGCAGGTGCGTCACGGCGGTGCGGATCTGCTGCAGCGAGATGCCCGCGTCGAGCAGTCGCTTGATGACCTTGAGGATCAAGATGTCGCGGAAGGAGTAGAGCCGCTGCGAGCCGGACCCGCTGGCGCCGCGGATGCTCGGCTCGATGAGGCCGGTGCGGGCCCAGTAGTCGAGCTGTCGGTAGGTGATGCCGGCGGCATTGCACGCGGTCGGACCGCGGTAGCCCTGATCGCTCGGCAGTGGCGAGACGTCGTCGCTGAAGAGCAGCCCCTGCTCCTCGGCCTGCTCGGCCGCGAGGGATACCTCGGCGCCGAGGCCGGGCTCCCGTTCGTGCTCGTTCACGCGATCCTCCGTGGTCTACTCCGGTTCAGCGTAACCCGATCGGGGAAGCCGCGGCGATCTGTGGACCACAGCGGTGGAGTTACACCGGAGACAGTTCAAGGTAGGACCGCGACGGGCCGGGGTCAAAGATGCTTTCGGCGTGTCGCAACCCTCAACCTCAAGTTGAGGTTCAGAGTTACCGCCCACCCCGCGCCGAGGCTCACAGCGATTCGAAGTCCTCCGGCGTGACCTGGTCGAGGAACTCACGGAACCGCTCGACCTCGTCCTCCTGCTCAGCAGGTACGGCGACACCGGCCTCGGCGAGCACCTCGTCCGCGCAGACGACCCGAGCACCGGTCCGCAGCGCGATCGCGATCGAGTCCGACGGCCGGGCCGACACCTCCACCCCGGAGGCGAAGACCAGGTTGGCGAAGAACACGCCGTCCTTCACATCGACGATCTGCACCTCCGCGAGCTCGTTCCCGGTCGCCTCGAGGATGTCCTTGAGCAGATCGTGGGTCAGCGGCCGTGGCGGCACCACGCCCTGTTGCGCGAAGGCGATCGCCGTCGCCTCCACCGCACCGATCCAGATCGGCAGGTAGCGCTCGCCGGTCACTTCCCGCAGGAGGACCAGCGGCTGGTTGGAGGGCATCTCGACTCGGACACCCAGGACGTCTACCTCGCGCACGCCCTCCACCCTACTCCGAGCGCCACGGCGGGCCAGGGCACCGCTAGGGCTGCTTGAGACCGGCCTTGACCAGCGTGGCGTGCAACCGCACCGACAGCGCCGCGACCTCCGCCGCCGTCTCCGCGGCGCGGGCTCGAGCGGCAGGGTCGTTGGTCCGCAGCTGGGGTGCGACGATCTGCTGGACCAGGCCGACCTCGCGGTCCGCCGCGGCCTTCATCCCGCGCAGGTGGCGCGGCTCGATGCCGAACGCGGCCAGCTCCTTGGCGGTCTGCGCGATCACCAGCGCGTCCGTGTCGTAGTAGCCCCGTACGGCGGCGATCAGCCGGGCGTCCTCGAGCTCACGCAGCAGCTCATCGCTGACCTCGGCGATCTTGACCAGCTCCTTGCGCGAGAGTCGGAGGTTGTCCGTACGGCGGAACGAGTCCGGGCTGGGGATGCCGTCCGAGGAGAGGGCGACGGTGGGCACCGTCGGCACGACCGGACCCGGCTCCGGCGGCTCGAGACCGCGATCGATCGCATCCAGATGCTCCGCGATGACCTTCTTGGGCAGGTAGTGGTCGCGCTGCATCCGCAGCACGTAGCGGATCCGCTCCACGTCGCGGTGGGAGAACTTCCGGTAGCCGCTGGCGGTGCGGTGCGGCGCGATCAGCCCGTCCTGCTCCAGGAGCCGGATCTTGGGGATGCTGATCAGCCCCGGGAAGTCCTCCCGGAGCAGGTCGAGCACCTGCCCGATGTTGAGCAGCTCGCCCCTCTCACCGGACTCCGGGGCGACCTGGTGTTCTGCTGCCACGGACCTCAGGCCTCGGCGTGCCCGGCGTAGTAGACCAGCCGGTACTTGCCGATCTGGACCTCGTCGCCGTCGTTGAGCACGACCTTGTCGATCCGGTCGCGGTTCACGTAGGTGCCGTTGAGACTGCCCACGTCCGCGACGGTGAAGCTCTCACCCGAGCGGTCGAACTCGGCGTGCCGGCGCGAGACGGTGACGTCGTCGAGGAAGATGTCGCTGTCCGGGTGCCGGCCGGCGTAGACGGTGTCCTTGTCCAGCAGGAACCGGCTGCCCGACCCGGGGCCCCGCTGGACGACCAGCAGGGCGCTGCCCGGAGGCAGGCCGTCCACGGCGGCGGCGTCGACCGGGTTGAGGACCCGCTCCGAGGTGTCGGAGCGGGCATCGCCGATCTGGATGGTCGCGGTGCTGTCCGACGGGGCCGCGGGCGCGGCCAGCGCCGTACCGCACTGGGAGCAGAACCGCGCGTCGGCGGGGTTCTGGTTCCCGCAGGCGGGGCAGGTCATCGGGCATTCCTCCTCGTCTGACCCTCAACCGGACGGTGAGGGTGGGACGTACTCGAACCTATCAGGTAGGCCGGTGCCCGTCAGGCCTGCAGCGTCGCCTCGTAGCCGGCGGCATCCAGCAGGCCCTCGACCTCGTCGGGGGTCGCGGGCACGACCTCGAAGAGCCAGCCGCCGCCGTAGGGATCGTCGTTGACGAGCTCGGGGGTGGCGTCCAGGCCCGCGTTGACCGCGACGACCTCGCCGGAGATGGGCGCGTAGACGTCGCTGACCGACTTGGTGGACTCCAGCTCGCCGCAGGTGGCGCCGGCGCTGACGGTGGCGCCGACCTCCGGAAGGGAGACGTAGACGATGTCGCCGAGGGCGTCCTGGGCGAAGTCGGTGATGCCGATGCGCACCGATCCGTCGTGCTCGCCCGGCGTGCGGACCCACTCGTGCTCACTGGTGTACTTCAGGTCCTGCGGGTACAGCGCCACGGCGTGCTCTCCTGAGGTCGGTGTCGGGCATCGGTGCTGTCCGGAACCCTACTGCGTCTTGCGGACCGCCGTGATGTCCAGGGTGGTCTGCTGGCTCACCTTCACGGTGGCCCCGTCCTCGGCGAACTCGTCCTCCGGCCCCCGGGCGAAGGTCACCGCCCCGGCGAGCGTCGCGGGCTCGCCGATGGCGTCGATCGTGTACGGCGGGGTCAGCAGCTGGTGGTCGACGTACAGGCCGTCCGCACCCTGCTCGAAGGAGGAGGACGCGATCAGCCGGACCTTGCCGTTGACCTGCAGCGCCTCGGCCCCCGCCGATCGGAGCTCCTCGACGAGGTCGAGGAAGTCGTCCACGTTGACGTGGTCGGTGGTCTCCTCGATGGTGACCTGGATGCCCGGACCGGTCACCGGCACCTGGCCGGCCAGGATCTTGAGCGTGTCGACCTGGCTCTGCGCCTGGTCGAGCGCGGCCTGGCGCTTCTCCGTGGCGGAGCTGAGCTTGGCGCGGGTCTGCTGCAGCCGGCTCAGCTCGGACTGGGCTCGCTGGCTCGTGCCGGCCAGGCCGTTGAGCACGTCGATCAGGTCCTGCTCGCGGTAGCCCGCGTAGGTCGAGTCGTGGTCGTTGCTGTTCACCTGGGTCACCGCACCGAAGCCGACCACGGCGAGCAGCACCGCCACCACGACCTGGCCTCGACGGGCGTGGGTGAGCGCGTCGAGCAGTCGCTGCCGGCCGCTCGTCCCGGTGTCGTGCCCGGTGTCGTGCCCGGTGTCGTGCCCGGTGCTGTCCTGCGGCGCTGTCGGCTCAGGCATGGAACAGGTGCCTGCGGATGGCTGCCACGTTGGAGAAGATCCGGATGCCGAGCACGACGATCACACCGGTGGAGAGCTGGCCGCCGACGCCCAGCTTGTCGCCCATCCACACGATCCCGGCAGCGATCACGACGTTGCTCACGAACGAGACCACGAACACCTTGTCGTCGAAGATGCCGTCCAGGTAGGCGCGCAGCGCACCGAAGACGGCGTCCAGCGCCGCGACCACGGCGATCGGCAGGTACGGCTCGAGCCCGACCGGTACGTCGGGCCGGAAGATCAGTCCGAGCACGACCCCGACGACCAGTCCAAGCGCTGCGATCACGGCTTCTCCTTGTCTTCCACCGGACCATGATCGGTGCGCGCGTGCCGCAGGACCAACATGGAGAGCGGCGCGGCGGGCAGGACCAGGTTCGACTCGTTGTGCATGCTGAACGGCATGCCGTACTGGCGGGTGAGGTTGCGCAGCCGGATCCCCGAGGTGGTCTCGGCGAACCTCGCCGCCAGCTTCTTGGTGTCTCCCAGCGCCAGGACCGTGTACGGCGGGGACAGCGAGGTGTCGTTGATGCGCACGACCGTCGCGGTGTTGCGCAGGGCGCTCAGCGCCGTCACGCGCTGGCCGTTGACCGAGACGGCTGTCGCGCCGGCCTGCCACAGGCCGTTGACCAGGCCGGCCAGGTCGGAGTCGCGCACCTGCCCCGCCGTACCCCCCGAGGGTGCGTCGTCGACCGTCACCCGCACCCCCTCGCCGCGGACGCTCCCCCAGCCGGTCGCGGCCAGCAGCGCCTGCTGGGTGCTGGTCGTCGCATCGAGGTCGCGGCCGAGATCACCGTAGCTGCCCTCCTGGCGGGTGTTGGTCGCGCGGAGGGCGGCGATCTGCTTCTGTTGCGAGGACACCGCCGCGCGCCGGGTGTTGATCCGCGCTATCAGCTGGTCCTTGCTGGCGTTGTCCACCGACGCGTTGCGCGAGGTCTGCACCGCCGCCACCGCCACCAGCAGCCCGAAGACCAGCACCGCGGCGATGGTCAGGCCGCTGCGACTGCGAGCCGCGCTCGCGGTGCCGGACGTGGTGCCGGACGTGGTGCCGGACGTGGTGCCGGTCTCGCGCCGATGCCGTTCGGCGACGTGCTGGTAGTCCTCGTCCAACGACTGGCGGGTGATCAGGTCCAGCAGCGGCACGGCGACCCTCGCGGCACCGGGCGAGGGCGAGTAGGAGGCGTGCACCGGCCCGTGCGCCGGCGTCCGCATCGGGCCGTGGGCGGTGCTGTCCCAGGTCCGGCGCTCCTCGGGGCGTCCCTGTTCCGGCTGGCTCATCGTCCGACGGCTCCGACCGGCGGCATGCTGCGCAGCAGCTGCCGGGTCTGCAGGGCGTAGAGGATGCCCGCCCACCAGTACAGCGCGATCCCCCACAGGGTGAACGCCCAGCCGAGGACGCGGCACAGCATCGCCAGCGTGCTGTCGCCGTCGGTGAGGACCAGCAGCGGGAAGGCGTAGAGCAGGTTGAACGTCGCGGCCTTGCCGAGGAAGTGCACCGGCAACGCCCGGACACCACGGGTGCGCAGCAGCGGCACCAGCCCCCAGATCAACAGGTCCCGCAGCGGGAGGAGCACCGCCACCCACCACGGCATCAGGTCGCGCAACGCGAGCCCCACCACGACCACGAGGATGTAGAGCCGGTCGGCGAGGGGATCGAGCAGCTCCCCGATCCGGGAGTACTGACCCAGCCGTCGCGCGAGGTAGCCGTCGAGGTAGTCGGTGACGCCGGCGGCGACCAGGACGGCGAACGCCGCCCCGTCCTGGTGCGGGCCCAGCAACAGCCAGGCGAAGACGCCGATCCCGATCAGTCGCAGGACGCTGAGCGCGTTGGGAATCGTCCAGACGCGATCGGTCCTGGTCTCGCGGGTCGCGCTGTCGTGCACGCGGCCCACCCTAGTTGCGCCGGAGCCGTCCGGCTCACTCTTGGAGACTCGGCACCTCGTCGGCGTGTGCGGCGTCGCGGATCTCTCCGACCAGCTCCTCGATCACGTCCTCGAGTGTCGCCAGTCCGATCGTGACGCCGTCGAGGTCGACCACTCGGGCCAGGTGCGAGCCGCGCCGCTGCAGGGTCTCCAGGGCCTCGTGCAGCGGATCGGTCGGCGTGACGGTGGCGAACGGTCGGATCCACTTGTCCTCGACCGGACGCTGGCGTCGCACCTCGTCGGGCTCCAGCACGTCCTTGATGTGCAGGTAGCCGAGCAGCTCCGGGCCGGCACCGTTCGCGACGCGGTCGTCCTCCACCGGGAAGCGGCTGAAGCCGGTCGCGGCGCACAGCGCCTCGATGTCGGCGCCGGAGGCGCCGCGCCGTACGGTCGTGAGGCTCCCGACCGGCAGCAGGACGTCGGCGACCGTCTTCTCGGTGAACCCGAGAGCACCGGCGAGCCGGTCGTACTCGTTCTGCTGCAGCAGCCCCTCCCCGCGCGACTCCTCGACCATGGCCGCCACCTCCTCGCGGGTGAAGGCGGAGACCACCTCGTGCTTGGGTTCGACCCGCACGAGGCGCAGGGCCGCCCGGGCGGTCGCGTCGAGGACGACGATGAGCGGGCGCAGGAGGCGCACCAGGGCGTACATGATCGGCGCGAGCACGAGCACCGCCCGCTCCGGGAGCGCGAGCGTGATGTTCTTGGGAACCATCTCCCCGAGCACGACGTGCAGGAACGCCACCAGTGCCAGCGCCACGACGAAGGCGATCGGGTGCACGGCGCCCTCCGGCACGTGCACCGCGTGCAGGAGCGGCGCGATCACGTGGCTCACGGCCGGCTCGGCGACGGCTCCCAGGATCACCGAGCACACGGTCACGCCGAGCTGGATGCCGGCGATCATCGAGGCCACGTCCTCCATCGCCTCCAGCGTGCGGCGGGCGAGCCGGGAGCCTTCGATGGCCTGCGGCTCGATCTGGCTGCGGCGGGCGGAGACCAGCGCGAACTCGGTCGCGACGAAGAAGGCGTTCAGCAGCAGCAGGACCAGCGCCAGCAGCAGCGCGAGGGGGGTGCTCACGGGACCACCCGCAGCGAGAGCCGGTCGATCCGCAGCCCGTCCATGTGCTCCACCGTCAGCACGGCTGTCCGCTGCCCGGGTCGGTCCGGGTCGCTCGGGTCGGGCACCGGCACCTCGGCGCTGTCACCGCGCAGCGGGATCCGGCCGAGCAGCCGCAGCACCAGACCGGCCACGGTGTCGTACTCCTCGCCCTCCGGCAGCGCCACCCCGGTCAGGTCCTCCACCTCATCGGGCCGCAGCAGACCGGAGAGCGACCACGTCCCGTCACGCCGCAGGCGGGCGCGGGCACCGAGCGTGTCGTGCTCGTCGGCGATGTCGCCGACGATCTCCTCGATCACGTCCTCCAGGGTCACGATGCCGGCCTGGTCGCCGTACTCGTCGAGCACGATCGCCAGCTGGAAGCTCTCCTTGCGCAGCAGCGCCAGGAGCGGGTCGAGGCGCAGCGAGTCCGGCACCACGATCGGCTTGGCCATCAGGTGCTTGACCCTGGTCGTCGCACGCTCGTGCACGGGCAGCGCGACAGCGTTCTTGACGTGGATGGTGCCGACCACCGACTCGTGCTCGTCGAGCACCGGGAAGCGGGAGTGGCCGGTGCGCCTGGCCAGCTCGATCACTGCCTGCGCACGGTCACCGTCCTCGAGGCTGTGCTGGCGTACCCGGGGCGTCATGATCTCGCCGGCGGTGCGGGTGCCGAACTCGACCGAGCGCTCCATCAGCTCGGCGGTGTCGGCGTCCAGCGTGCCCTCGTCGGCCGAACGCTGGATCAGCGAGGTCAGCTCGCTGGAGCTGCGCGCCGAGCGCAGCTCCTCCTGGGGCTCGACACCGAAGCGGCGCACCAGGGTGTTGGCGGTGCCGTTGAGCAGCCGGATCGGACCGGCGTTGAGCTTCGCGAACGCCCGCAGCGGCGCCTGCGTCGCCTTCGCGGTGCGCATCGGAAGGGCCAGCGCGATGTTCTTGGGCACCAGCTCGCCGAACACCATCGTGACGATGCTCGAGAGCACCAGCCCGACCACGACCGAGATCGGCGCGATCGCCGACTCGCCCACCCCGATCGAGCGCAGCGGCGGGCCGATCAGGCCCGAGACCGCCGGCTCGGCGATCCAGCCGATGGCCAGGTTCGTCAGGGTGATGCCGAGCTGGGCTCCCGAGAGGTTGCTGGAGAGCGTGCGCAGGGCCTGCTGGACCCCGGAGGCGGTGCCGTCACCGGCCGCCACCTCCTGGTCCACGGTCGTACGATCGACCGTCACGAGGGCGAACTCGGCGGCCACGAAGAAGCCGCAGGCGGCAACCAGCAGCAGCACGAGGACGAGCAGCAGCGCGGAGGTCAGCACGGGTGCGACCTCCGCCGGAGATGGTGGCTGTCCATGGTGGCGCTCAGTCTATCGGCCGCTGACCGGAGCCGGGCCGGACTCGGCGTCCGCGTCGACGAAGGGCACCCCGCCACCGAGGGTGTCGCTGACCGCACGCCCGTCCAGCACCCGGTACGGCGCGCCCGCGCGCGCCGCCGCGGCCTCGAGGGCGACGGCGATCTCGGCGCCGCCCAGGTGCCCGGCGACGACGACCAGGTTGCCCTGCCGTCGACCGCGCAGCGTCGCCGCCTCGGCGGTGACGACCAGCTCGGGCAACGACTGTCGGATGCCGGCGATCACGCGGCGAGCGTGCGGGAACGGTGCCGCGTCGCCGAGGTTGGCCACCAGTCGGCCGTCCTGCGCGAGCACCCGTCGGACCTCGGCGAAGAAGGTGGCGGTGGTCAGGTCCGCCGGCATCCTGCCCTCGGCGAAGGCGTCCACCACCACCAGGTCCTGCGATCCGTCGCGAACAGCTGCCAGACCGCTGCGGCCGTCGACGATCCGCACCTTGATCCCGCTGCGCACAGGCAGCGGCAGCTCCGCACGGACCCGATCGACCAGGTCGGCGTCCGGCTCCAGCACCACCTGCGCCGACCGGGGGCGGGTGGCGGCGACGTAGCGCGGCAGGGTGAGTCCCGCGCCGCCGACGTGCAGGACGCGCAGGGGGTCGCCGCTCAGGCTGTGGGCGTCGATGACGTCACCGATGCGGCGGACGTAGTCGAAGACGAGCCGACTCGGATCCGCGAGGTCCACGTAGGACTGGTCCATGCCGTCCATCCGCAGCAGGAAGGCGTCGGAGCGGTCCGCCGGCACGATCTCCATCGACGCGTTCACGAGGCGATCCTGTCAGATCGCCCGCAGCCGTCCGTCCCCGAGACACGGACGGCCACGGGGCCCGTCGGGTCAGCGTGCGTCGGCACACTGCCCCCTTGATACCCCGCGGCCGAGCCGCCAAACCTCGGCCGGGCTCGCCGCTCACTCGCCGCTCACTCGCCACCTCACTCCTCGGCTCACTCGTCGGGGAGCAGCGCCTCGGCCAGGTCGACGAGTCCGTTGTAGTCGGCCACGTGCTCGGGCTTCGGCAGCGGCGTGTCCACTCCGTGCACCGGGTCCGGAACGGCGCTCTTCTCCTGCTCCTCGAGCATCACCTCGAGCGCCTCCACCTCGGCCCGCATCCGGACGATCCGCTCGTAGGCCGGGTGCGCCCGGACGCGGGTGCCACCGTCCGCGCTGTAGGCCGCCAGCGCGTCCACCAGCTGCTCGGCGGCAGGCAGGAGCCCCGCGATCCGGCGCAGCACCTCGATCGGCGCGTCGTTGTTCACCAGCCGGCGCGGCGCGTCGCGAACCATCTCGTAGGCGTCGGCGATGTCGTGGCGCACGACCCGACCGCGGGGGCGCAGCCGCTCGTAGTGCACCTCGGCGCGCAACAGGGTGGCGAAGGCAGCGGCCAGCAGACAGACGGTGACGGTGACGACGACCAGCTGGTTGCCGGTCGGATCGGTGGGATCGCTGCGCAGCCTGGTCGCCAGCACCACGGCGGCGATCGCGCTGACGACGGTGGCGACGAAGGTCATGGTGGGCACCCAGACCGCCGCGCGACGCTCCACCAGGCTCGCCATCGCCGACTCGGCGGGGGTGAAGACCGGGCGGGTCAGGTGGTGGGCGTAGCGAGCACGACGTTCGCGCTCCTCGACCAGCTCCTCGAAACGGCGCCGGAGCGCACCGGCGCCGCCGTCCTCCGCTGACTCGTCAGCGTCGTCGGGGTCGTCGGGGTCGTCGGCTCTCTCGGGGTCATCCTCACCGTCCTCACCATCCTCGGTGCTCTCCGGCTTCTCGGCCTCCTGCGTCGCCCCGTCGTCCGCAGACCCGACCTCCGTGAACTCCGCATCGCGCTGGTCGGCCAGCGGGTCGAGCGTCTGCTCCAGTACGGCGTCGGAGACGGGGTCGGGCCCGTCCAGCACCGGCGGGCTGGGCCTCGGCACCGCGAACGTCGGCAGACCGGTGGGAGCGCCCCCGTACGGCGCGGCGCCCTCCTCATCCTCGGACCCGGCAGCTCCCGGCACGACCGGATCGGCCCAGAAAGGTCTGGGCACGAACCCGGGCGCCGGGAGCTGATGCTCCGGCGTCGAAGACTCGGTCACGGTACCTCCGGCTCGTGGATGTTCCCCCGTTCATCGGCAGGGATATGACTCATATCAGGCGAAGGGCGACATTTCCCGGGAACGGCCCGATTGCTCGCTCCGAAGGTCAACTCCCGCGACCGGGGGCCGATGAGGGGAAGGTCACCCCAACCGTCCCCTCCCCCGAGACGAACCACTTCCATCATGAAGAGATGCTCCCTGCCCGTCCTGGCGCTCCTCTCCGTGCTCCTCGTCGCCGGCGTCCTCGTCGCGGTCCCCCCGGCCGCCGACGCCGCTACCTGGAGCCCGCCGGCCGAGCCGACCCTCGTGCCGGTGGCCGCCACCGGATGCCGCCCCACCCCCCAGACCGGCCAGGCGACCTGCCTGTCGGAGACCCTGCACGTCAGCGATGCCGCCGCCGAGACCGCCGGCGCCGAGGCCCACGGCTTCACCCAGGTCCGACCTCAGGCGACCGTCCCGACCGGCGGCTACTCCCCGGCCGACCTCGCCAGCATCTACAAGATCCCCGCCGGGCTCGCGCCCACGGCGACCGTCGGGATCGTCGATGTCGGCAGCGACCCGAACACCCAGGCCCAGATGTCGTACTTCCGCAGCACCTTCCGGCTGCCGGCGTGCACCAAGGCAGGCGGCTGCTTCCGCGAGGTCGCCCAGGACGGGAGCGCCAAGCTCCCCGCCACCGACAGCGACTGGGTCGTCGAGACGGCGCTGGACGTGCAGGCCGTCTCGGCGATCTGCCCCACCTGCCACATCCTGCTGGTGGACGCCGCCTCCGCGAGCATCACCGACCTGGCCAAGGCCGCGTTGACGGCCACCCGGCTGGGAGCGGCGTACGTCTCGCTCTCCTTCGGCTCCGCGGAGTCCACCGCCACCACCTCGCTGCGCAACACCTACTACAACGAACCGGACGTCACCTACGTCGCGGCGGCCGGCGACGGCGGGTACGACGGTGGCGCGCTCTTCCCGGCCAGCGCGCCGAACATCGTCGCCGCCGGCGGCACCAGCATCAAGCTCGTCAACGGCGCCTGGCAGCAGAGCGCCTGGTCCGGCTCGGGGTCGGGATGCTCGACCCAGCACGCGATGACGGCGGCGCAGGCCCTGGCCTCGCTGAGCTCGGTGTGCCGCGGCAAGCGGGTGGTCTCGGACGTCTCCGCCCTGGCCGATCCCGCCACCGGGATGCTCTTCTACCGCGGAGGTGGGTGGTACGACGCCGGCGGGACCTCCCTGGCCGCACCGATCCTGACCGCCCTCTACGCGCTGGCCGGCAACCACACCTCGCCCTTCTCCTTCTACGCCGACGCCTCGACACTGGTCGACGTGACCAGCGGTTCCACCGGCACGTGCAGCCCCGCCAAGCTGTGCAGCGCGGGGCCCGGTTGGGACGGCCCCACCGGCCTGGGCACCCCGGCCAGCCTGGACGCGCTGGCCGCGGGGGCGAAGCTGCCCGTCTACGTCACCTCGACCTCGGGAGGCCTCAGCTACACCGGCGGCTACCCCGCCCGGCTGGGCTTCCACCTTGCCGACGGTGACACCGGCGCGGCGGTGCGGACCGCGAGCGTCCAGCTCCAGCGCAGCGTGGCCGGCGGACCGTTCCGGACGGTGCACAGCGGCGCCACGAACAGCGCCGGCAACGTCTCGTTCCTGGACACCCCGACCAAGCCCGCGGCGTACCGGGTGGTCTTCGCCGGCGACGCCGGTCACGACGGGTCGACGTCCAACACGGTGTCGCTGCGCAGGTTCCTGCCCGTCGTGCGGCTGCATCAGCGGGCGGGACACCTGCGCGCCAAGATCCGCGCGCCCTGGGGCCCCGCGCTCAAGTCCGCCACGGTGCGGCTGCAACGCCGCAACGGGCGCTACTGGATCTCGATCCGCCGGCTCCGCACCGACACCCACGGCGTGGTCGTCGCCGACCTCCAGCGCGGCAAGACCTACCGGCTGCGGTACGGCGGCGCCGGCTGGCAGGTCGGTCACACCGCCCCGGTCACGGCGCGCTGAGGACCCCGGGCAAGCAGCGAGGCTGCCCACCGGTGGTGGGCAGCCTCGCTGTCGGTCATGTCGTGCCGAGCAGGCACCTCGGAGCCCCTCGTCCGGTCAGGTGAGGACCGCGACGCTCAGAACGTGTCGATCTCGACGGACTTCTTCATGCCGCCGCTCTTGACGTAGACGGTCTTGAAGGCCTTGACCTTGGGGCCCTTGTACTTCGTCTTGGTCTTCACCTTGGTGTGCTTGATCTTGTAGCAGTACTGGCTCTTCTTGTTGGTGCGGATCGCGCCGTCGTAGTGCCACTTCTTCGACTTGCCGAGCCGGACGTAGTACTTGATCGGCTTGTTCTTGTAGGCCGCCGGGCCCACCTGGTAGCAGACCTGCTTCTTGGTCTCCTTGACCAGGGCGGTGCCCCGGTCGAGCGAGGAGATCGCGACAGTGCTGGAGGTGGTGGTCGGGTAGGTGACCGGGGTCGGGTCGCCGCTCGGCGGGTAGTAGGTGCCCGAGCCGTTGCTGAACACGGCGCGGAACTGCGTCGCTGCCTTGATGCTCTCGCTGTAGTAGGCGTAGCTCGAGTTGGAGGCGACGGTCTTCCAGGCGCTCGAGCCGGCCGGAGCCGCCTGGATCTGCACCGTCCCGGCCTCGACGTAGTAGTCAGCGCTGGGACCGTCGACCTCGGCGGTGACGCTGACGTAGTCGCCGTAGCGCGGGTGGGTCGGGTTGCTGTAGTCCTGCACCTTGAAGGTGATCTTCGCCTGGGCGGTGGTAGCGGCGTGGGCCGGACCGGTCGCCACGGCGAGACCGGCGCCGAGCGCCAGCACCCCTACTCCGGCGGCGAGGCGTCGTACGAGCTTCATCCCACTCTCCTGTCACGTTGGAAGTCTTGAGCGGGTTCTTGCCCGGGACCGTCCCCTGCCAAACCCTCAGCGGCGACTCAGCATCCGCTCAGCTGCGAGTCCGCCCACCTTTCCGGGGCCCTGCCTGGTCAGTCGTGATGCGGCAGGAACTCCTGGGCCTTGGTCTTGATCCCCTCCTTGATCACGCCCCAGCGCGAGGGATCGCCCTTGATCAGTGCCGCGGCCATGCTCTTCATCTGGGCCAGGTCCGCGTGCGGCGGGATCGGCGGCACATCGGGATCGCAGTGCACGTCGAGCACGTAGGGCCGCTCGGCAGCGAGCGCCTCGGCCCATGCGGCCGGCAGGTCGGCGGGGTCGGTGACGGTGATGGCGCCCAGTCCGATCGAGGCGGCGAAGTCGGCGTACGACACCTCCGGCAGCGCCTGGGACTGGATGAAGTCGGGCGTGCCGCCCATGGCCCGCAGCTCCCAGGTCACCTGGTTGAGGTCGTTGTTGTGCAGCACCGCCACCACCAGCCGGGGATCGCTCCACTCGCGCCAGTAGCGGGCGATGGTGAGCAGTTCGGCGAGGCCGTTCATCTGCATCGCGCCGTCGCCCTCGAAGGCGATCGCCGGCCGGTGTGGGTGAGCGAACTTCGCGCCGATCGCGTACGGCACCGCAGGACCCATGCTGGCCAACGTCCCCGAGAGGGTGCCGCGCATGTCGGCCCGCATCCGGATCTGGCGCGCGTACCAGTCGGCCGCCGAACCGCTGTCGGCGGCGATCATCGCATCCGCCGGCGCGACCTGGGAGAACGCGTGGAAGATCCGCATCGGGTTGATCGGGTCGGCCTCGACCTCGGCCTCGGCGTCCATCACCTCCCACCACCGGGTCACGTTCTTCTCGATCGTCTCCCGCCAGCCCCGCTCCTCCTTGCGCCGCAGCAGCGGGATGAGCGCCTGCAGCGTCCGGGCGGCGTCGCCGACCAGGTTCAGCTCGTAGGGGTAGCGCATGCCGATCATGGCGCCGTCGATGTCGATCTGCACGGCCCTGGCCTGGCCCGACTCCGGAAGGAACTGGGTGTAGGGGAAGCTCGAGCCGACCGTGAGGAGGGTGTCGCAGTCGCGCATCATCTCGTAGCTGGGCCGGGTGCCCAGCAGGCCGATCGAACCGGTGACGAACGCCAGCTCGTCGGAGAGCACGTCCTTGCCCAGCAGCGCCTTGGCCACCCCGGCACCGAGCAGGTCGGCAACCTGGGTGATCTCCTCCGCCGCCCCCCGGGCGCCCTGGCCGACGAGGATCGCCACCTTGGCACCCTCGTTGAGCAGGTCGGCCGCGGCACGGAGGGCATCGTCGTCCGGGTCGACCGTCGGCCAGGTGATGCCCAGGCTCGAGGGCACCATCTTGAAGTCGTGCGTGGGCGCCGTGTACTCAAGCTCCTGCACGTCGTTGGGGATGATGATCGCCGTGGGTGCTCGCCGCGTCATCGCGATCCGCAGGGCGCGGTCGAGCACGTTCGGCAGCTGCTCGGGGACCGTCACCATCTGCACGTAGTCGCTCGCGACGTCCTTGAACAGGCTCAGCAGGTCGACCTCCTGCTGGTAGCTCCCGCCGAGCGCCGAGCGGTTCGTCTGGCCCACGATCGCCACCACCGGGACGTGGTCGAGCTTGGCGTCGTAGAGGCCGTTGAGCAGGTGGATCGCGCCCGGGCCCGAGGTGGCCATGCAGACCGCCGGCCGACCGCTGAACTTGGCGTAGCCCACCGCCTCGAACGCCGACATCTCCTCGTGCCGTGCCTGGATGAAGCGCGGCTGGTCGCCGGCGCGGGAGAAGGCACCCACGATGCCGTTGATGCCGTCCCCGGGGTAGCCGAAGACCTGTTCGATGCCCCAGGCACGCAGCCGGGCGAGCAGCTGGTCGGCGACGGTGGTGCTCATCGGGTGACTCCTTCAGGTTGTCCTGTGCGTGGAGTACCCAGAAGGGGCAGCTCGGCACCCGCGGCGGAGTGGGGGATGCCGTCGGGCGCCGAGCCGGTCAGGTGTCGGTCAGCCCGGTGGGCCCAGGAGGGCTGCCTCCTCGTCGGTCAGCAGGCGCGATCGCAGCAGGAACCTGTAGCCGGTCGGCGCTTCCAGCGAGAAGCCGGCGCCCCGGCCCGGGACCAGGTCGATCGTCAGGTGGGTGTGCGACCAGTAGGCGAACTGCTCGCGCGACATCCACACCTGCACCGGCGCCGGCGAGTCCCCCTCCGCATCCGGAGCGGCGACGTCGAGGTCTCCCACGTGTACGTCGGCATCACCCACCAGGAACTCCCCCTCCGGGAAGCACATCGGTGCCGAGCCGTCGCAGCAGCCACCGGACTGGTGGAACATCACGGGTCCATGCTGCTGCTCCAGCGCGCGGATCATTCCCGCGGCCGCCGCCGTGACCGCCACCCGGCTCACCGGGGTGGCGGTCACGGCGCGCTGCTCGTGGTCGGCCATCGGCTCAGAAGAACCCGAGCGCGTCCGGCGAGTAGGAGACCAGCAGGTTCTTGGTCTGCTGGTAGTGGTCCAGCATCATCCGGTGGTTCTCCCGGCCGATGCCGGACGACTTGTAGCCGCCGAACGCCGCGTGCGCCGGATACTGGTGGTAGCAGTTGGTCCAGACCCGTCCCGCCTGGATCTCCCGCCCAGCCCGGTAGGCGGTGTTCGTGTCGCGGGACCAGACCCCTGCACCGAGCCCGTAGAGCGTGTCGTTGGCGATCTCCATCGCGTCGTCGTACCCGTCGAAACCGGTCACCGACACCACCGGCCCGAAGATCTCCTCCTGGAAGATCCGCATCTTGTTGGTGCCCTCGAAGATCGTCGGCGCGACGTAGTAGCCCCCGGAGAGGTCGCCGCCGAGGTCGACCCGCTCGCCGCCGGTGATGATGCGGGCGCCCTCCTCGGTGCCGATCTTGATGTAGGACAGGATCTTCTCGAGCTGGTCGTTGCTCGCCTGCGCGCCGACCATCGTGGCGTCGTCGAGCGGGTTGCCCTGCACGATCTTCTTCACCCGGTCCGTCGCGGCGGAGAGGAACGGGTCGTAGATCGAGTTCTGGATGAGCGCGCGGCTGGGACAGGTGCAGACCTCGCCCTGGTTGAGCGCGAACATCGCGAAGCCCTCCAGTGCCTTGTCCTGGAACGCGTCGTCGGCGGCGAGGACGTCCTCGAAGAAGATGTTCGGGCTCTTGCCGCCCAGCTCGAGGGTGACCGGGATCAGGTTCTGGCTGGCGTACTGCATGATCAGCCGCCCGGTCGTCGTCTCGCCGGTGAAGGCGATCTTCCGGATCCGGCTGGAGGAGGCCAGGGGCTTGCCGGTCTCGACGCCGAAGCCGTTGACCACGTTCAGCACGCCCGGCGGCAGCAGGTCGGCGATCAGCTCGACGAGCAGCATGATCGAAGCGGGGGTCTGCTCGGCGGGCTTGAGGACGACAGCGTTGCCGGCGGCGAGCGCCGGAGCCAGCTTCCAGGTCGCCATCAGCAGCGGGAAGTTCCACGGAATGATCTGGCCGACCACGCCGAGCGGCTCGTGGAAGTGGTAGGCGACGGTGTCGTCGTCGATCTGGCTCAGCGCACCCTCCTGCGCGCGGATGGCACCGGCGAAGTAGCGGAAATGGTCGACGGCGAGCGGCAGGTCGGCCGCCTTGGTCTCGCGCACCGGCTTGCCGTTGTCCCACGTCTCCCCCACGGCGAGCATCTCCAGGTTCTGCTCGATCCGGTCGGCGATCCGATGCAGGGTCACGGCACGCTCCGCCACCGACGTCTTGCCCCACGCCGGAGCGGCCCGGTGTGCGGCGTCCAGCGCGAGCTCGACGTCCTCGGCGGTCGAGCGGGCGACCTCGCAGAACGTCCGGCCGGTCACCGGCGACGGATTCTCGAAGTACTGACCCTTCACCGGCGGCACCCACTCGCCGCCGATCCAGTTGTCGTAACGGGTCTTGTAGCTGACGAGACTGCCCTCGGTTCCGGGCTGCGCGTAAACGGTCACGGTGACCTCCGTTGCTCAGGTGACGACCGCCGGGCTCCGTGTCCGGCAAGGTGACGCTAGTCACACGCACGTTGCAGGAACGTTGCATCGGCCGGGCCCGCCGCTCAGGGTGCGCCCAGCTCCCGATCGAGGAAGGCGAGGTGCTGGGCGACCTGGGCCCGGCGTGGCGACGCCGGGCCGAGAAGGCGCTCGAGGTGCTGCCAGATCGGCAGGTCGAGCAGGCCGTGCTCGCTGCTGGCGAACCGCAGTGTCGCCTCCGCGTCGACGCCGGCCAGGAGCGCGGAGCGGACGTCGTCGTGGAGGTCCTGGCGCAGCCGCGCGATGCCGGGTGCGGCCGACTGGGGCAGCAGCGGCCCCGGGTAGGACCGGACGGCCTCGGAGAGCCGCCCTGCGGCGAGGTGGCGTCGGACCAGCGCAGCATCGGTGTCGACCGGGTCAGAGAGCCGGTAGGGCCGCGATTCCAGTCCCAGAGGCGCCAGCACCGGCCGGAGCCGGGACAGCTCGGCGCGCAGGGAGACCATCGCGTTGTCGTGCTCGTAAAGCGCCAGTGCCAGCCGCTCGCCGGAGATGCCCTCGGCGTGCAGGGCCAGCAGCAGGACGAGCTCGCTGTGGCGAAGGCTGAGCCGGGCCGAGCGACCGGACCGCCGCAGTGTCGCGCCGGTGCGACCAAGTGCTCGCAGCGACCAGCCCTCCGCCCGCGCAGCGATGGACCGATCCGGGCCGTCGACGCCGGTGAGGCGGCGGCGCTGCAGCTCGCCCTCCACCGCAGCGACGGCGGACCGGACGAGTGCCAGGGCGTGCGGCGCGGCCACCTCGTCGCCGCCGGTCACGTCCAGGCAGCCCAGGATCGCGCCGGTGTCCGGGTCGTGGATGGGCGCCGCCGTGCAGCTCCACGGGGTGACCGCCCGAGCGAGATGCTCCCAGGCGAAGATCTGCACCGGCTGGTCCAGGGCGAGGGCGGTACCGGGCGCGTTGGTCCCGGCGCGGCTCTCCGACCACCAGGCGCCGGCGGTGAAGTGGATCGACTCGGCCCGGGACCGGAGCGGCGACGCCCCCTCCACCCACAGCAATCGTCCCACCTCGTCCGAGACGGCGACCAACATCCCCGCCTCGGCCGCGTCCTCGACCAGCAGCCGCCTGATCATGGACATCACCGGCGCGAGCGGGTGGCCCGCGCGCCACGCCTCCAGATCGCTGTCGAGGAGGTCGAGGGGTGGCAGGCCGGTCTCGGGGTCCATTCCCCCTGTCACCGACCTGAGCCAGGACTTCGCCACCAGGGGACGCACCCGGCCGGGGACGGCACCCGTGAGGAGGAAATCGTCATGGGCGGCGTGCAGCGTGCGGGCCAGGGCGCGGGGGTCGTCGCCGAGCGTCCACGCCCGTCCGCTGTCGCCCATGGATGACCCCTCCGGCATCGTGATCCACGCCACACCCTGCTTCAGGATAGTCCCGCCCCCGCGCCCCGGCTCCGGCCGAGCGCCGGGACGCGATGCGGGGCGGTGGCCGGTCTCGGCGGCGACCGCCCCGCATGACGCCGGCTCAGCCGATCGGCGCCGTGCCGAGCGTGACGGTGGCACTGTGCGCGGCGCCGGCCGAGTCGGTCCAGCCGACCTTCACCCGGTCGCCGGGCTGGTGGCCTGACAGCGCCTGCGTCAGCGCGTCGTAGCTGGAGACCGACGTGCCACCGACCGAGGTGATGGTGTCGCCCGAGGCGATGCCCGCCCGGGCGGCCGCGCCGCCGGAGACGACGCCCGCGACGTACGGCGCGGTGCTCGTGCTGTCCAGTTGCACGCCGAGCGCTGCCTTGTTGCCGATCGTGATCGTCGAGCTCGCCGTGCCCGCCTCGATCTTCCCGGCGATCCGCAGCACCCGGACGATCGGAATGGCGTACCCCGTCACCTGGGCGGTGCCGCTCGAGGCCGCCACGTTCATGCCGACCACCTCGTCATCGGCATCGAGCAAGGCACCGCCGGAGTCCCCGGAGACGACGTCGGAGGAGTTCTCGATCAGACCCGTGAGGTGCTCGGTGGTGCCGTCGTCGCCACTCACGTCGATCGTCGTACGCCGGGTCAGCACCGTGCCGGGGGCGGCGGTCAGCGTGCCCGCCCCCTCCGCGTTGCCGACGGCGGTGACGGCCTCGCCGGCGCTCAGGCTCGTGTCGGTGCTGATCGTGCTCAGCCCGCTGGCGCCCTGCAGCTTGAGGACGGCCACGTCCCGCGAGGTGTCGTAGCCGACGACGGTGGCGGCGTACTTCTTGCCGGTGCTCGGCACGGTGACGGTGATGGAGGTGGCGCCCGCGACCACGTGGTGGTTGGTCACGACCGTGCCGTCGGAGGTGAGCACCATCCCGGTGCCTGCCGCCTCGCCCTCGTCGTAGTCGAGGACCGTGTCGATCAGCACCACGCCGGTGGACTGCGTGCTGGTCGCGGCGGTGGCGTCCTGGGCGGTGGTCTGGGTGCCCTGCGTGGGGCTCGTGGAGCCGCCCTGGTCGCCGTACGTGCCGCCGTACGTGCTGCCGTAGGAGCCACCGAACGCCCCGCCGTAGCTCTCGCCGTACCCGCCGTCACCGCCGAAGTCCAGACCGCCGTAGCCGCCCCACCCACGGGTGTCCACGGTGCTGGCGACCGCGACGGCGGGCGCCGCGACGGGCACGGCGAGCAGCGGCAGCGTGACGACGGCCGCCGCGAGGGTGCGGCGGGAGCGGGTACGGCGGGCGGTGCGGTGCTGAGGCGACATCGGGATCTCCTGGTGGTGAGGTGACACCACTACCGTGCGCGCCGGTGCTGAGGCGCAGCGAAGAGATCCCCCGGGGATCCGCTGAGAAGCGTGGGGCGGCTCTCTCAGGCTTCCCGCTCCAGCACCCGAACGGCGTGCTCGGCGGCCACGAGCTCCTCGCGTGCGGCCACCACCAGCACCGGTACGCCGCCGGGTGCGGCGATGTCGCGATCCTCGCCCGGCTGCGCGGCGTTGCGCTCCGGATCGACCGCGATGCCGAGCCAGCCCAGCCGCTCCCCCACACCTGCGCGCACCTCGGCCTGGTGCTCGCCCACCCCACCGGTGAGGACCAGGGCGTCCAGCCCGCCCGCACTGGCGACCATGCCCCCGATCTCGCGAGCGAGACGGTGCACGTAGACGTCGAAGGCGAGCCGGGAGTCGGCCTCGCCGCGGGCGGCGCCGGCGACGACCTCGCGCAGGTCGCCGGAGGTCCCGCTCAGGCCCGCCATCCCCGAGTGCCGCTCGAGGGTCTCGCCCAGCTCCTCGACGCCGATCCCGCCGACCTGCTGCAGCCACAGCAGGAGGCCCGGGTCGACCGAGCCGCTGCGCACCTGCATCGCCAGCCCCTCCAGCGGCGTGTAGCCCATCGTGGTGTCCACCGACCGACCGCCCGCGACAGCGCACAGCGAAGCGCCGCCACCGAGGTGGCAGATCACCAGCCGCAGGTCGGCCGCCGGCCGCCCCAACAGCTCGGCCGCGCGTCCGGCGGCGTACTCATGGGAGAGCCCGTGGAACCCGTAGCGCCGCAACCGCCAACGCCTGTTCCACTCCCGCGGGAGGGCGTAGGTCGCTGCCGCCGCGGGCAGGTCGGCATGGAAGGTCGTGTCGAAGCAGGCCACCAGCGGAAGGTCGGGATGGGCGTCGAGCAGGGCCCGCGCGGCTGCCAGCGCGGTCGGGTTGTGCAGCGGTGCCAGCGGTGTCACCTCCACCAGCTCGGCCAGCACCCGCTCGTCGAGCGGGACCGGCTGCAGGTGGTCCGGTCCGCCGTGGACGAAGCGCACGGCGGCGGCGTCCAGCGGCATCCAGCCGGCCGCGACCCGCGCCACCTCCTCGAGCGCCTCGCCCGCCCCGA
The DNA here is from genome assembly GCF_029873215.1 of Nocardioides sp. BP30. Taxonomy (NCBI): domain Bacteria; kingdom Bacillati; phylum Actinomycetota; class Actinomycetes; order Propionibacteriales; family Nocardioidaceae; genus Nocardioides; species Nocardioides lacus. The sequence goes on along the minus strand of NZ_CP123620.1, from coordinate 2,406,477 downwards.
CCGACGCCGTACGGACCGTCTCACCGTCCTCGACCAGCGCCGCCTTGAGGCTCGTCGAGCCGGGGTTGAGGACCAACACCCTCACCGGGCGCTCCTCACCCGGCCGTCCACTGCCACTCCCGCACCTCGGGCAGGTCCTGGCCGTGCTGACGGATGTAGCGGGTGTGCTCCACCAGCTTGGCCTTGAGCGCGTCGTGCAGCTCACCGGCCCGGTCCAGCAGCCCCGGGACCCGCTCGAGCACGTCGATCGCCAGGTTGAACCGGTCGATCTGGTTGAGCACCGTCATGTCGAAGGGCGTCGTGGTGGTGCCCTCCTCCTTGTAGCCGCGCACGTGGATGTTGGCGTGGTTGCGGCGCCGGTAGGTCAGCCGGTGGATCAGCGAGGCGTAGCCGTGGTAGGCGAAGATCACCGGCCGGCTGGTGGTGAAGAGCGCGTCGAAGTCCGCGTCGGAGAGTCCGTGCGGGTGCTCCACGTCGGGCTCGAGCCGCATCAGGTCGACGACGTTGACGACCCGCACCCGCAGTTCGGGCAGGTGCTCGCGCAGGAGCGCCACCGCCGCGAGCGTCTCCTGGGTCGGCACGTCGCCGGCGCAGGCCATCACCACGTCGGGTTCGACCAGGCCGTCGGTGCCACTGTCGTTGGATGCCCAGGGCCAGATCCCGATGCCACGGGTGCAGTGCACGATCGCCTCCTCCATGGTGAGGTACTGCAGCGCCGGCTGCTTGCCCGCCACGATCACGTTGACGTAGTCGCGCGAACGCAGGCAGTGGTCGGCGACCGAGAGCAGGCAGTTGGCATCCGGCGGCAGGTAGACCCTCACCACCTCGGCCTTCTTGTTGACCACATGGTCGACGAAGCCGGGGTCCTGGTGGGAGAAGCCGTTGTGGTCCTGGCGCCAGACGTGGCTGGTCAACAGGTAGTTCAGCGACGCGATCGGGCGCCGCCACGGGATGGCACGGTTGGACTTGAGCCACTTGGCGTGCTGGTTGAACATCGAGTCGACGATGTGCACGAACGCCTCGTAGCAGGAGAACAGTCCGTGCCGGCCCGTCAGCAGATAGCCCTCGAGCCAGCCCTGGCAGGTGTGCTCGGAGAGGATCTCCATGATCCGGCCATCGGGGGCGAGGTGGTCGTCGGCCCACAGGCCCTCGGTGACGATCTCCGCGTTCCACGTCCGGTTCGTCACCTCCATCACCGCCTGCAGCCGGTTGGAGGAGTTCTCGTCGGGCGAGAACATCCGGAAGCTGTCCAGATTGGCCTCCATCACCTCGCGCAGCCACCGCCCGAGGACGGCGGTGCCCTCCACCGCACCGGTGCCCGGGGCCGGTACGTCGACGGCGTGGCCGGTGAAGTCCGGCAGCTCCAGCGGCTTGAGCAGCAGGCCGCCGTTCGCATGCGGGGTCGCGCTCATCCGCAGGTCGCCCTCCGGATGGAGCCGGGCGATGTCGGGCATCGGTGCTCCGGCCTCGTCGAAGAGCTCCTCGGGCCTGTAGGAGCGCAGCCACTGCTCGAGCACTCTGAGGTGAGCCTCGTCGGTGTGGGCGTCGGCGAAGGGCACCTGGTGCGAGCGCCAGTACCCCTCGATCGGCTTGCCGTCGATCTCCCGAGGCCCCGTCCACCCCTTCGGCGAGCGCAGGATGATCATCGGCCACGCAGCCCGTTGCGGGGTCGTCCCGCCCGAGCGGGCGGCGTCCTGGATCTCCCGGATCCGGTCCAGGCACGCATCGAGCGTCGCGGCGAAGGCCTGGTGCATCTCGGCCGGGTCGGAGCCCGCCACCACGTGCGGCTCGTAGCCGTAGCCGCGGAACAGCGAGAGCAGCTCGTCCTGCGGGATCCGCGCCAGCACGGTCGGGTTGGCGATCTTGTACCCGTTGAGGTGCAGGATCGGCAGCACCGCCCCGTCCCTGGCCGGGTCCAGCCACTTGTTGGAGTGCCAGCTCGTCGCCAGCGGGCCGGTCTCCGCCTCGCCGTCGCCGACGACGCAGGCGACGACGAGGTCGGGGTTGTCGAAGGCAGCGCCGTACGCGTGCGAGATCGAGTAGCCCAGCTCGCCGCCCTCGTGGATCGAGCCCGGCGTCTCCGGCGCGACGTGGCTGGGGATGCCACCCGGGAAGGAGAACTGGGTGAAGAGCCGCTTCAGCCCGGCCTCGTCCCGCCCGATGTGCGGGTAGATCTCCGAGTAGGTGCCCTCGAGGTAGGTGGCCGCCACCACGCCGGGGCCGCCGTGACCAGGCCCGGCGACGAACAGCGCGCGTAGGTCACGCGTCATGATCGCCCGGTTGAGGTGCGCGTAGAGGAACGTCAGCCCCGGGGTGGTCCCCCAGTGCCCGAGCAGGCGTGGCTTGACGTGCTCGAACCGCAAGGGCTCCCGCAGCAGCGGGTTGTCCATCAAGAAGATCTGGCCGACCGAGAGGTAGTTGGCGGCCCGCCACCACCTGTCCAGCGCATCCAGCTCGTCGACGGAGAGGGGATCTGAGGTGCGCCTGCGGATCGCCATGTCTCCATGGGACAGGGCGCGGCGCCGTCGCCGCAAGGGTCTGGTGGCTGGTCGTCGGGCGAACAGAGCGTGACCGGTGGCGGTCGCACGGTCCTCGCCCGGGCGGTCTCAGCCCGTCCTGGCGATCGCGAGCAGGTCGCGCACCGGGCCGGCCGGAGGCCGCGCCCGCCCCACCCAGCCCGCGCGGAACTCGCGGGTCAGGTCCAGCCCCACGGTCGGTACGGCGACGAGCACGCCACGGGACAGCTCCGCCGCGGCAGCGCGCCGTGAGACGAAGGCCGGTGACCCGCCGGCCCGCACCGCCGCCAGGATGGCGGCGTTGGTGGCCAGCTCGATCTCCGGCTGGGCCAGGAGCTGCCCGGCCGACCGCAGCGCGCTGGAGACGACAGCACGCGTCCCCGAGCCGCGTTCCCGGCAGGTCAGCGCGCGGCCGGCGAGCTCGGCGGCATCCAGCGGCGCGCGACGGCGGGCCCAGACGTCGGCGGGCGAGGCCACCAGGACGAGCTCGTCGGTGCCGACCACCGCGGTGGAGAGTCCGTCGAGGTCGACGGGACCCTCGACGAACCCGAGGTCGGCGTCGCCCCGACGTACCGCTGCGACCACCTCCTCGGAGTTGGCGGCACGCAGGCTGACCGAGACCTGCCGGACCTGGCGCAGGCGGATCAGCCAACCGGGCAGCAGGTACTCCGCGGTGGTCATCGAGGCGTGCACGCGCAACTCGTGGGACCGGGTGTGCCGCAGCGTCTCGAGGGCGTTCTCGATCTCGTCGGCGCGGATGAGCAGGTCGCTGCTCCACTCCACCAGCAACCTGCCGGCATCGGTCAGCTCCGAGCCTCGCTGGGCCCGCTGCACCAGGACCAGCCCGGTCTCGGTCTCCATCGCACGCAACCGCTCGGAGGCCGACTGCTGGGAGATGCCCGAGGCACGCCCTGCCGCACCGATGCTGCCCAGCCGGGCGATGTCGGCGAGCAGGCGCAGGGCGGCGAGATCGGGCAGCACGCCCACAGGCTAACCCTGTGGCGCCACAGGCACGCGACCGCTACCGGCCCTCTCCGCGGTCCGTCAGGCTCGCGTCCATGAGGATGACGCTGCCCTTCGGACCGCACTGGTACGCCGCCGTGATGGGCACCGGCATCGTCGCCCTCGCGCTCGAGGGCCTGCCGTTCTCCGCACCGGGAGCACACGCACTCGCCGTGGCGTTCTGGCTGGCCGCCGCCGTGCTGTTGGTGGCGGTGTCGGCAGTGCTGGTGGCCGAGCTGCGGCACGACCTCTCGCTGCTGGGCCGGTACTACGACGATCCGGCGGCGGCGCCGTCCTTCGGCGCCGTCGCGATGGCACTGCTCACCGTCGGGGCCGGCGCGCTCGGCACCGGCAGCGGAGTGCTCGGGGACTCCGTCGCCCTGTGGACCGACGGTGTCCTGTGGCTGACGGGCACGCTGCTCGGTCTGCTCACTGCTGTGGCCGTGCCGTACGCGGCGATCACCCGGCACCGCGTCGACGACGACAGCGCCACCGGCAGCTGGCTGATGCCCGTCGTGCCGCCCCTGGTCTCCGCCAGCGCGGGGGCCGCCCTCGTCCCCCACCTGCCGCGGGGGCAGGCGCAGGAGACGCTGCTGCTCGCCTGCTACGCCTTCTTCGGACTCAGCGTGGTGGCCGGGTTCCTCGTCCTCAACCAGCTCTGGCAGCGCCTGATCCGGCACGGCTCCCCGCCGGCCGCCACGCTCCCGTCGGTCTGGATCGCGCTGGGCTTCCTCGGGCAGTCGACCGTCGCCGTCCACCACCTCGGCGCGCTCGCGCCCGCGCTCGTCCCCGGGTACGGCGACGCGCTCGGAGAGCTCGCGCTCGTCTACGGCGTTCCGGTGTGGGGCTTCACCCTGCTCTGGGTCGCCCTGGCGGCGGCGCTGACCATCCGCCAGGTCCGGGCGGGCCTGCCCTTCGCGCCATCATGGTGGTCCTTCACCTTCCCGGTCGGGAACGTCGCGCTGGCGACCAGCGCCTTGGCCGGCGCGACCGGCCTGGCGGTCTTCGAGGTCGTCGCGGGGCTCTTCCTCCTCGGCCTGCTCGGCGGGTGGACGGTGGCCTCGATCGGCACCGCTCGCGCCCTCATCGGCCGGCGGGAGGCCGCAGGGGTCACAGGCGCGACGCAGCCGGTGCCGGTCTCGCTCAGCCTGCCAGCAGGAGCCTCGAGGCGGGGCTGACCCGGCGCAGCAGCGCCGAGGCGGCGGCCACGACCAGCTCCCGGTCGTAGGTGACGACGTAGTCGAATCGACGCTCCGCGTCCTCCCCGGGATCGCCGAGATCACGGGCGAGCAGGGCGCCGGCGAAGTGCGGCCCCACGACGACCAGGCTCCACTCGTCCACGATCGGGTCCGCGGGGTCGAACGCCGCACCGCACACGCCGGGCGCCGGCGCGTCGGGCATGCCGAGCCCCAGCGCAACCACCAGCTCGGCCGACTCGGCCAGCCGGGCGTAGCGCCGCGCCGTCGCGGGCGTGAACTGATGGGCGTGCTGGAACGTCGCCGCCACCACTGCCGGACCGCCCAGCACCATCGCCTGGCGCTCCAGATGCTTGCTCATCGCCACCAGCAGCGGCTTGGTCGACTGCTGCACCGCCCGCGACCGGGCGACCAGCTCGTACGGCGTGAGCACGTCGTGCCGGACCGCTGAGGGCAGTGCCGACACGGTGGCGATCGCCGGCTCCGCCGAGGTGAGGTCGATCCGCTCCCGCTCGGGACGCGCGGGCTCCTCGCGACCCGCGTGCTGGTCGGGCCGCGCGGGCAGCGCGGGCAAAGGTCCCGGGCGGCCGAACAACCAGCCCTGCCCCAGCCGTGCTCCCATCTCGGTGGCGAGCCGGGCGTGTGCCGGCGTCTCGATGCCCTCGGCGAGCACCACCGCACCTGTCCGCTCGGCCTGCGCGTTGACGGCGCTGACCACCTCCGCCACCTCGATGGTGGTGTGCTGCTGCACCAACCGCAGGTCCAGCTTGAGCACGTCGGGCGCGATGAACGGCATCAGCGCCAGCGAACCGCGCTCCGCGCCGATGTCGTCGATGGCCACCCGCCACCCCGCTGCGCGGACCGTGTCCGCCGCCGCGAGCAGCCGGGCGGGGTCAGCCGTCAAGGCGCGCTCGGTGAACTCGACGACCACCGGCAGGCGACCGGCGAGGCGCTCGGCGAGCGCGACGAAGGCCGTCGGCGGCGTACTTCCGAGCGCGGCGGGCTCGACGTTGACGAACAGCGCGTAGGGACTGGCCAGGCCGGCGGTGTCGGCGCCGGAGAGCGCCGCTGTGCGACAGGCCCAGTCCAGGTCGGCCAGCCGATCGGCGGTGGCCGCCGCGGCGAACATCCGGTCCGGCCGCTCGAGTCGGCCACCCACCGGACCGCGGGCCAGGGCCTCGTAGCCCACGACGGCACCGGTGGCGAGCTCGACGATCGGCTGATACGCCGAACGCAGGGAGTCGGGGCGGCCGAGCAGCAGCCGGAGCTCCTGGACGTCAGCAGCGATCGCCGCGGCCTCCTCGCTGGTCGCGCCGGCGGTCTGGTCCTGCCTCATCTGTGCGTCCTCCATATGCGACCCCGAAGGAAAATCGGCTGGAGGCCGATCCGGTTGAGGACAACACCGGAGTCTGGCACGAGCGCGGCGGTCCGATCATCGAAACACCGCCGAAACCAGCGCCTTCTAGCGTCTCCCGTCACCGGGGTCCACACGACGGCGTGGCTCCGCGAGCAGGAGCACAGCCACCTCCGCCGTCGAGCCCGACCGCGTCCGAGGAGGACCACCGTGAGCGCGTTCCACGTTCCCGTCGTCGACGTCTCGCCCTATGTCAGCGGCGGTGGCGAGCAGGAGCGGGCCGCCGTCGCCGCCGCTGTCGACGCGGCCTGCCGCGACGTCGGGTTCATCCAGATCCTCGGCCACGGCGTCCCGGACGAGGCGGTCGAGGCCCTCGCGGACGCCGTCGACGCCCTGTTCGGGCTGCCGCTGTCGACCAAGAGCCAATGGATCCGCCCGGCGCACGAGAACCGCGGCTACACCCCGCCGAAGTCGGAGAGCCTGGCCCTGAGCGCCGGCGTCCAGTCCGAGGCCCGGATGAAGGACTTCTTCGAGGCGTTCAACGTCGGCACGAGCACTGCCGACCACCCCGATGCCGACCTGCTCGCCGAGCACTACGCAGCCAACACCTGGCCCAGCGTCCCGGGCTTCCAGGAGGCCGTCGATGCGTGGCGTGCGCACGCCGGGCGGGTGGCCCGGACGATGATCGAGATCTTCGAGGACGCCCTCGGTCTGGGGCGCGGCAGCATCGGTCGGCTCGCGACCCATCCCATCGAGGTGCTGCGGCTGAACAACTACGCGTTGCCCGCCGGGACCGACCTGCTGGTGGAGGACGACCTGATCGGGATGGGCGCACACACCGACTACGGGATCGTCACGATCCTGTGGGCCGACCAGGTCAAGGGACTCCAGGTGCTGGCCGACGGCCGGTGGCACGACGTCAGCCCCGCCGACGGTGCCCTGCTGATCAACCTGGGCGACCTGACCACACGGCTCACCAACGAGCAGTGGCTCTCCACGCTGCATCGCGTGAAGCCGCCGATCGTGGACGGCACCATCCTGCGGCGGCGCTCGGCGGCGTACTTCTTCGACGGCGATGCCGAGGCGGTGGTCGGGCCGCTGCCTGGATTCCTCGGCGAGGCGTCGCCGGCTCGCTACAGCGCCGTCACCGTCGACGAGCACATCCGCGCCAAGCTCTCCGGCTCACGGGCCGGCGTCCTCAACAGCTCCGCGGCCCGCGAGGCCGAGCGGGTCCACGCGGCACGCGGCTGATCCTCCGGCCGAGCGGCGCCTGCAGGCCCCGGCTGAGCCTCACCCTGCTTGAATACCGACGTGCCCGACTCGTCGCAGACGCCGTTCCTCACCCGTCGGGCCCTGGCGACCGGCACGTTCGCCGCAGCGCTCGGCGCTCTCGCCGGCTGCACCACCGACCACGGTGCACGTTCCGGCGCCAGCGCGAGCGCCGGCTCGTCGGTGCCCACCGGCCCACAGTCGGGCGCATCACCCACCGGTGCCGGCTGGGAGCAGCTCCGCCGCAACGTCTCGGGCAGCCTGGCCCTGTCCGGAACCTCGGCGTACGGGCAGGCCAGGCTGGTGGAGAACCCCGCGTACGACGCGGCCCGACCGCTGGCAGTCCTGCGGGTGGCGGGGGCCGACGACGTGGCCACGGCGCTGCGCTTCGCCGCCGACCACGCAGTTCCGCTGGCGATCCGATCGGGCGGCCACAGCTATCCGGGCTGGTCGGCGGGCGGCGGGGCCGTGACCGGAACGCCTCGTGCCCTGGTGCTCGACTGCCGGTCGCTCGACCAGGTGGCCGTCGACGGCGCCACCGCGACGGTGGGAGCGGGCGCGGCCCTCGCCGTCGTCTACGACACTCTCGGCGCGCGCGGACGCGCCGTCCCGGCTGGGTCCTGCGCCACCGTCGGCGTCGCCGGACTGACCCAGGGCGGTGGCGTCGGTGTCCTGACCCGGGCCCTCGGCCTGACCTGCGACGCCGTGCGGGCCATGGAGGTCGTGACCCCGGAGGGCCGGGTCCGCACCGTGGACGCCGATCACGATCCCGACCTGTTCTGGGCGCTTCGCGGTGGTGGCGGTGGCCAGGTCGGCGTGGTCACGCGCTTCACGTTCGCCACCCAGCCCGCCCCACGGCTGGCCACCTTCTACCTGACCTGGTCGCTGCACGACGCAGCCGCTGTGGTGGACGCGTGGCAGCGCTGGGCTCCCGGCGCCGACAGCCGCCTCTGGTCGACGCTGAAGTCGCTCGCTGGGAGCGCTCACCCCGACGGCCCGGTGCTCTCGCTCTCCGGGACGTGGACGGGGCCGCCCGCCTCGCTCCCCGCTCAGCTCGCCGGCCTCCTGCGCGACACCCCGCCGCCGTCGAGCAGGTCGACGGCGCTGCGCGAGTACCGCGCCGCCATGGCGGGCTACGCCGGCTGCGCCCAGATCCCCGTCGCACGGTGCCACACCGGCCCGGGCGGAGCGCTGACCCGCGAGGCGTTCGCCGCCACGTCGCACGTGGCCTACCGGACGCTGCCCAGCGCCGGCATCACCGCCCTCCTCGACCGGGTTCAGGACGCCCAGGACAGCGGGTTGCACGAAGCGGGAGCATCCCTGGACGCACTCGGCGGGAGAGTGCGCGACCTCGACCCGGCCGACACCGCCTTCGTCCACCGGCAAGCCCTGATGACCGTCCAGTACACCGCCACCTACCACGACCCCGATCGCGCCGACGCTGCCCGCGCCTACGTACGGGGCCTGCGCACCGCCCTCACCCCGTGGTGGGGCCAGGGCGCCTACGTGAACTATGCCGACACCGCCGTCCAGGACTACCGGCGCGCCTACTTCGGCGCGAACGCCGAGCGACTGGCCACCGTGAAGTCCACCTACGACCCGCACCGTATGTTCACCCAGCCACAGAGCTGGTGAGGATCACCGCCGCCGAGCGGCGCGCGCCTCCCTCAGCGCGTCCTCGACCGTGACGAAGACGCGCAGCACATGTCGCATCCCGGTCAGCGTGAGCAGGCGATCGACGGGCCCCTCTTCCACGACCAGCGCTATCCCGCCGCGCAGCACCTTGGCCTTCTTGTGCACGGCGACCAGCGCGCCGAGGCCCGAGGAGTCGATGAACGCGAGACCGCGCAGGTCGATGACGAGCTGAGCGGAGCCCTCGACGAGGAGGGCCTCCAGGCGGTGGCGCAGGGTGGCCACGTGCAGCAGGTCGAGCTCACCGCTGAGCGTGACGAGGTGGTCGCCGGCGTCCTCCGCCACGGCGATGGTGAGCGCGCCCCGCTCCGACTCCGATGCCACCATGACTCGATGGTCTCATCCCGGGCAGCACATTCGCTGGACCGCGGACCGGTGCATCGACGCTGTGCCAGAATTCGACGAGGAATCGCTCATGGACCACGGCCGCTGGTGCACCCGGGCGAGCGGTGGCACGAGAAGGGTTCCGGTCATGCCAGAGGATCGCGCCGCGGGTCACGGGACCGGCGACGGCAGGGCCGAGGCCGAACGGCAGTGGCACTCCTACCAGGCGGGCGAACCCCGCACGGGTAGGCGGGACCGGACGGCCGCACTGGATCGGTTGACCAAGCTCGCGACCCATGCCCTCCATGTCGCAGCGGCACAGGTCTCGCTGATCGGCGAGCAGCAGCGGGTGGTCGGCGCTGCCGGCACCGCTGCCACCCGGCGCTCCCCCACCCCGGCGACGGAGGCGTTGTGCGCCCTGGTCGCCCACGACGCAGCACCGCTGCGGGTCGACGATGCGCTGACCGATGCGCGCGTGACCCACCTACCCTCCGTCGCCGACGGCACCGTCGGCGCCTACCTGGGCGTCCCGCTGCGGGTCGCCGGGTTCGTCGTAGGAGCTGTGTGCGTCTTCGAACCCCATCCTCGGCAGTGGTCCGAGACGGATGTCGACTTCCTGAGCTCGCTCGCACAGACCGTTGCAGCGGAGCTCGAGCTGGCGGACCTGGAGGCGAGCGTCGAGGACGAGCGGGTGCTGTGGCAGCTGGCCATCGATGCCAGCGAGGTCGGTGCCTTCGACTGGGACCTGGTCACCGGCGAGCTGAACTGGGATGGGCGATCGCTCGAGCTCTTCGGGCTCGACCGTGACACGTTCGGGGGAACGATCGAGGCCTTCAACGCCGTCGTCCACCCCGACGATCGGGACCGGGTGACCCAGGCGCTCGCCGACGCCGTCGAGACCGTCGGCACCTACACGGCCGAGTACCGCGTGCTGCTGCCTTCGGGGGATCTGCGCTGGATCTCCGCGCGTGGCCGAGCGATGCCGGGTCCGGACGGACGCGCGATCCGGCTCCTGGGCGCAGCTTCGGACACCACCGCCGAGCAGGCGGACGAGGCGCGGGTCGCACGGGTGCTGGAATCCATGCCTACCGCCTTCTTCAGCCTCGACCGGTCCTGGCGGGTCACCTATGCCAACAGTGAGGCGAAGCGACTGTTGGGCGGGATCGGCGTCGAGTGGGTCGGCGGGGTGCTCTGGGAGCTGTTCCCCGCCGCTGTCGGTAGCGAGTTCGAGCGGCAGTACCGCCACGCCATGGCCTCCGGCGAGCCGGTGACGTTCGAGGCGTACTACCCCCCTCCGCTCGATGCCCACTACGAGGTGCGTGGCTGGCCAACGCCCGAGGGACTGTCGGTGTACTTCATCGACATCACCGCACGCCATCACGCGCAGGAGGAGCTCGACCGGGCCAGTCGCCGTTCCACGCTCCTGGCAGAGGCAGGTGCCGAGATGGCCGACACCTGGGACGGGGACACGGCCGTGGGCCGGTTGGCACGGCTGGTGGTTCCCGAGCTCGGGGAGTGGTGCCTGGTCACCCTCACCGACCACGGCAGGATCTCCTCCTCCGACTGGCGACGTGGCCTGCGCGACGTGGGCGGCTGGCACGTCGACGAGGCCCGACGATCGCTGGTGAGCCGGTACGCCGCGACGCGGGTGCCCGCCCTGACCGACGCTTCCTTCTTCGCCCGAGCGCTGCGCTCGGCCGCACCGATCGTGGTGCCGACCGACGCGACCGACGCTGTCGCCTCGGTCCTGTCCGCCGGTGAGGCCCGCGACGCGCTCATCCAGCTCGCCCCCACCGCCGCGGCGGTCGTGCCCATGCGCGCTCGGGGCCGCACGCTGGGCCTGCTGTCGATCTTCCGCGGTGCGGGACATCCCGGCTTCGACGCGGCGGACCTCGTCCTGCTCAAGGAGCTCGGCGACCGCGCCGGCCTGGCCCTCGACAACGCCCGGCTCTACGCCGAGCAGCGGGACCTGGCCGGTGAGCTGCAGCGCAGCATGATGACGCCGCCGCCCGAGCCGGACCATCTCCACGTCGCGGTGCGCTACCAGCCGGCGGCCGAGGTCGCCCAGGTCGGCGGCGACTGGTACGACTCGTTCCTGCAGCCCCAGGGTGCCACCGTCGTCGTCATCGGCGACGTGCTCGGCCACGACTCCGCCGCCGCTGCGGCGATGGGCCAGCTCCGCAACATCCTGCGCGGCGTCGCAGCCGTCACCGAGGCCTCGCCCGCGCAGCTGCTCAGCCAGGTCGACCAGGCGATGTCACGGCTGCTGATCAGGATCACCGCCACGGTCGTGGTCGCTCGTCTCGAGCAGACGCCCGAGGAGCGTCGGCAGGGCGTCACCCGGCTGCGCTGGTCCAACGCCGGCCACCCACCGCCGGTCGTCGTGACCCACCCCCGGGGCGTGCCGCAGGGCACGGAGGTGCTGTGGGGCGAGAGGTCCGACGTCCTGCTCGGCCTGGAGCCGACGTCGGTGCGCGCGGAGAACGTGGTGACGCTGCCGCGCGGCAGCACGCTGCTGTTCTACACCGACGGACTGGTCGAACGACGCGGCGAGGTCATCGACGAGGGCATCGACCGCCTCGCCGCCACCTTCACCGAGCTGATCCACGACGGGTACGGGCTCGAGGAGCTGTGCGACGAGCTGCTGCGCAGGCTCCTGCCGGATGACCCCGAGGACGACGTCGCCCTGGTCGCCGTGCGGCTGCTGCCGGAGGATTGACCCACCCGGCGACGACCCGGGTCGGGCTCAGCCCTTCGTCGCGCCGGCGGTCAGCCCGCTGACGACGTACCGCTGCGCGAGCAGGAAGATGACGAGCACGGGCGCCGCCGAGACCAGGGTCGCCAGCACGAGCTCCGGCGGTGACACCTCGGCACTGGCGCCCACCACCGGGTTGAAGTTGGGCGTGGAGGTGAGCATCTGCGTCAACCCGACCTGCATGGGGTAGGCGTCGCTGCGCGGCAGCATCACGTAGGGCAGGAAGAAGTTGTTCCAGTTCTGCACGAAGCTGAAGAAGCCCACCAGCGCCACCACCGGCATCCCGAGCGGCAGCGCGATGGCGGTGAAGGTGCGCACCTCGCTGCAGCCGTCGATCTTCGCCGCCTCGAGGAGCTCGCTGGGAACCGCGTCGGCGAAGTAGATGTAGGCGAGGTAGACGCCGAAGGGGAAGAACGAGAAGGGCAGGATCACCGACAGCGGGGTGTTGACGAGGTGCACGTAGTTGACCTCGAGGAAGATCGGCAGGACCAGCGCCGAGGTCGGCATCAGCATCACCACGAGCGTCACGATCAGCAGCGGGCGACGGCCCTTGAAGTCCAGCTTCGCCAACGCGTATCCGGCCGGGATGCTGACGACCAGCGTGATCACCAGCGCCAGCCCGGCATAGAGCACCGAGTTCTTCATCCACGTCTTGAACGACCCGCTCTGGAAGGACATCAGGGCGTCCCAGTTGTGCCGTAGAGCGGACAGACTGCCGAAGGAGAACGGGTTGCCGTCGACCAGCTGGTGGTTCGTCTTGGTCCCGGCCAGCAGGAGCCAGATCACCGGGACCAGGAAGAAGAGCCCGAACACGATCAGCACCACGGCGACCAGCGAGCGGCCCGCCCAGCGCTGGGCGGTGTAGGAGGCAGGGGAGGACATCGGTTCTCCTAGTCGGTCTCGAAGAGTCGCCCGCGCGCCACGAACAGGCCGGTGCTGATCAGCGCGATGACCAGCAGGTCCAGCGCGATGGCGGCCGAGCCGTTGAAGTCGTTCTGGGTGAATGCGTACTGGTAGGCGAGCTGGTTGACGCTGTAGTCGTTGGGCACGATCCCGAAGCTGGCCTGGGAGATCAGCTGCGGTTCCACGAAGAGCTGGGTGCCCGCGGCGAAGGCGAGGATCAGCATGTAGGTGATCGACTTGCGGATCATCGGCAGCTGGATCCGCAGGGCCGTCCGGACCCGTCCGGCCCCGTCGACCTTGGCGGCTTCGAGGACGTCGGACGGGATCGTGTTCAGGGCGCCGTAGAGCACCAGGACCCAGCCACCCGCACCGGTCCAGAAGGCGATCACGGCGAAGATGACCGGTAGATGGCCCGGCGCCACGACATCGGTGAAGTGATCGCTGCCCAGCGCCTTGAGGATCGGCGCGACCGGGCTGACCGTCGGGTCGAGCACGAAGAGCCACAGCAGCACGCTGGAAGCTCCTGCCAGGGCACCCGGGATGTAGTAGGCGAGCCTGATCACCGTCTTGGTGCGGCGTGACACCAGCTGGTGGACGAGCAGCGTGAGCAGCACCACGAGGACGCTCAGCATCACCAGCCAGATCAGGAGGTAGACGGCGACGTGACCGAGCGCCGGCAGGAAGCGGTAGTCCTGAGCGGTGCGGCTGAAGTTGGAGAAGCCGACGAAGCCACCGCCCACGTCGGTGAACGCGAGGTAGATGGAGTAGCAGACCGGGATGATGCCGAACAGCGCCAGGAGCGCCACGTACGGCGCGACGAACGCGTGACCGGCCCGAGGCCGCCAGGAACCGGTACGGATCCGGTTGCTGGCGGCCTCGGGTGCGACGGTCGCGACCCTCTCGGAGGAGGTTGCGGTCACTTCGTGACCTCGTACCCGAAGGTCTTGGCCTGGTTCTCGATCTCGGTCTGCCATGCCGGCAGCAGCGACTCGACGGTCTTGCCCTGGCTCATGCCCGCCTGGACCACCTTGGCCCAGATCGCCTCCTGGCTGAACTGCGCCGAGCCCCAGCCCGACCAGACCTGCCCGGCCGCCTGGCTCATCGGCGTGACGATGTCGTCGGCGTAGTAGCCGCTCTTCTGGGTCTCGGCCGCCCAGGTCTGCGCCGCCGGCGTGTAGGCCGGGTACGTCGGCGCGAGCGCGTCGCCGTACTTGGCCTGGCTGGTCACCCAGGTGGCGAAGTCGGCGGCCGCCGCGAGGTTCTTGCTGTGCGAGGAGATCCACCACGCGCCGCCGCCCACGTCACCGGTCACGGTGTCGGAGGCGTCCGCCCACTTCAGGGCCGGTGCGGCGGCGACCTGGCCCGCAGGCGTCTTCAAGGTGCCCTGGAAGACCGAGCCGCCGTACCACGACGGGCCGGGCAGCATGAGGACCTTGTCGGCGTCGTTCTTGGCGAAGTCGGGACCGAACAGGGACAGCGTGGACATCGTCTTGTTGGCGACCAGGTCGTCGATCAGTTTGGCGCCCTTGACGCAGTTGGGGTCGGAGGTGTCGACCTTGACCGTCTTGGGGCCGGTGACGTCGTTGGCGGGGCACTGGGCGGCCCACATGTAGATCTCCGGCGTCCAGGCGTCGCCGGCCGTGCCCACGATGTAACCCGGGTGCTCGGTGGCGACCTTGTCGGCGAGCTTCTCGTAGTCCTCCCACGTGGTGGGGACCTGGTAGCCGAACTTGTCCATGAGCGTCTTGTTGTACCAGAGCACGTTCTGCGCGAGGTCGTTGCGCAGGCAGTAGGAGGTGCCGTCGACGGTGCAGACGTCGAGCGAGCCCTTCGCGAAGTTGTTCAGGGTGGTGTCCGGCACCAGGCCCTTGTTCACCGCGGCGAGGTCGCCGGTGCCGCTGAAGGAGCCCCAGGCGGCGGAGTTGTTGTCCGTGGTGAAGGTGACGTCCGGCCAGCCGGAGCCGGCGCGATCGAACAGCTGCGTCTTGGTCTTGAAGGAGTTGGACCCGTTCGCGTTGCCGTCGTAGGTGACGATCTTGACCTGGGCGTCGGGGTGGGCGGCGTTGTAGGCCTTCGCGATCGGCTCGCGGGTCGAGTCGACCCACACCGTGATCTGCGCCTTCGAGTCCTGCGAGGCCGTCTTGAAGCCGTACTTGCTGTTGCTGTCGGCGATCTTGCTGGTGCTGCCGCCGACGCTCTGCCCACCGCAGGCGGCCAGGCTCAGCGCACCGACGACAGCACCGGCGACGAGTGCCGCGGCCCGAACCCGGCTGACTCGACGCGAACGCCGTACGCGGGCGGCGTTCCGGGGAACCATCTCCATTGCTGCTTCCTTCTCTCGTGGTCCGGCGTGTGCGGGCCGTAGACCTGTGACAGGGATAACATCATACATGTGACGTATGCGCAAGGGATGCGCGCGGGACCGTGCCGACGCCGGCGGCTAGACGGGCCTAGTCGGTCTGCTGGACCGGCCGCGGCCGCAGATGGGTGATGCCGCCGTCGACGTCCAGAGCGGTCCCGGTGGTCGATCCGGAACGCGGACTGGCCAGGTAGGCGACGGCATCGGCCACCTCCTCGGGGGTCACCATCCGGCCCGTCGCCTGACGGGCGTCGAGGGCCGCCTTCTCCCTCTCCGGGTCGGGGAACCTGGCGAGCATCCGGTCGACGAAGCCGGTGTGCACCGTGCCCGGCGAGACGCAGTTGACCCGGATGCCCTCCCCGACGTAATCGGTCGCCATCGCGTAGGTCAGCGCCAGGACGGCGCCCTTGGAGGCGTTGTAGGCCACCCGCTGCGGCAGGCCGTTGAGCGCGCCGATCGAGCACATGTTGACGATCGCCGGATGGCGCGAGGCACGCAGGTGCGGCAGGGCGGCCGCTGAGGAACGCGCCATCCCGACGACGTTGACGTCGAGGACCCGGTGCCAGTCCTCGTCGCCGAGCTCCTCGACCGTGCCGACAGCACTGACACCGGCGTTGTTGACCAGGACGTCGATGCCGCCGAGCCGGTCCACGACCTGCGCGACGGCTGCCTGCACCGAGGCCCGGTCGGTCACGTCACAGCGGAAGCCCGTGATCTCCTCCGGCAGATCGTCGACGGCCAGGTCGAGGGAGGCGACCCTGGCGCCACGGGCCGCGAGCTCGAGGCCGACCGCCAGGCCGATGCCGTCGCTGCCGCCGGTCACGACGGCGACCAGGCCGTCGTACTCCTGACCACGGATCGTGCTCATCACGCCTGTCCCACCGTCTGCCGCGCCGACCCCAGACCGGAGATCTCCAGCTCGACCACGTCACCGGCGCGCAGATAGGGCTGGTCGGCCATCCCCATCGCGACGCCGGCGGGCGTCCCGGTGTTGATCAGGTCGCCGGGCTCGAGCACCATGAACTGGCTGAGGTACCAGACCACGTGCGCGACCGAGAACACCATGTCGGCGGTGGTGCCGTCCTGCCGCCGGACGCCGTTGACCGAGAGGGCCAGACGGAGATCCTGCGGATCGGCGATCTCCTCGGCGGTGACGAACCGGCCTCCGAGCGGGTTGAAGGTCTCGCAGCTCTTGCCCTTGTCCCACTGGCCGCCGCGCTCGAGCTGGAACTCCCGTTCCGAGACGTCGTGGGAGAGCACATAGCCCGCCACGTGGTCGAGGGCACTCGCGGGCGAATCCAGGTAGCGGGCGGTGGTGCCGACGACCACGCCGAGCTCGACCTCCCAGTCCGTCTTGGTGGAGCCGCGCGGGATCAGCACCTCGTCGAACGGTCCGACCACCGTCGCAGGATCCTTCATGAAGACGACCGGCTCGGGCGGGATGGCGGCCCCGGTCTCGGCGGCATGGTCGCGGTAGTTCAGACCGATGCACACGATCTTGCCGGGCCGGGCGAGCGCCGCACCGACGCGCAGCTCGGAGGCGTTCGCGAGCGGCTCGAGGCTGCCGGCGGCGACGGCTTCGCGCACCGTCTGCAGGCCGCCCCCGGCCAGGAACGTCGGGCCGATGTCGGCGGTGATCGGGCGCAGGTCGAGGTGGGTCCCGTCGACGACGACGGTCGGGATCTCCGATCCCCTCGGTCCCAGTCGAGCCAGATGCATTGCTACTCCTTGTGTCGGTTCTTCTGCGTACGGGTCAGCGGTCCTGACGACGAGGACCGCGGCAGGGCCGAGGCGTTCCTCACCGGCCGAGCCAGCCACCGTCGACGGGCAGGACAACGCCGTCGACATAGTCCGAGGCCGCGCTCGCCAGGAACACCGTCGCGCCGGCCAGGTCCGAGGCTCTCCCCCAGCGACCGGCCGGGATGCGTTCCAGGATCGAGCGGGATCGGTCCGGGTCGTCCTGGAGGGCCTGGGTGTTGTCGGTGGCGATGTAGCCGGGCGCTATCGCGTTGACGTTGACGCCGTGCGGCGCCCACTCGTTTGCCAGCGCCTTGGTCAGGCCGGCGATGCCCGACTTGGAGGCGGCGTAGCCGGGCACGTTGATGCCGCCCTGGAAGCTGAGCAGCGAGGCGGTGAAGACGACTTTGCCCGACCCACGCTCGAGCATGGGGCGCGCCAGCGCCTGGGTCAGCGCGAACGGCGCCGAGAGGTTGACGCCGATGACCTCGTCCCACAGCTCGAGGGCGTGGTCGGCGGCCGGCTGGCGGCGGATGGTGCCGGCGTTGTTGATCACGATGTCGGGCTCCCGCTCGGCGAGGTCGGCGCCGAGGGCGAGGACGGCATCACGGTCCGTGAAGTCGCACCGGCGCCCTTCGAAGGAGCGGCCCGTGGCCGTGACCAGGCGGCCGACCTGCGGATCGTCCTCGAGCTGGGCGCTCACCCCGATCACGTCGGCGCCGGCCTCGGCGAGGGCGACGGCCATGGCCAGGCCGATGCCGCGACGAGCGCCGGTGACGACGGCCAGGCGGCCGGTGAGGTCGAAGAGGCTCATCGGCCGTCCCCGCCCTGCCCGGCCTGGCAGTCGACCAGGATCTTCATCGCACGGCCTGACTCCAGCGCCCCGAAGGCGTCGGCGACCTGGGCCAGCGGCACCACCTGGGTGATGAGCGCGTCGGCGGGGACGACACCCCCGGCCAGCAGCTCGACGGCACGCTCGAAGTCAGTGCGCTGGTAGACCCGCGCGCCCAGGAGCGTCAGCTCGCGCCAGAACACCCGCTGCAGGTCGACCGGCTTCGGCTGGGGATGGATCGCGACCACCACCACGGTGCCGCGGACCTTCGCCACCGCCGTGGCCGTCAGCACGGCCGGTGCCGCCCCCGAGACCTCGAACACCACGTCGGCACCGGTGCCGTCGGTCCACTCCTCGACGAGCGTCACCGGGTCGGCGGTCGCGGGGTCGACGACCCTGAACCCCAGCTCTTCGACGGCGGTACGACGACCCGCGTCCGGCTCGACCAGCAGCACCTCGGCCCCCGCATCACGGGCCACCACGGCGATGAGCACGCCGATGGGCCCACCGCCGAGAACGACAGCGCGATCTCCGGCGGCCAGCCGGGAGCGGCGTACGTCGTGAACCGCGACAGCGACCGGCTCGACCAGGGCGGCATGCTGCAAGGACAGTCCGTCGGGGAGGCCGACGAGTAGGTCGGCCGGGACGTTCCAGCGGCCCTGGAGGGCGCCGGGGCTGTCGATGCCGACGAAGACGAGGTGCTGGCAGATGTGTTCGTTCCCGGCCCGGCAGGCCGGGCAGGTGCCGTCCCACCGCAGCGGCATCACCGTGACGGGATCCCCCACCGCCCAGCCGGTCACGCCCTCGCCGAGGGCGGCGACGGTGCCGGACATCTCGTGCCCGATCACCGCCGGCGTGCTGACGCGGGCGTCCATGTCGCCGTGGAAGATGTGCAGGTCGGTGCCGCAGATCCCCGCGTAGGCGACAGCGATCTGCACCTCGCCGCGACCGGGCGGCACCGATCGCGTCTGGGTGACGTCGAACGTTCGGGCGCCGGTGTAGGCAGCGCTGAGCATGTCGGTCCTCTCGATGGGTCGGGTCAGCGGCCGAGCTCGGCCCAGGCCTGGTCGGGAACGTGCGCGTGGCGGCGCTCGACGAGCTCGGCGACCTGCCGGGCATCGCGCAGGCCGGCGACGACGCAGACCACCGCCGGATGCTGCAGCGGGAACTGCACCGCCGCGTCGGGAAGGGTCACGCCCCAGCGCTCGCACACGTCGGCGAGGGCGTTCACCCGGGCCAGCAGGTCGGCCGGGGCGGGCTGGTAGTCGTAGGTCGCGTCGGCCGCCGGCCGCGGGCGGGCGAGCAGGCCCGAGTTGAACGGCGCGGCCGCGACCACCGAGACATCGCGTTCGGCACAGGCGTCGGCCAGCTCCAGCCCGCTGCGGTCGAGCAGGGTGAGGCGGTTGGCGAGCATCACGACGTCCAGGTCGGTCTCGCGCACCGCCCGCAGCGGCACCCCGATCTGGTTCATCCCGAGCCCGACGGCACCGATGACACCCTGGTCGCGCAGCTCGATCAGCGCGGGGATCGCCTCGGCGACGGCCTGGTCGGCATGGTCGTCGGGGTCGTGCACATAGACGATGTCGATCCGGTCCAGCCCGAGCCGGTCCAGGCTCTGCTCGATGCTGCGACGCACCCCGTCGCCGGAGAAGTCCCAGCGCCGCACCAGGTCGTCGGGGACGTCGAACCCGCCCGAGGCGAGGTCCGAGCCGGTCGGCGCGGGATTCGGGTCGAGCGCACGGCCGACCTTGGTGGAGAGGGTGAACGAGTCGCGCGGATACGCGGCCAGCGCGCTCCCCAGGCGGCGCTCGGACAGGCCGAGGCCGTAGTGCGGCGCGGTGTCGAAGTAGGTGATGCCCGCCTCGTACGCCGCCGCGACGGCCGCCGCACCCTCGGCGTCCTCGGTGACCCGGTAGAGGTTGCCGAGCGAGGCACCACCGAACCCCAGGTCGCTGACCTGGACGCGGGTGCCGCCGATGGTGCGTCGGCTCGTGGTCGGCTGCTGCATCATTCCTCCAGTCCGTAGACGCGGACAGCTGTGTCGCCCCAGACCTGCGCGCGCTCGGCGGCGGTCAACGAGGCGACGAGGTCGTCGAACGTGGCCACGACGCTGTCGTAGTCCGCCCCCGCGAGCAGGCAGACCGGCCAGTCGGACCCGAACATCGTCCGGTCGGGGCCGAACAGCTCCAGCACGTGATCGGCGGCCGGGCGCAGATCCTCGACCTGCCATCGGTCCCACGACGCCTCCGTGACCAGGCCGGAGAGCTTGACCGCGAGGTTGGGCAGCGTCGCGAGCGCGGCCAGGTCCGCGCGCCACGCGGCCAGGTCACCGCCCGCGAGGGGCGGCTTCCCGGCGTGGTCGAGCACGAAGGAGACCTGCGGCAGCGCGGCCACCGCCCGGCGGACGTCACCGAGCTGCTCGGGTGAGACCACCAGGTCCCAGACCAGGCCGTGCTCACCGAGAGTCTCCAGACCGCGGCGCACCGCGGGCCGGTCCAACCACTGCCGGTCCGGCTCCACCTGGAGCTGGTGGCGGGCGCCGACGAGGTGCCGGCCGCCCGGGAGCAGCCGGGTGGAGGCCAGGGTCTCGTCGAGATCGGGCGCCTCGACGTCGAGCCAGCCGACGACGCCCGCCACCAGCGGATCGGCCGCGGCCAGGGCCAGCAGCTCACCGGTCTCCTCGGGGCTGGCCACGGTGTGGACGACGACGGTCCCCTCGACCCGGTGCGCCAGCAGTTGCGGGGTCAGCTCGTCGAACCCGAACGACCGGCGCAGGACCGGCAGGTCCTCGGTCCACGGTTGGGGGCGCCGGTCCAGGTCCCAGACGTGGTGGTGGGCGTCGATCCGCATGTCAGGCGGACGGCGGGGCGAGCGAGGTCAGCGCGGGCGCGAACTCGTGCGTCACCGGTGCGAGCAGACGACGCCCCGCGCTGATCGGGCGCACGTGCGGTCCCTTGTCCTCACCCCAGTCGGCCGACTCGGCGAGCGCGGCGATCGCCGCCTCGTCGACACCCAGGCCGAGGCCGGGTTGGTCGCCGAGGATGATCGCCCCGTCGGCGTACTCCTGATCCACCGCTATCCCCACCGGGAAGCCGAGGTCCTGCACCTCGGTCGCCACGTGGTTCGGTACGGCGGCAGCCGCGTGCGCGAGCGGATTGGCGTTGTAGCCGACCGGGCTGACGAGCAGGTCGAAGGTCTGGGCCAGCGCGGCGACGCGGAGGAAGTGGGTGACGCCCCAGACGCTGCCGGTCTGCACGACGTCCACTGCGTTCGCCTGGATGAGCGGCCGGAACTGCTCGAGGCCGGTGAGGTTCTCCCCCGTGGCGACGGCGGCCCGCACGGCACGGCTGATCATCGCGTGTCCGTCGGCGTCCCAGCGGCGTACAGGCTCCTCGATCCAGGCGAGGTCGACCTGCTCCTCGAGGCGCTGCAGGTAGGAGATGGCCTCCTTGCGCGACCAGGACTCGTTGGCGTCGAGCATCACGCGGGGGGTCGCGCCGGCGTCGGCGTAGAGGTCGCGGACCAGTCGGATGCGGCGCAGGTCCCCCTCCAGGTCCAGGCCACCCTTGAGCTTGACCGCCCCGAAGCCGCGCTCGGCGAAGGATGCCTGCAGCCGGAGCAGCTCGTCGTCGTCGAGCGGGCCGTCGAGACCCGAGGCGTACGCCGGGACGACGCGGTCACGGGCGCCGAGCATCCGCCACAGCGGCTGCTCGGCGGCCTTCGCCTTCAGGTCCCACAGCGCCATGTCGAACGCACCGATCGCGCCGAAGACCGAGCCCGCGTGGCCGGCCTTGAAGACAGCGGCGAGCATCCGGTCGTAGAGCGCTGTCACAGCGCGGGGATCCTCGCCGAGCAGTGCCGGGAAGACCGTGTCCAGGCCGTCCCGGGCGCCGAGTCCGACCCCGGTGAGGCCGGCGTCGGTCTCGACGAGCACGATCGGCACGGCCGTGACACCGGCGGCGACGTGTCCGTTGACGTCCCCGATCGGACGGCCCCATCGATGCAGGGTGGTCAGCGTGCGGTAGCCCGTGATGCGCATCCCTGCACCTCCTTTCGACTGCTGCGAGGCAGGTCCTTGAGCATCGTTCCTCCTGGTGGAGGACCTTATCATGAAACATATGATGTCTGACGTCAATGGCATGGCGCCGCGCTCCCCGGCCGCGCGCCGGGTCCCGTTGCGACGTCGCCACACGTCTGACGTCCTACACTTCGGTTCCATGCCAGCAGAATCCGATCGCCGCCTCGTGGTCACCGAGCGACGCAGTCCCACCCCGATGCTGGGTGTCGCGGTGGTGGAGGACCTCGTCGACGCCATCGTGTCGGGTCGT
Source organism: Nocardioides sp. BP30 (assembly GCF_029873215.1). Classification (NCBI taxonomy): domain Bacteria; kingdom Bacillati; phylum Actinomycetota; class Actinomycetes; order Propionibacteriales; family Nocardioidaceae; genus Nocardioides; species Nocardioides lacus. Next base: position 2,384,210 of record NZ_CP123620.1, on the reverse strand, counting down.
CTGGAGCCGGGCACCCTGCTGCCCCCCGAGGGCCCGCTCAGCGAGCAGTTCGGCGTGAGCCGCACCGTGATCCGCGAGTCCGTCAAGCGGGTCGAGGAGAAGGGGCTGGTCACCATCGCCCGCGGTCGCGGCACCCAGGTCCGCCCGACCTCGTCGTGGAACATGCTGGACCGAACCGTCCTGACCTCGCTGATCAAGCACGACGACTCCCTCGGCGTCCTCGACGAGCTGAGCGTGATCCGCGCCCAGCTGGAGTCCGTGATGGCCGCCGAGGCGGCCCGCGTCCGCGACGCCGATCAGCTCGCCCGGCTGGACGCGGCGCTGCGGCGGATGCGCGAGACCGTCGACGACCAGACCGCCTTCCGGCACGCCGACATCGAGTTCCACGAGGTCGTGATGGCTACCTCGGGCAACCGCCTGGCCGAGAGCATCGCGCGGATCCTGATGGAGCGTGCGCTGGAGAGCTGGCGCTACCACGGTGTCGACACCGCCGACGCGTTCGCCCTGACCCTCAGCGAGCACGCGGCCATCCACGCCGCCATCACCGAGCAGGACGCCGTGCGTGCCCAAGACGCGATGAACGGGCACATCGTCGAGTCGTGGCGGCGTCGCCGACTTCCCGACCACGCCGGGAAGCCGACGGCCTAGTGCCGCGGCTCGGACGCGCTCACCGGGTCCGGCCGAACCGGAAGACGGTCTCGTAGCGGCGCTGCTCGCCGTGCTCGAGCCAGATCATCGAGCCGTCCTCGCGCGCCGCCGCATCGCCGGCGACGTGATGCGTCGACGGCTCGAGCCCGACGGCCCAGCCACCCTCGCGCAGGTTGAGCCACTCGAAGAAACACGGGAACGCCTCGGCGTCCACGTCCACCTCGAAGGACCTGCCGAGGGCGTCGTTGACCAGCCCGACCCGATGGCGGCCGGCCTCATCCGCGGTGAGCCGGTGCTCGTAGACCTGCTCGACGAAGCCCGGCAGCGGCTGGTCGAAGACGAGGTGGTCGACACCCTGCTCGGCCACGCTGTCGCTGCGCCACAGCGTCTCCTCGATGTCGGCGACGAACCGGGTCCCCTCCGCGAGGAAGGGCCACCCGACGTTGACGTGGTAGAGGAACATGTGCGGCGTGCGGTCGAAGCCGGCGTTGGTGACCATGTCGGTCAGCCGGATCTCGGTCCCGCCGAGGTCGGCCTCGATGCGGCGGCGCAGCACCAGGTGCTCGCCGAAGTTGGTGGCCTGGGTGATCTCGCCCTCGGCCCACAGGACGCAGCGGTCCTCGGCGACCCAGTCCTCGCCGTACCCGATGAGCCGGGCGGGGATGTTGGCCACCCGGCCGTGCAGGCCGTGCCGGACCGTCTGCTTGGGCGGGTAGGCGTAGTGGGTGGCGTCGACGTCGCCACCGAAGAGCGTGTGGTCGAGGCCGCCGGTCACGAGGAGCCCCGACATGCTGCGCAGCCAGGACAACCCCTCCTCGTCCGCGTTCTCATGCAGCCCGGGATGCCGGAAGCCGGTGCGGGAGCGCCAGCCGACCGAGACACCGTCCAGCTCGGCGACGCCGATGTCCATCGCCCGGTCGACCAGGACCTCGAAGCAGAGGCCGCCGCCGGTGCGGAACTCCAGCACCCGGATGCCGCGCTCCACGCCGTCACCGAGGACGACGCTGCGCACCCCGCCGTACGCGCTGGTCTCGCCCGCGTGGCGCGCGATCTCGCGCCGGGTCGGAACCTGGTCCGTGCTCATGCCATCACCCATCCGCCGTTGACCTCGATGGTCTGACCGGTCACGAAGGCGGCGTCCGGACCGGTCAGGAACGACACGACGGCGGCGAGCTCGGCGGGCGTGCCCCGCCGCTTGAGCGCCTGCCGCTCGACGACCATGGCGCTGTAGGCCTCGGGATCGTCGTAGATCTCCTCGGCGGCCGTCTTGAACGCCCCCGGCGAGACTGCGTTGACGCGGATGCCGTGCGGACCCAGCTCGCGGGCCAGGGCACGTGCCATCGTCACCGCCGCGCCCTTGGTCGTCACGTAGGCGGCCAGGTGCTCCCACCCGCCGTGCATCGTGATGGAGGCGATGTTGACGATCGACCTGTCCTCGGCTCCCTCGGCGGCGATCATCTGGCGTCCGGCGAGCTGCGCACACAGCCAGTAGCCGCGCTGGTTCACCTCCTGCACCGCGTCGTAGTCGCCCACCTCCATGTCGAGGAAGGGCACCGTCGGGTAGATCGCGGCGTTGTTGACCAGCGCGGTGACCGGTCCGAGCTCGCGCCGGACGCCCGCGAAGAAGGCGCCGAGCGCCTCGTCGTCGCGCAGGTCGACGACGCTGGACCACACCGCGCCGGTGATGTCCGACACCGCCTCGACCGTCTCCTTCAACGCCGCCTCGGCGACGTCGGTGACGGCCACACGATGACCGTCCTGCGCCAGCCGGAGCGCGATCGCCCGTCCGAGCGATCCTCCCGCTCCGGTCACGACGGCAACACCCATGACCTCACTCCTCCACCCTGTTGCTGCTTGTCCCGAACTGCTTGTCCCGGACTGCTTGTCCGTAGCTGAACCGCTCAGCCCTGTCGAAGGGCTGCGTAGCGGTGGTTCACATCCGCGATCGCCGTCGCTGCGTCGAGGTCCTCCACGATCGCCTCACGGACCAGCTCGGAGAGGTGGTCCTGCAACGCGATCCAGCCCGCCGACCGAGGGCGGACCCAGGCGGCCTCGAGGGTCGCGACGGTGTCGGCGTAGAACGCATCGCCACCGACCCAGACCGTTCGGGTGGCCGGCTGACCGCCCGAACGTGGTACGAGCCTCGCCTGGACCTCGTCGTCGAGGTAGGCGGCCACCCAGGCCCGGGCGGCCGCGAGCCGCGCCGGATCGGCGGCCGTCCGGGCGGCCAGCGCGAGGCCGGTCCCGCCCAGGACGCTCAGCGGCCCGCTGCCGTGCCACGTCGGTGCGTCGCTCCAGGCCAGCCGGTCGGCGTAGGAGACGTATCCGTAGGCCAGCGGGCACCAGGTCGCACCCTCGCCGGTGGCCAGCAGCTCGTGCACGCCGATCGGGTCCAGGATGTCGCGAGCACCGCGCCGGAAGACCTCACGCAACAGGTCCACGGCCCGGCCGGCGGTGAGCGGGTCCAGCAATCGGTCCTCGTCGTAGGTCGGCGAGGCCGAGCACATGGCCAGCAGCATCAGCCCGGCGTGCGGGCCCGCCAGGCACAGCGCCACCGGATGCTCCTCGGCAGCCGCCGGGACGTCCTCCCAGCGGCGCACGACCGGAACCTCCGGGCGCCGCACCGTCACCTGCGCCGCGGCATCGATCGGCAGTGCCCAGGTCCGCTCGCCGAGGCGGTAGCTGGCACCGCTCGCGCCGATCGCGCCGTCCGACCAGTGCCGCAGCGCCTCCGGAGCGAGCACGTCCTCGTACGCCGCCAGCGCACCTGCCCCGATCGCCGCCCCCAGACCCGGGTGGTCGATGACCATGAAGTCGTAGTGCCGCGCGAGCTCGTCGATGGGGTGCGCCTCGAAGTCCGCGAGCGACTGCCGGTCCCAGGCGACGCGGGGCGCCGTACCGGTGCTCTCGAAGGCCTCCAGGGCGAGGTAGGCGCGCGGATGGTCCCAGGTCATGCCCCGCAGCGCCGCTCCCTCGGGTGCGGGAGCGCTCACGCGATCACCTTGTCCCGGAGCAACGCCTCGATCTCGTCGGCGCCCAGCCCGGCCTCGGTGAGGATCTCGGCCGTGTGCTGGCCCACCGTCGGAGCACCGCGCTCGACCGACGCCGGGGTGGCGGTGAGGTGGAAGGCGAAGCCGGGGGTGGTGACGCTGCCCTCGGTCGGGTGGTCGTAGGTGACGAAGCTGCCGTTGTGCTTGACCTGCGGGTCCTCGAGCACGTCGTCGTAGGAGTTCACCGGCCCGACCCACACGCCCCTGTTGCCGAGCCGCTCGAGCCACGAGGCGGTGGTGTCGGTGCGCAGGTGACGCGCGACCGCCGCCGAGATGGCGTCGCGCTGCTTGAAGCCGTCGCGCTCGGCGTCCCACTGCGCGAGCTCGGCGTCACCGAACACCTCCGCGAGCAGTGACAGGTCGGCGAAGGCGAGGGCGAGGTAGGAGTCGCTGGTGGGGAAGATGCCGTACGGCGCCCGGATGTAGCTGTGCGCATGGATCTCGTGGCCGCGCGTCTGCGGCACGCCGCCCACGGTGCGCACCGAGAGCTCCTGCATCTGCATCGCGATCATGGCGTCGAGCATGTTCACCTCCACCTTCTGGCCCTCGCCGGTGCGCTCACGGTGGAGCAGCGCGGCGAGCACGCCCTCGAAGGCGGAGTACGCCGTGATCGCGTCGGCGATGAACGACGGGCCGGCCTGCGGCGGGTCCTCGGCACGACCGGCGCTGTAGAGGGCCCCGCTCAGGCCCTGCAGCAGCAGGTCCTGTCCGGGGCGGTTCACGTAGGGCCCGTCCTCGCCGTACCCGCTCATGGAGACGTAGACGATGTCGGGCCGGACGGCGCGCACCGACGCCTCGTCCAGACCGAGCCGCGCCGCGACACCGGGCCGGTAGTTCTGCAGGAAGACGTCGGACTCGGCAGCGAGGCGGAGCACGAGCTCCCTGCCCGCCGGGTTCTTGAGGTCGACGGCGAGGCTGCGCTTGTTGCGGTTGAGGGAGAGGAACGAGGCGTTGACCTCGTTGCCGACGGCGCCACCGGCGGAGGTGTGCCGCTGCCACTCCCCCGTCACCGGCTCGATCTTGAGGACGTCGGCGCCGAGATCGCCCAGGCGCATCGCGGCCAGCGGGCCGGCCATGGCGATGGAGAGGTCGAGGACGCGGTATCCGGACAGGACGGGCATGGGAGGCCTTCAGGAGTGAGGGAGCCGGAGCACACCGTCGACACGGCGGGGAATGCCGTCGTAGTCGTCGCGGAGCTCTTCGGGGAGGACGGAGGCGGGTGCCGACTGCCAGGCGACCGGCCGGAGGAACCGCCGGATCGCCGTCGCGCCGACGGAGGTGTGCAGCGTGTTCGTGCCCGGCCACGGGCCACCGTGGTGCTGCGCCCAGCCGACGGCGACACCGGTCGGGTAGCCGTTCCAGACGACGCGTCCCACACGGCCGGGCAGCGTGCGGGCGAGGTCGGCGCCGAGCTCGTCGTCGCTCTCGCCGTGCACGGTCGCGGTGAGCGCGCCCGGCAGGACGCTGACGGCCGCGTCGAGATCGTCGACCGAGCCGTACCGCGCGAGCACCAGATAGGGACCGAACACCTCCTCGAGCTGATCGGAGGTGAGCTCACCGGCGGCCACCTCGACGACCGTGGGGGCGACGGTGCGCTCGTCCGGCGTGCCGGTCGACGCCTCGTAGGCGTGCCGGATGCCGTCGGTGAGCATCGTGAAGGTGCGTCCCTGCGAGGCGGCCACCAGCGCGTCGCGCAGGGCGTCGCCGTCGGCTCCGGTCGGCACCAGCGCGAGACCCGGCTTGGTGCAGAACTGGCCGGCGCCGAGGGTGAAGGAGTCGGCCAGACCGCGGCCGATCTCCTCCGCCCTGGCGGCCGCTGCGGCCGGCGTCACGAAGAGCGCGTTGACGCTGCCGAGCTCGCCGTAGAACGGGATCGGCTCGGGACGTGCCGCGGCGAGGTCGGCCAGCGCGCGGCCCCCGCGGGTGGAGCCGGTGAAGCCGACGGCTCGGATGCGGGGATCCGCGACCAGCGCTGTCCCCGCGTCGCGACCCTGGACGAGGGCGAGGACACCATCGGGCAGCACCGCGCGCATCGTCTCGAAGCAGAGCACCGAGGTCGCCGGGTGCGCCTCGTGCGCCTTGACGACGACCGGGCACCCGGCGGCCAGCGCGGAGACGGTGTCCCCGCCGGGCACCGAGAAGGCCAACGGGAAGTTGCTCGCGCCGAAGACAGCCACCGGCCCGATCGGGATCAGCATCCGGCGCAGGTCGGGACGCGGGCCCATCGGCGAGTCGTCGGCATGGTCGACCGTGGCCTCGAGGTAGGAGCCCTCACGGATCACCTCGGCGAAGAAGCGCAGCTGGAAGCAGGTCCGCGCCAGCTCCCCGGTCAGCCGGGGCGTGCCGAGAGCGGTCTCCGCGTCAGCGCACGCGACGACCTCGGCGGCGCGCGTCTCCAGTGCGCTCGCCACCTCCTCCAGCAGCCGGGCCCGCTCGGGACGCGACGTCGCCACCCAACCGGGGGCCGCGGCCGCCGCGGCGGCGCAGGCAGCGGCTACCTGCTCGGCCGAGGTCTCGGGGAAGCTGGGTCCGCGGACTGCTCCGGTACGGGCGTCGATGCTCTCGATGGTGGCGATGGTCATGGGGTCTGCTCCTTCTGCACGCGCTCGACGAGGTGGGCGATGCCGGCCTTGCCGACCACCACAGGGTTGCGCAGAGTGCCGAGCCCGACCAGCTCGATCGAGACCGTGTCCCCGCCCTGGAGGGTGAAGGGCAGGTCGGGGACCAGGCTGGTCCCGGTCGCCAGCACGACGCCGTGCGGGAAGTCGTCCTCACGGAACAGGTAGTCGACCAGGTCACCGAGCTCGCGATGCAGCTCACCGGTGTTCGCCTCGCCGGACCAGACCCGGTCACCGTCGCGCTCGATCGACATCAGGATCGGAAGCCCCCGGGGATCCGGCACTTCCCAGGCGGGGGTGATCCCCGGCCCCACGGCGCACGCGCCCAGGTAGGCCTTGGCCTGCGGGAGGTAGAGCGGGTTCTCGCCCTCGATACTGCGTGAGCTGACGTCGTTGCAGATCGTGTAGCCGACGATCTCGCCGTACCGGTTCGCGACCACCGCGAGCTCCGGCTCGGGCACGTTGACCGGCGAGTCGGCTCGCACGCTGATCGGCTCGCCCGTGCCCGCCACCCGCCAGGAGGCCGCCTTGAAGAACAGCTCGGGGCGCTCCGCGTCGTACACGCGGTCGTAGATGTCGGCCTCCTTCTCGCTCTCCTCCATCCGTGCCTCGCGGGAGCGCTCGTAGGTGACGCCGGCAGCCCACACCTCGGTCAGCCCGCCGACGGGAGCCTCGATCGGTACGTCGCCGGCAGGCTGCGGCGTGCCTCGCAGCGCGGCCTCGACCGCCGCCCGCAGTTCCTGGGCGGACCCGGCCAGGAGCTCGGGGAGGTCGGCGGAGAGCACATGCAGACCCTTGTCGGTCAACACCGCGCTTCGGGCCGTGCTGGCGTCGGGGAAACGGGCGCGGACGATCTGCACCGGGAGAACTCCTCCACTCTGGGAACGAACCCTTGAAAGGTATGACGTCATACTCGTAGAGTCAAGCCTCGATCCGTGATCCGGGGCACCGACGCCACGGACCCCCACCGTCCGCCGCACCCACCAGGAGACACCGTGCCGCAGAGCACCGAGGGAGCCGTCAGGTTCGACATCGACCGCGCCACGCGGGTCGCGACCATCACGCTCGACCGGCCCGCCAAGCTCAACGCCCTGACGCCCGCCATGGCTCAGGCACTCGTCGCCGCCGTGTCGGAGTGCAACCTCAGCGACGACGTCCGTGCCGTGGTCCTCACCGGTGCCGGCGAGCGCTCCTTCAGCGTGGGCTCGGACATCACCGCGCTGGACTCCTACGCGACGCCCTGGGACTTCCGCAACCGGGTCGACTACTGCGACGCGCTCCGCAAGCTGCGCAAGCCGTCCATCGCCGCGATCAACGGCTACGCGCTCGGCGGCGGCCTCGAGACGGCGCTGTCGTGCGACATCCGACTGGCCTCGACCAACGCCAGCCTCGGTGCCCCGGAGGTCAAGCTCGGTTGGATCGGCGGCGGCGGCATGTCGGCGTTCCTCTCCCGAGCCGCCGGGCCGAGCAACGCCGCGCTGATGCTGATGACCGGCGACCCGATCGACGCGCAGCAGGCTCTGGACTGGCACCTGGTCTCGGAGGTGCTGCCACCGGACGACCTGCTCACGCGAGCCCGCGGGCTCGCCTCCACGATCGCCTCCCGCGCTCCCATCGCCGTGGAGACGGCCAAGATCAACGTGCAGGCGGCGACGGCGATGTCGGAGGACCAGGCACTGGCCTACGAGCGCGACCTGCAGACCATCTGCTTCGCGACCGAGGATGCGGCCGAGGGTCGGCGCGCCTTCGCCGAGCGCCGTACGGCGCGCTTCGAGCGACGCTGAGCGCTGCGGCGCTCCGGCGCTCCGGCGCTGGGGCGGCCCGGCGCTACGGCGCTACGGGGCGAGGTGCCAGATCTCCTCGGCCTCGCGCCACCCACCGTCGGTCCTGCCGTCACCGCCGAACGGCGTCTGACACGGGTCGGTGTGGGTCCACCACTCGCGCGTGACCGGATCCTCGCCGATCCTCGCCATGTCTGCGTCGTGGTCGGTGCCGAGGTACTCGTAGTAGGCGAAGAGCGTGTCGTCGATCAGGAAGATCGTGTAATTGGCGACGTTGGCCGCGCGCAGCGTCTGCTCCACCTGCGGCCACACCGCGCGATGCAGCGCCAGGTACTCCTCCCGTCGCTCGGGACGGACGTTGACCACCAGACCATGACGTTCCACGGCCGCAGGATAGGTCATACGTCTCCCGTCTCGCTGCCTCCGCAGTGCGCGTCATCGCGCCTCAGAACGCGGCAGAGGCCGTTCCCGCATCTCGCGGAAACGGCCTCTGACCTGCTGCATCATCGGTCGGGCTGACAGGATTTGAACCTGCGACCCCTTGACCCCCAGTCAAGTGCGCTACCAAGCTGCGCCACAGCCCGAACGCCCTCCGAGGAAGGCGTCCGAAGGCTATCGCAACGGACGAGCGGGGTGCGAATCGGGTCGTGGCCGCCGTTCGCCGACCGTCCGCGACGTACGCCCCTCGGCGTCGCCGCATAGTCACATCGGATTACTACCACCCCAGGGTTTTCGCTGAGGCCGAGCCCCGACAGGCCGATACTGACCTCGTGTCCACCCGTCCTGCCCTCGGCCTCGTGGTCGTCGTGGAGCGGGCCGGCGCGTCCTGGCTCGAGGCCGAGGTGACCGGGTACGACGGGTTCGACGTGCTGCTGACCGTGTGCGACGAGGAGTCGGTCGACCCCGCCACGATGCCCGACGCCGAGGTGCCGATCGACGCGACGATGGTCTGGACCACGGAGCGGGGACTGTTCCGCGCGCCGGTGACAGCCTCTCCCGACGGCGACCGCTGGCGGGTGGCGGTCCATACCCAGGCGGCTCGCACCCAGCGACGCGAGTACGTGCGGCTGCCGATGGGGACGCCGATGACGCTCTCGCACGACGCCGGCACCATCCGCGGCACCCTGATCGACCTGAGCGAGGCGGCGCTGCGCGCCCGGCTGCTGCGCCGCCACCTCCCGCTGCTGACGCCCGGCGACACCGTCCGCGCGGCCTTCACACTCCACCACACCGGCTTCATGCTGCGTGGCACGGTGCTGCGCGAGCAGGGGAACGGCGAGCCCGACTCCGTGGATCTGGTCCTCATGCTCGACATCCCGCCTCGCACCGCCAACGACATCCGGCGCAACGTCGTCTTCGAGCAGGTCGAGCGGCAGCGCGTCCGCGACGCCTCCCGGCGGGACCTGTCATGAGGATGGCGCGACTGCGCGAGCAGTACCGGACCCGTCTCGCACGTCCCCACGAGATCCCGACGGTAGCGGGATGGCTGGCACGGCTCGCCGATCTGGTCGAGCAGGACGCGCTCACCGGGCTGGTCAACCGGCGCGGCTTCGACCGCCGGCTCGAGCACGAGCTCACCCGGCTGCGCCGCGAGCACGGCGAGCTCGCCCTCGTGCTGCTCGACCTGGACGGCTTCCAGACGTTCAACGACACCGCCGGTCAACGCACCGGCGACCAGCTCCTGGTCGCCTGTGCGGGCATCTGGAGCAGGCTGCTGCTGGAGCATCAGACGCTGAGCCGCTACGGCGGCGACGCGTTCGCCGTCCTGCTGCCGGGGTCCTCGCTCGGCAAGGCCGCCGACATCGCCGACCGGTTGCGCGCCATGGCCCCCGACGGCATCGGCACCTCCGCTGGTGTGGCGTCCTGGGCTCCGGGTGACACCCTCTCGATGCTGCTGGGTCGGGCGGAGGTGGCCCTGTACGAGGCCAAGGCGGCCGGCCGCGGCCAGACGGTCGTGTACGGCGATCCCACGCACGGCGCCAGCGAGCTCGAAGCGGCGGTCTTGGCCGGGGAGCTGTTCCTGCACTACCAACCGGTGATCCGGCTGCGCGACAACGCGGTCGTCAGCGCCGAGGCGCTGGTGCGCTGGGCCCATCCGCGCCGCGGCCTGATCCCACCCAACGACTTCATCCCGCACGCCGAGCGCACCGGCGCCATCCACGCCCTCGGCCGCTGGACGCTGGCACAGGCATGCGCGGCGGCGGTGGCCTCCTGCCACCGGCGCGGCATCGGCGTGAACGTCTCGGTGCCCGAGCTGCGCAACCCGGGCTACGTGGACGAGGTCCGCCGGACGCTCAGTGCCACCGGACTGCCCCCGGAAAGCCTCCTGCTGGAGGTCACCGAGGCGCTCTTCGACGAGGACGACCCGCAGGTGGTGCGCACGCTGCAGGGCCTGCGCGCCCTCGGCGTACGGGTGGCGATCGACGACTTCGGCACCGGGTACTCCTCGCTGCGCTGGCTGGAGCAGTTCCCGGTGGACATCGTCAAGATCGACCGGTCGTTCGTCGCCGCGATCGATCCCCGTCGCGAGCACCAGCCGGTGCTGTCCGCGATCATCACGCTGTGCCGTTCGCTGCGCCTGACGATCGTCGCCGAGGGTGTGGAGACGGCCGAGCAGGCGATCGTCCTGCACGAGCTCGGCTGCGACTACGCGCAGGGCTACCTGTTCGGTCGACCGGTCCCGATGGACCAGCTCCCCGACGACAGCACGACGCCGGCCGTCGCGAGCGACTGGGCCGACTGGGCCGATCCCGCCCGAACGGCCGGTCGCAGTCGCTAGCTGCGCTTGCGCTTCTCGCGCACCCGCTGCTGCAGCACGAGGGGCGTGCCGACGAAGCCGAAGTCCTCCCGCAGACGACGCTCGATGAAGCGCTCGTACGCCGCGTCCAGCTTGCCCGAGGTGAACAGGATGAAGGTCGGCGGCGCTGTCGAGGCCTGCGTCCCGAACAACACCTTGGGCTGCTTGCCGCCGCGCACCGGGTGCGGGTGCTCGGCGACGAGCCTGCCCAGGAACGTGTTGAGCGCGCCGGTCCCCACGCGCGTCTCCCAGCCCTCCAGCGCCTTGTCGAGCGCCGGCACCAGCCGGTCGATGTGCCAGCCGGTGCGGGCGGTGAGGTTGACCCGCGGGGCCCACTTCACCTGGACCAGCTCACGCTCGATCTCGCGCTCGAGGTAGTAGCGCCGGTCCTCGTCGACCAGGTCCCACTTGTTGAACACGATCACCAGCGCGCGGCCGGCCTCGCGCACGGTCTGCAGGATGCGGATGTCCTGCTCGGCGATCGACTGCTCGGAGTCGAGCACCAGCACCGCCACCTCCGCGCGGTCGATGGCGGTGGTGGTCCGCAGGGAGGCGTAGTACTCGTGACCCGACGCCTCCTTGACCCGCTTTCGGATGCCGGCGGTGTCGATGAACTTCCAGACCCGCCCACCCAGCTCGATCAACTCGTCGACCGGGTCGACGGTGGTGCCGGCCACGTTGTCGACGACCACACGGGTCTCCCCTGCCAGCTTGTTCAGCAGCGACGACTTGCCCACGTTGGGCCGCCCGACCAGGGCCACCCGCCGGGGACCGCCGATCTCCTCGCCCTCCGGCATCGGGGGCAGCTCGGGGAGCGCCTCGAGGATCGCGTCGAGCAGGTCGCCCGACCCTCGGCCGTGCAGGGCCGAGACCGGATACGGCTCCCCGAGGCCGAGGTTCCACAGGCCGGCGGCCTCGGCCTCGGTGCGCAGATCGTCGACCTTGTTCGCGGCGAGCACGACCGGCTTCCTGGCCTGGCGCAGGATGCGCACCACCGCCTCGTCCTCGTCGGTGATGCCGACCTTGGCGTCGACGACGAACAGGACGGCGTCGGCCAGGCTGATCGCCAGCTCGGCCTGCTCGGCGATCCGCTGGGCCATCCCGCGGGCGTCGGAGGACCAGCCGCCGGTGTCGACCAGCGTGAAGGCCCGGCCGTTCCAGTCGGCGTCGTAGGAGACCCGGTCGCGCGTCACGCCCGGGACGTCCTCGACGACCGCCTCACGGCGGCCGATGATCCGGTTGACCAGGGTGGACTTGCCGACGTTCGGACGGCCGACGACCGCGAGCACCGGAGTGGGGCCGACGTGCTCCTCGCCCTCGGCGGCGCCGTCGGGTCCATCGAACGCGATCGGCTGATCTGGGAAGTCGCTGGTCATGATGCTCCTTGGTCGAGGACCGGGGTGGGTACGGCGGGGGCGCCGGGCAGGGGGCCGGGCAACGACCGGCCGGTGACCGCGCGCGCGGTGGAGAGGTGGTCCAGCAGGTGCTCCCGGAGCAACGCCGAGATCCGGTCGACGTGTTCCCGGCGGCGCGGCCACGGCACCTGCTCGGTGGTGAACGGCGGCCCGAAGACCAGGTCGATGGCCGCCCCGCGGCGCGGCAGCGAGCTGCGCGACCGGCCGGGCTCGCGGCTGCCGAACATCACCACCGGCACGACCGGAGCGCCTGTCACCATGGCGAGGTAGGCGGCCCCGTGGTGGAAGACCTCGTACTCGCCGGGACCGCGGGTGCCCTCGGGGTAGATGCCGACCGCCCGGCCCTCGCGCAGCACCTTCACACACGTCTTGATCGCAGCGGTGTCGGCTCCGTCGCGGAACAGCGGTATCTGCCCCACCGCCAGCAGGAACCGGCCGAGCGGTCCGCGGAACAGGTCGTCCTTGGTCAGGGCATGCACCGGCCGCGGTGCGAAGATCGCCAGCAGCGGCCCGTCGATGACGCCGATGTGGTTGGAGCAGAAGATGACACCACCGCTGCTCGGCACATGCTCGACGCCGTGCAACCGCACCCGGTAGCGCCGCCGCACGGCCCACCGGCCGAACCAGCGCATCGTGTAGAAGAACGAGTTGCGCGGCGCCCGGACCCCGGTCGTGTCGGGGAGGCTGCCGGAGAGGCCCTGGAGGGCCGGGCTCATGACGTGGCCCGCTCCGCGAAGGGCTGCGCCGTACGGACCTGGTCCACCAGCGCGACGACGTGGGCGATCACCTGGTCGAGCGTGAAGGGGGTGGTGTCGAGGTGGACGGCACCGTCGGCGGCCACCAGCGGCGCGGTGGTCCGACCGGAGTCGATCCGGTCGCGGGCCTCCAGGGACGCCTGGACGGCGGCGGCGTCGGTGCCGCCCTCCTCCTCGGCCCGGCGAGCGGCACGGGCGGCGGGGTCGGCGGTGACGTAGAGCTTGAGCTCGGCCTGCGGCCACACCACGGAGCCGATGTCGCGGCCCTCGACGACGATGCCGGCGCCGTCGAGCGCCTGCTCGATGACGGCACGCTGGAGCTGCAGCAGGCGGGCACGGACCTCGGGCACCGCGCTGACCGGCGAGACCCCGGCGTTGACCTCGGCGGATCGGATCTGGGTGGCGACATCCACACCGTCGAGGGTGATCGTCGGCGCGAGCGGGTCGGTGCCGGACTCGATCCGCGGACGCTCGGCGGCGGCGGCCACCGCCGCCGGGTCGTGCACGTCGATCCCGTGGGTGAGCATCCACCAGGTCATCGCCCGGAACATGGCGCCGGTGTCCAGGTAGCGCAGGCCCAGCCGCGCCGCTACGCCGCGCGAGGTGCTGGACTTGCCCGAGCCCGAGGTCCCGTCGACGGCGATGACGATGCTGCGCGCGGGGCGGTTCTCGGGCGTGCTCACGGGCCGACAGCCTAGCGGTGGACGACCCATCCCCGGGATTCGAGCGCCGTGCGCAGCTGCTCGGCGCTGCCCTCGGCCACGACGAGCTCGACCAGTCCGACCGGGCGGCCGAGCTCGTGCTCGATCCTGACGTCCTCGATGTTGACACCGCTCGCCCCGGCGTCGGCGAACAGCCGGGCGAGGCCGCCGGGCTCGTCGGCCACCGCCACGAACACAGCGGTCGTCGGCCCGGTCGGCGTGCCGTGCTTGCCCGGGATCGCCCGGTTGCCCTCCTGGCCGCGCTCGAGCAGGTTCCCGAGGACGCCCCGGTCTCCGTCGGTCAGCGCGTCGATCAGCCGGTCGAGCTGCCCGCGCACCTCACCCAGCAGCTCCACGACCGCCCCGGCGTTGCCGGTCACGATCTGGCTGTAGAGCTCCGGGTCTCCCCCGGCCACCCGGGTGACGTCGCGCACACCCGGCCCGGACAGGGCCAGGTGCTCGGCCGGTGCATCGGCGAGCCGGCCGGCCACCAGGACGGCCATCAGGTGCGGGACGTGCGAGATCCGCGCCACGGCCCGGTCGTGCTCGGCCGGGTCCATCAGCACCGGTACGCCGCCGCACAGCTGGGCGAGCTGCTCGACCAGGACGACCGCATCGGGCCGCGATCCCGGGTGCGGCGTCACCGCCCACGGCCGGCCGTCGAAGAGCGCGGCCGAGGCGGCGAGCGGACCGGAGCGCTCGCTGCCGGCCATCGGGTGGCCGCCGACGTAGCGATCCGCGCCCGGCAGCACCGAGACCTCGGCGAGCGGCGCACTCTTCACGCTGCCCACGTCGGTCACCACCGCCTCCGGGTCGCGCGCCAGCGCGTCGCCGATCGTGCGGCCCAGGTAGGCCGGTGGCACGGCCACCACGACCAGCTGCGGCCGGTCGACCGGGACCCGCGGCCGGCCGGCACCGAGACCACTCGCCGTGCGGATGTGCTCCTCGGCGACGTCGGTGAGGAGCACCTCGAGACCGGCCTGGCGACAGGCCAGCGCGATCGAGGTGCCGAGCAGGCCCGTGCCGATGATCTCGACCGGTCCGGTCAGCGCCGTCACGACCACTCCTCGCCTCCGACTCCACCACGCACGTGCACACCGCAGGCTAGTGGTGCGCGGGCCCGCGTGCCGGGTCGGGTCTCAGAGCTGGGTGCTGTCGAGCAGCTCGCCGAGCTCGTCGACGGTGAGGTCGCGCAGCTCCCCCGGCTTCAGGGCGCCGAGCTTCACCGGACCGATCCGGGTGCGCGTCAGCCGGGTGACCGGGTGGCCGACCTGCTCCAGAAGCCGGCGCACGATCCGGTTGCGGCCCTCGTGGATCGTCAGCTCGATGATCGACTTGTGCTGTGTCGCCTGGACGATCCTCGCCGTGCTGACCGTCACCGGGCCGTCCTCCAGCGTGACGCCGGCGAGCAGCTGCTTGCGGATCCGCGGGAAGAGCTCGCCGGCGACCTCCGCGACGTACGTCTTGTCGACCTCGTAGGAGGGGTGCGCGAGCCGGTGGGCGAAGTCGCCGTCGTTGGTCAGGATGATCAGACCGGAGGTGTCGGTGTCGAGCCGGCCCACGTGGAAGAGCCGTTCCGGCCGGTCGGCGACGAGGTCCTGCAGGGTGCGCCGGCCCTCGGGGTCGCTCATCGTGGACACCACCCCGCGCGGCTTGTTGAGGACCAGGTAGACCTTCTCGCTGATCGGCGGCAACCGCCTGCCGTCGACGCGGATGAGGTCGCGGGCGGGGTCCACCTTGGTGCCGAGGCGGGTGACCACCTCGCCGTTGATCTCGACCAGACCGCCGAGCATCAGCTCCTCGCTCCGCCGGCGGCTGGCCACGCCGGCGAGGGCGAGCAGCTTCTGGATGCGGATCAGGCCCTCCTCGTCGAGAGGAAGGTCGGTGCGCTCAATCATCGTGGTGCTCCTGGTCGGGCGCGGCCTCCCGGCCGGCGTCGGCTTCATCGGTAGGCGTCGGCGCCGCGGACGCCGCGGGCGCGACCATCTCAGCCAGCTCGTCCTCGAGGTCGTCCATCTCCGGGAGGTACGGCGCCAGCTCGGGCAGCTCGTCCAGCCCGGTGACCCCGATGCGCTCGAGGAAGTAGCCGGTGGTGCGGTACAGGTGTGCGCCGGTCTCGGGGTCCTGACCGGCCTCCTCGACCAGGCCGCGCGCGAGCAGCGTCCGCATCACGCCGTCCACGTTCACGCCGCGGATCGCACTGACCCGGGCGCGCGAGACGGGCTGCCGGTAGGCGACGACCGCGAGCGTCTCCAACGCCGCCTGGGTCAGCCTCGCCTGCTGGCCCTCGAGGACGAAGCCCTCGACGACGGCGGCGTACTCCTCGCGGGTGTAGAAGCGCCAGCCGCCCGCGACGTTGCGCAGGTCGAAGCCGCGGCCCTGGTCGGTGTACTCGGCCGAGAGCGCCTGCAGGGCGGCCTCGACCTCCGCCAGCGGATGCCCCACCGAGGTCGCCAGTGCGGTGGGCGTCAACGGCTGGTCGGCGACCATCAGCACCGCCTCCAGGGCAGGGCGCAGCGGCTGACGCGGCTCGGTCTCGATCTGCTCACTCATGGCTCTCCTGCGCCTTCTGCTCCGCGGCGCCGCCCGCCTCCGGCGGTGGCTGCCCGTCGAACTCGTCCTGGATCAGCTCGTCGATGTCGATCCCGTCGGGGCCGCCCGGGCCGTCCTCACCGGTCCAGCGCACCGTCAGCTCGCCCAGCGGGCTCACCTGGTCGAAGGCGACGGCGCCTTCGCGGAAGAGCTCCAGCAGGCTGAGGAACCGTGCGACGGTGGTCAGGGTGTCCGGTGAGTCCCCGCACAGCGCCCGGAAGGTCAGGGTGCCGGCCCGGCGCAGCCGGTCCACGACGATCCCGGCCTGCTCGCGCACGCTGACCCTGGGGGCGTGGATGTGGTGGAGGGTGAGCTCGGGCGGTCCGGGCTTGGGCGCCATCGCCTTGGCGGCGAGGGCGGCGAACTGCTCCAGCCCGATCCCGATCAGCACCTCCGGCAGCAGCGTCGCGTAGCGCTCCTCCAACCCGACGGCCCGCGGGTGGCGCAGGCTCTCCGCTGCCAGCCGGCCCTCGAACACGGCCGCCACCTGCTTGAACGCCTTGTACTGCAGTAGCCGGGCGAAGAGCAGGTCCCGCGCCTCCAGCAGCGCCAGATCCTCCTCGTCCTCGACATCGCCCTGCGGCAGCAGGCGGGCCGCCTTGAGGTCGAGCAGCGTCGCCGCCACCAGCAGGAAGCTGGAGGTCTGCTCCAGGTCCCACACCTTGCCGGCCGCCTTCACGTGCGCGATGAACTCGTCGGTGACCTTGGCCAGCGCGATCTCGGTGATGTCGAGCTTGTGCTTGGCGATCAGGCTCAGCAGCAGGTCGAACGGGCCCTCGAAGTTGTCCAGACGTACGGCGAAGCCCTGCTCGGGCTCCGCGGAGGCGCCCTCCGCCGAGCCTGTCGAGGCGTGCTCGACGCTCATCCCTCGGCGAGCCGGCGCACCAGGGCGCTCTGCTCGCCGTTGCTCTCCAGGTCGGCCAGCACGATCGCCACCGCCTCCCGCACCAGCCGGCCGCGGTCGAGGGCGACGCCGTGCTTGCTGCGCAGCGTCAGCCGGGCGTGCTCGAGCTCGAGCAACTCCTCGGCGGTGACGTACACCGTCATCTTCTCGTCGTGGCGCACCCGGCCGCTGGGCCGCTTCGGGCCCTGCTCGGACGTCTCCGCACCGGCGTCGGCCGGCTGCGTCTGTCCCGCGTCCGGTACGGCGCGGACAGGCTGCGCCGACTCGTCCTCCGCACCGGGCCTGGTCGGCCGGAACAGATCGTCCGCCGAGGGCAGACTCACGCGCCGCGCTGCCACCGGGCGAGCACCTCCTTGGCGAGCTGGCGGTAGGAGTCGGCGCCGGTGGACGTGGAGGCGTAGGCGGTGATCGGCTCGCCGACGACCGTGGCGTCGGAGAACTTCACGGTGCGACGGATGACCGTGTGGAACACCGTGTCCCCCCAGCCGGACACCAGCGTCTCCATCACCTCACGGCTGTGCAGGGTGCGACCGTCGTACATGGTGCCGAGCAGGCCGTCGATGGTCAGCTTCGGGTTGAGGCGCGAGCGGACCTTCTCGATGGTGTCCTTGAGCAGGGCGACGCCACGCAGGGCGAAGTACTCGCACTCCAGCGGGATGATCACGCCGTCGCTGGCCGTGAGCGCGTTCACGGTCAGCAGTCCGAGCGAGGGCTGGCAGTCGATCAGGATGACGTCGTAGCGGTCCAACACCGGCTGCAGCTTGCTGGTCAGCACCTGCTCGCGGCCGACCTCGTGGACGAGCTGGATCTCGGCGGCGGACAGATCGATGTTGGCCGGCAGCAGGTCGACGCCGTCGACGTTGGTCTTGACCACCACGTCGTCGAACGTGATCCCCTGGTCCATCAGCAGCTGGTAGGTGCCCAGCTCGATCTCGTTCGGGTTCAGGCCCAGGCCGACCGACAGGGAGCCCTGCGGGTCGAAGTCGACCAGGAGCACCTTGCGGCCGAGCTCGGCCAGCGCGGCGCCGAGGCTGATGGTCGTGGTGGTCTTCCCGACCCCACCCTTCTGGTTGCACAGCGCCACCACCCGGGCCGGGCCGTGCGTGCTCAGGCGGGCCGGCTCGGGGAATACGGGCAGGGGCCTTCCGGTCGGGCCCAGCTGCTCGGCGACGGGCGACTCGAACGGCAGGGCGTCGGACACGGGTGCTCCACTCTCACTTCACGGTGCTGGGCGATCCGTCGCGCGGATCCGGCCGGGGAATATGTCGACACGGCGACACGACCGATGCGGGCGACTCTACAACCTCGTGGCCCCGCGACGACGCCTCATCGCCGGTGGACGAGGTCCTCGTACTCCGGGTGCTTCTCGATGTAGCTCTTGATGAAGGGGCACAGCGGGATTACGTCGTGGCTGCCGTCGGCGCGGACGTCGTCAAGCGCCCCCTTGGCGAGCGCTCCCCCGACCCCGCGGCCGCCGAACCTGTCGTCGACCTCGGTGTGCAAGAAGACCACCGTGCTCGGCCCGAGCCCGTAGGTGGCGATGCCCGCGAGCTCACCGTCGAGCCAGGCCTCGTAGCGGTTCTCGGCGGGATTGTTACGGACGTCGACCTCGCTCATGTCGGGAAGCCTATCCCGGTGCCTCGCCGGGAATTTGACCCTTGCCAGCCGCGGCAGGTCAGGACAAGGATCAAGCGCATGCGGCATCTCGGCGGTGTCGCGGACAAGGAGAATCATGCGCACCACTCGGGTGGGAGTTCTGGCGATCATCGCCGTCGGCACGGTCGGCCTGGCCACCGTCGGCATGTCCCCGGCCTCGGCACAGGCAGGAGGCCGGCACGATCTGCACGGCAGCCGGCCGGCGTGGCAGACGAACCCCAAGTTTGAGAAGACAGGCACGGTCGCCAAGTCGAAGCAGGTGACCGCCAAGGTGTGGCTCGGGGCGAACAACGGCTCCGACCTCGCTGCGCTCGCACAGTCGGTCAGCGATCCGACCAGCGCGAACTACGAGCAGTTCCTCACCCACGACCAGTACGTCGCCAAGTTCGCTCCGACCCAGGCCCAGGTGGCCCAGGTCAAGAGCTGGCTGACCGGTGACGGCCTGACCGTGACGTCGGTCGGCTCGGACAACCACTACGTCGCGGTGAGCGGCACCGCCGCCGAGGTGTCGAAGGCGTTCGGCACCACCATGTCGACGTACAAGTTCGACGGTGGCACCGTGCAGGCGCCCGACTCGACGCTGTCGGTGCCGAACTCGGTGACCGCGCCCGTGCTCGCCATCACCGGCCTGACGCCGGCGGGGCACACGGTGCAGCCGCAGCAGCAGCCGCAGGACCTCGGTGCGCCGGCCGGCTTCGTCAACGCCACCCCGTGCTCGGCGTACTACGGCCAGAAGCTGGCCACCACGCTGCCGAAGTTCCAGGGCAAGACGCTGCCCTACTCCGTGTGCGGCTACACCCCCGCGCAGCTTCGCGGCACGTACGGCGTCGGCAGGGGCCAGACCGGCGAGGGCCAGACGGTCGCGATCGTGGACGCCTTCGACTCCTCCACGCTGGCCGCGGACGCCTCGACGTACGCCAAGCGGCACGGTGACCCGGCCCTCAAGCGCGGCCAGTTCAGCGACCTCAGCTTCCCCGAGGGCGCCTCGACCGCCTCGGCGGATCCGATCGGTGACTGCGGCGGCAACGGCTGGTACGGCGAGCAGGCGCTCGACGTCGAGGCCGTGCACGGCATGGCCACCGGTGCGAACATCCAGTACGTCGGCGCCGCCAGCTGCTTCGACGACGACCTGCTGGCCTCCCTGTCGAAGATCGTCTCGATCAACAAGGCCTCGGTGATCTCCAACTCCTGGGGCGAGCCGACGGTGATCGCCAACGACCCGGCGGACAACTGCACGACCGACACGCCGTGCCTGACGCTCGACCAGTCCACCATCGACGCCTACGAGTCGATCTTCCAGCAGGGCGCCGTGCAGGGCATCGGGTTCTACTTCTCCTCCGGCGACGACGGGGACGAGCTGGCCAACGCCGGCTACATCCACCCCGACTACCCGGCGGGCGACCCGTGGGTGACAGCTGTCGGCGGCACCGCCCTCGGCGTCACGAAGGCGAACACCCGTCAGTTCGAGACCGGCTGGGGCACCCACAAGTTCTCCCTGACCGCTGACGGCACCAGCTGGGACCCCGCCAGCGAGACCTGGCTGTACGGCGCCGGCGGCGGCTTCAGCCAGCTCTTCGACGAGCCCGCCTACCAGCGCGGCGTCGTGCGGCAGAACCCCACGGGTGGTCGCGCCGTACCCGACATCGCGATGGACGCGGACCCGACCACCGGCATGCTCGTGGGTGAGACCCAGGACTTCGAGCTGCCCAGCGTCTTCGGCCCGGCCGGCGTCCACTACGGCGAGTACCGCGTCGGAGGCACCAGCCTCGCCTCGCCGCTGCTCGCCGGCGTCCAGGCGGTCGCCCAGCAGCGCGCACACGGCCGGATCGGCTTCGCCAACCCGCTGATCTACAGCCTGGCCAAGACGACCTCGTCGTTCTACGACCCGGCCACCAAGGGACCGGACGCGGGCAACATCCGCTCGGACTACACCAACGGATACAACCCCGCCGACGGCCTCCTCTACACCGTCCGCACGTTCGACCAGGACTCCTCGCTCAACGTGAACCGGGGCTGGGACGACGTGACCGGCGTCGGCACCGTCACCGGGACCTACCTCGACAAGCTGGCCTCCCGCCGACACGGACACTGATCGGCACCACCACCCACCCAACACCAAGCGAGGGGCGTCTCCAGCCGGGGGCGCCCCTCGCCCGTCGAATCGGGCCTCCGTCCCCGCCGAATCGGGCCTCCGTCCCCGCCGAATCGGGCCTCCGTCCCCGCCGAATCGGGCCTCCGCCCCCGCCGAACTGCGGCAGCACCGCGGGCACGGCCGGATGGGGCGAGGACGAGCGCCGGGCGGTGACCGACGTGCGCCGCCGAGGCGCTACCGGACGACGCGCCGCGACGAAGGAGCGCCGCGCGGCGGTAGGTCTGCCTCGGCGGTGGGCGGCGGGCGCCGCACGGCACCCACCCGACCCAGCAGCCCGGACGCCGGCCCGACTCAGCCCGGACGCAGACCCGACTCAACCCGGACGGGCCCCCGAATCAACCCGAACGCAGACCCGACTCAACCCGGACGCAGACCCGACTCAACCCGGACGCAGGCCCGAGTCGACCTCACAGCCGCCGCATCGCGGTCGTCCGCAGCACCAGCTCCCCGAGCTCGTCGGTGGCGTCCAGGTCGACCTCGGCCTCGATCACCCAGTCGTGGTGCCCGGCAGGGTCGGACAGCGTCTGGGTGAGGTGTCGGACCCGGCCCTCGTCCCGCGCCGCCAGCATCTTCGGGTTCCGCGCGTCGGCATCGAGCCCGACGGATCCGTGCTCGGTGTAGTACTCCTCCAGCGCCTCGTCCCACGCCGAGCGCGTCATCGTCACCTCGGCCGGCGGATCGGTGCGATCGGCAGCTGCCCGTTCCATCGCCATCAGCGCGTCGAGGTCGTCGCGGGCGACGGCGTCCACGCGCGCCCACATCGCGTTGCGCACCATCACCTCGAAGGCGCGGCCCTGCTGGGAGAGCGCGCGCGGCGGTGGCGGCGGAGCATGGTGGGCGACGTCGGGCCGCACGTGGGCCGGGTCGTTGAGCGCCTCCCACTCATCGAGCAGTGAGGAGTCGGTCTGCCGGACCGTCTCCCCCAGCCAGGCGATCAGGTCGTCCAGCTCGGGGGTGACCACCGTCGCCGGCAGCGTGTGCGAGAGCGTGCGGTAGGCGTCGGTGAGGTAGCGCAGCACCAGTCCCTCGGACCGGGCGAGCTGGTAGCGGCCGACGATGTCGGTGAAGCTCATCCCCTGCTCGTACATCTCGCGCACCACCGACTTGGGGTCGAGCGCGTCCTCGGGCAGCCACGGGTGCGAGGTCCGGTAGACCTCGTAGAGCGCCTCGAGACGCTCGGCCAGCGGCTTGGGCCAGGTGATGTCCTCGAGCAGCGCCATCCGCTCCTCGTACTCGATCCCGTCGGCCTTCATCTCCTCCACGGCCCTACCGCGAGCGGCGAACTGCTGGGCAAGCAGCAGCTGCCGTGGCGGCTCGAGGACCGCCTCGATGGTGGAGAGCACCTCCAGCGTGTGATCCACCGACTCCGGATCGAGGGTGTCCAGCGCCGCGAGCGCGAAGTGCGCGAGCGGCTGGTTGAGCGCGAAGTCGGCCGGCAGGTCCTCGGTGAGGAGGTAGCGACGGCCGAACCGATCCGGCTCCTCGAGCCGGGTCAGGATCCCCGATCCGACCAGCGAGCGTGCCAGCCGCAGCGCGCGCCGCGCGAGCCGCAGCTGCTCGCGGCGTGACTCGTGGTTCTCGGTGAGCAGCCGTCGCAGCACCACGAAGGCGTCCTCCTCGCGGGCCACCACGTTGAGCAGCATCGCGTTGTCGACCTTCATCCTGCTCTGCAGGGGCTCCGGCTGGCCCTCGACCAGCCGGGCGAAGGCGGCCTCGTTCCACACGACGGTGCCCTCCGGCGGCTTCTTCAGCTGCGCCTTGGAGTTCTTCTTGCCCGCCGCCTGCCGCTCCGCGACCTTCGCCTTGAGCCGCTCGTTCTCGATCACGTGCTCGGGAGCCTGCACGACGACGTACCCGGCCGTGTCGTAGCCGGCCCTGCCCGCGCGCCCGGCGATCTGCAGGAACTCGCGCGTGCGCAGGATGCGCTGCCGTCGGCCGTCGAACTTCGCCAGACCGGTGAACAGCACCGTCCGGATGGGGACGTTGATGCCCACGCCGAGCGTGTCGGTGCCGCAGATCACGCGCAGCAGCCCCGCCTGGGCGAGCTGCTCCACGAGCCGGCGGTAGCGCGGCAGCATCCCGGCATGGTGCACGCCGATGCCCTTGCGCAGCAGCTTGCCCAGCGTCTTGCCGAACCCCGCCGCGAACCGTACGTCGGCCAGCCGTCTCGCCAGCTCCTCCTTGTCGGGCGGCGTGATCCACCCGGCGCCCAGCAGGCCGGTCGCGTGCTCCACCGCGGCCGCCTGCGTGAAGTGGACGACGTACGCCGGGGCCTGACCGGTGGTGACCAGCTCCTCCAGCGTCTCCGCCAGCGGCGTCATCGCCCAGGTGAAGCTCAGCGGGACCGGCCGCTCGGCCTGGTCGACCAGCACCGACTCCCGGCCGTTGCGCCGGGTCAGGTCCTCGCGCAGCTCGCGGGTGTCGCCGAGCGTGGCCGACATCAGCAGGAACTGCGCCTGCGGCAACTCCAGGAGCGGCACCTGCCAGGCCCAGCCACGGTCGGGTTCGCCGTAGTAGTGGAACTCGTCCATGATCACCAGACCGATGTCGGCGCGCGATCCCTCGCGCAGCGCGATGTTGGCCAGCACCTCGGCGGTGCACGCGATGATCGGTGCATCGGCGTTGACCGAGGCGTCACCGGTGAGCATCCCGACCTCTGTGGCGCCGAAGACCTCGCAGAGCTCGAAGAACTTCTCGCTCACCAGCGCCTTGATCGGGGCGGTGTAGAAGCTCACCCGGTCGCCGGCCAGGGCTGCGGCGTGCGCCCCGATCGCTACCAGCGACTTGCCTGAGCCGGTGGGGGTCGCGAGGACGACGTTGGCACCGCCGAGCAGCTCGATGATGGCCTCGTCCTGGTGCGGGTAGAGCTCGAGGCCGCGGCCGGCGGCATAGGCGCTGATCGCCTCGTAGACGTCGTCGGGGCTGGCCCCGACCGGGGGGACCCATGGCTTGGTCACGTTCACCTGGCTCTCGGATGTGCCGTCGCGAAGACCTCGCGCAGGTTGTCGACGGTCACGAGGGTGTAGATCTGGGTGGTCGTCACCGAGGCGTGTCCCAGCAGCTCCTGCACGACGCGTACGTCGGCGCCGCCGTCGAGCAGATGGGTCGCGAACGAGTGCCGCAGGGTGTGCGGCGAGACGTCCTTGGTCACGCCGGCACGCTCGGCGGTCCGGACGAGCACCGCCCATGCCGACTGCCGCGAGAGCCGGCCACCGCGGGCGTTGAGGAAGAGTGCACCGGCCGGCCCCCGGGAGCGGCTGGTTGGGCCCGCTGAGGCGATGAGCCCGGGCCGCGACCGGCTCAGGTAGGCCTCGACGGCGCGCCGGGCGTAGGAACCCAGCGGCACCAGCCGCTCCTTGCCGCCCTTGCCGCGCAGCAGCACGGTGCCACCGGCCTCGGCGGGCGGCAGATCGAGGTCGTCGACGTCGAGGCCGACCGCCTCCGAGATCCGCGCCCCGGTGCCGTAGAGCACCTCCAGCAATGCCCGGTCGCGCAGCGCGAGCGGGGTCTCCGGTGTCCCGGCCGCCTCCAGGATCGCCTCGACATCGGCGAGCGGCAGCGCCTTGGGCAGCCGCTTGGCCGGTCGCGGGGGCCGTACGGCGCCCGCCGGGTCGAGGCTGAGCATCCCATCGGCCAGGGCGAACTTGTGGAAGCCCCGCACCGCCACCACCGTCCGCGCCGCCGAGGTGGCCGAGAGCGGCTGGTGGTCGGCGTCTCCCTCGCGCAGCCGCACCAGGAAGTCGGCGACGGTGCTCTCCGAGACGGCCGTCAGGTCCTCGACACCCTCCCCGGCGAGGAACTCCAGGTAGCGGCGCAGGTCGCGGCGGTAGGAGGAGAGGGTGTTGTGGGCCAGACCGCGCTCGACCGAGAGGTGGTCGAGGTAGGTGCGGACGGCGGTGTGGGGCGCGATGCCGGTCTCGGTCAGGACAGCACGCTCTCCACCGCGACCGCGTCGATGCCCACGGCCTCGCCGACCGGTGCGTTGGTCAGCTGCCCGGCGTGGGTGTTGAGGCCCAGCGCCAGGCTGCGGTCCGCCGCGCACGCCGCACGCCAGCCCTTGTCCGCCAGCGCCACCGCGTAGGGCAGCGTCGAGTTCGTCAGCGCGTACGTCGAGGTGTTCGGCACCGCACCGGGCATGTTCGCCACGCAGTAGAACGTCGACTGGTGCACCGGGAAGGTCGGATCCGCATGCGTCGTGGGCCGCGAGTCCTCGAAGCACCCACCCTGGTCGATCGCGATGTCCACCAGCACCGAGCCCGGCTTCATCTGCGCCACCAGCTCGTTGCTGACCAGCTTCGGTGCCGCAGCACCCGGGATCAGCACCGCCCCGATCACCAGGTCAGCCTGCTTGACCTGCTCCTCCACCGCCAGCTTGGAGGAGGCCAGCCCGTGCACCCGGTTGTTGTAGCGCCAGAACGACATCCGCAGCTTGTCCAGGTCGGTGTCGAGCAGGGTCACGTCCGCGCCCATGCCCAGCGCGATGTTGGCCGCGTTCTGTCCCGAGACCCCCGCACCGAGGATGACGACCTTCGCGTTCGCCACACCGCCCACGCCACCCATCAGCACGCCCCGGCCGCCCTGGGCCTTGAGCAGCGAGTAGGCGCCCACCTGCGGCGCCAGGCAACCGGCGACCTCCGACATCGGGTAGAGCAGCGGCAGCGCACCCGAGGGCAGCTGGACCGTCTCGTAGGCGATGCCGGTGACCTTGCGGTCCAGCAGCTCCTGGGTCAGCGGCTTGTCCGCTGCCAGGTGCAGGTAAGTGAACAGCGTCAGCCCCTCGCGCAGCCGGTGGTACTCCTCCGCGACCGGCTCCTTGACCTTCAACACCAGCTCGGCGCCGCCCCAGACCTCGTCGGGGTCGGTGAGCAGCCGGGCACCTGCCGCGACGTACTCCTCGTCGGGGATGGAGGACCCCAGGCCCGCACCCTGCTCGATGACCACCTCGTGCCCGTGCGCGACGAGCTCGTGGACACCGACCGGGGTGATCGCGACCCGGTACTCGTGGTTCTTGACTTCCTTCGGTACGCCGATCCTGGTCATGATCCAGTCATACCCTGCGCCGCCGCGTTACGCGAGATCCCGCGCCCGCACCATCAGCACGGCGATGATCAGCGGGCCGTCGGTGACCTCGCCGGCGAGCACCGCTGCGTACAGCTCGTCGAACGGCACCCACATCAACTCCATGTCGGCCTCCTCGTGCTCCAGCACGAAGTCGCCGCGGTCGACCGGCGTGAGGTCGGTGGCCACGAAGTAGTGGATCCGCTCGCCGAGGATCCCCGGGGAGGAGTACGCCGCTGTCAGCGGGCGCCACGTCCGCGCGGCGAAGGACGCCTCCTCGCGCAGCTCGCGCTGCGCGACCTGGAGCGGCTCCTCGCCGTCGGCGTCCAGCAGGCCGGCGGGCAGCTCGACGAACCGCATGCCGGCGGGGTGCCGGTACTGCTTGAGGCACAGCACCCGTCGCTCGTCGTCGAGCGCCAGGATCACCGCCGCGCCCGGGTGCTCCAGCACCAGCCGGGAGAACGTCTCGTCGCTCCCGGGACGACGGATGGTGTCGCGACGCAGGGCCATCACCCAGTCGTCGCGGTGCAGGTCCTGGGAGGAGACGATCGGCCACTGCTCGGCGGTGTCCCGCAGATCGGGCATCCGCCGCTACTCCGCGTCCACCGCGGCGAGCGCCGCGGCCTCCACGGGAGCGTCCTGGTCGGGCTCGCGGTGCAGCTTCGACTCGTCGATCGGGAAGCGCTGCTCCTTCTGGCGGGCGATCGCGGCGGCCACCAGCCCCTTGAACAGCGGGTGCGGGCGGGTCGGCCGCGAGCGCAGCTCGGGGTGGGCCTGGGTGGCGATGTAGTAGGGGTGCGTCTCGCGGGGCAGCTCGACGAACTCGACGAGCTCGTTGTCGGGCGAGGTGCCGGAGAAGACCAGACCGGCCTCCTCCAGGCGCTCCCGATAGGTGTTGTTGACCTCGTACCGGTGCCGGTGGCGCTCCTGGATCAGCGGCTCGCCGTACACCTCCTCGGCGATTGAGCCCTTCTTCAGCGCCGCCGGGTAGAGACCGAGGCGCATCGTCCCGCCGAGGTCGCCGGCGCCCTCGACGAAGGCGAGCTGCTCGGCCATGGTGGCGATGACCGGCTCGGGCGTGTCCGCGTCGAACTCGGTCGACCCGGCCTTCTCCAGCCCGAGCACCTGGCGGGCGTACTCGATCACCATGCACTGCAGACCCAGGCACAGGCCGAGCGTCGGGATGCCGTGCTGGCGGGTGTAGGTCAGTGCGCCGAGCTTGCCCTCCAGGCCGCGGATGCCGAACCCACCGGGCACGCAGACGCCGTCGAGCTCGGCAAGGTGCTTGGCCGCACCGGCGGGCGTCTCGCACAGGTCGGAGGGGATCCAGACCAGCTCCACCTTCGCCTCGTTGGCGAAGCCGCCGGCACGCAGCGCCTCGGCGACCGAGAGGTAGGCGTCGGGAAGGTCGATGTACTTGCCGACCAGCCCGATGGTGACCGTCTCCTTGGGGTGGTGCACCCGCCGGAGCAGGTCGTCCCACACGCTCCAGTCGACGTCACGGAAGGGCAGGTCGAGCTTGCGCACGACGTAGGCGTCCAGCCCCTCGCGGTGCAGCACCTTGGGGATGTCGTAGATCGAGGGAGCATCGGCGGCGGTGACGACGGCCTCCTCGTCCACGTCGCACATCAGCGCGATCTTCGACTTGATGCCCTGGGGCAGCTCGCGGTCGGCGCGGCAGACCACGGCGTCGGGCTGGATGCCGATCTGGCGCAGCGCCATCACCGAGTGCTGGGTCGGCTTGGTCTTGAGCTCCTTGGAGGGCCCGATGTAGGGCACGAGCGAGACGTGCACGAAGAACACGTTGTCGCGACCGATGCGCTGGCGGACCTGGCGCGCGGCCTCCAGGAACGGCTGCGACTCGATGTCGCCCACCGTGCCGCCGATCTCGGTGATGCACACGTCGACCTCGGGGCCGTGCATGGCCAGGATCCGGTCGACGATCTCGTTGGTGATGTGCGGGATGACCTGCACCGTCTCACCGAGGTAGTCGCCGCGTCGCTCCTTGGCGATCACGTTGGAGTAGACCTGGCCGGTGGTCACGTTGGCGTGTCCGGACAGGTCGGTGTCCAGGAACCGCTCGTAGTGCCCGATGTCCAGGTCGGTCTCGGCGCCGTCGTTGGTGACGAACACCTCGCCGTGCTGGAACGGGTTCATCGTCCCCGGGTCGACGTTGAGGTAGGGGTCGAGCTTCTGCATCGTGACCCGAAGCCCACGCGAGCGCAGAAGGCGGCCCAGGCTCGATGCCGTCAGGCCCTTCCCGAGAGAGGAGGCGACGCCCCCGGTGACGAAAACGTGCTTGGTGGCGGTGCCCGACTTCATGGACCTTAATCCTATCCGAGTGGAGCCACTCCATCGATTCCTGACGCGCCGTAGGCCCCACCACCGCCGGTCACCTGGTGTGCCAGCGTCAGGACAGTGGCGACCTGGCCGGTGTTGCGCTCGTCGCCGTCGACCGTCGCGACGGTCTTCGACTGCGCGCCGAGATCGTCGGCGCGCAGACGCTTGAGGTCGCCCCGCAGCCCGGAGCCCGTGCTGCCGGCGACGACGACCCCGTGGGCGCGCGTCGCCGTACCCTGCACGAGGCCGGCGAGGATCGTCGGGTCGACATGGTCGCCGAGCACCAGCAGGATCAGCGGCGCGGTGGTCTGGACGCTCGCGCGGGTGCCTGCCTGGGCGCTCCCGGTGCCGCTGAGCGCCATCAGCCTGGACTCGGCCAGGGTGGCCAGCGCAGTGGCCTGGTCGGCGGAGGGTGCTCCGGCGGCCGCCGTCGTGGCGACGGCAGAGCCGACGAGCTGGCCCAACCGCACGTACGTCGGCTGCGCGGCGTCGACCACACCGTGCGTCTGACCGGCGAGCTGGCTGCCGAGGCTGTCGACCATCGCCTTGCTGTCCGGGTCCAGGGCCGAGGCGGAGACCCGGGTGGTGCTGGCCACCACGCCACCTGCTGCCGCGACCTGCCCCGCGAGCGCCTGCACCACGGCGGCCGGAGCACCCGGCATCGTCACGATCGCCACCTGCTGACCTGCCAGCCGGTGGGCATAGAGCGTCGCGGCCGTGGCGGCGGCCAGCTTGTCACCGGCGCTCACCTGGGCGGACAGGACGGCGTCCGCGCGACGGGTGCCGTTCGAGGCCGTCGTCGAGGCGTCACCGCGATCGCTCAGCGGGCCGCCACCGAGGGCGATGCCGACACCCAGCGCGGCGCAGATCCCGATGGCCGGGACGAGCGCGCGCCGGATCATCCCTGGACCCCGATCTGGTCGAGCAGGTCGCGCAGCCAGTCGTGGCCCACGTCGGTGGTGGCGATCGCGGCGGCGACCAGCAGCACGCAGATCAGCAGGGCCAGAACGACGTGGCGCACCCGCACCCGGCCCGAGTAGAGCGTGGGCACCGCCGAGGCGTCCACCACCTGCTGACCCGCGGCGAGTCGGCTGAGGAAGGAGCCCGCGGCGCCGTCGCGGTCGCGGTCCAGCAGGTCGGTCAGGCTCGCGCCCATGCCCGCGACGATCAGCACCCGCGGCGACGCCGATTGCGCGAGGAGCAGGGCGATGTCGCGCGAGGCGAGGCTGGTGAGGACGTGGTGCGGCGCCGTACCGATCCGGGACAGGCTGTCGTCGTGCACCGCCGAGGCACCGCAGACCACCACGTCCTTGGCGGCACGCAGCACCTTCGCCTCGGGCAGGTCCTCGCCCGCGCCGACGACGACCACGTCCGGCCGCAGACCGGCTTGCCGCACCGCCCGCGCAGCCGCGGCGGTCGCCACCACGGCGGGCCGCTGCTCGCGCAGGAAGGTGCGCATCCGGCGCAACTGGTCCGAGGTCTCGGGGGCGTCGGCGACCACGAGGACGGGGCGGTCCTCGAGCCGTGCTGCGAGCGCCGGCAGGCCGATGCCGTGCAGCAGAACCGCCTGCTCGCGCCGGACCAGCTCGCTGCTGATGTGGCTGATCGTCTGCAGCTGGGTGGCCATGCCGGCTCGCGCCTCGGCCATCTGCGCCTGCGTCAGCTCGCGGTCGACGACCCGCCCGGTGGTGAGGCGCTGCTCGCCGTCGTAGACGGTGCCGCCGTCGACCCGCGCGGTCCGGCCGTCGGCGAGCGCGGCGAAGCCTCCCTCGCCGACGCCGTCGACGACCACGATCCCGGCCTCGACCAGGAGCTGGGGGCCGAGGTTGGGGAAGCGACCCGAGGTCATGGGCTGTGCGTTGATCACTGCGGCGACGCCCGCGTCCAGCATCCGCTGGGCGGTGGGACGGTCGAGGTCGACATGATCGATGACGACGATGTCACCCGCGCGCAACCGCGGGATCAGCGAACGGGTGGGCCGGCCGGCGCGCAGGGTTCCTACGATGCCGGCGGGAGCGACGGTGGCGGTCCGGGTGGGAAGCTTCATGACCCGGCCATCCTCACATCCGAGCGGCGCCAGCCCGCGGACGCGAGGGCTCGGGTGTGTCGGGCGCCGTCACCCGTCGGCGCGCGCCGAGCGCGCCACCTCGAGCAGCTCGCGCGCATGCGCCAGAGCGGTGTCGGACTCGGCCATGCCGGCCAGCATGCGGGAGAGCTCGCGCTCGCGCCCGGCGTCGTCGAGCACGCTGAGCCCCGAGGTGGTGACACTGCCGTCGCTGGCCTTCTGCACCGCCACGTGCGTGTCGGCGTAGGCGGCGACCTGTGGAAGGTGCGTCACCACCAGCACCTGCGCATCGCGGGCGAGCTGCGCGAGGCGGCGCCCGATCTCGACCGCTGCCGCTCCACCGACGCCGGCGTCCACCTCGTCGAAGACGAACGTCGGCACGGGGCTGGTCCCCGCCAGGGCCACCTCGACCGCGAGCATGACCCGCGAGAGCTCGCCGCCGGAGGCGCCCTTCCCGAGCGGGCGCGGCTCGGAGCCGGTGTTGGCCGCGAGCAGCAGCTCCACCTCGTCCACGCCGGAGGCTCCGAACCGGAGTCGGCGTCCGTCGACGTCGAGCGGCTCCCGACCGTCGGCCTCACCGCCTTCGTGTTGTCGTACGTCGATGGTGAGCCGGGCGTGCGGCATCGACAACAGGCCCAGCTCGGCCGTCACCTCCTCAGCGAGCCGGGTGGCTGCGGCGGTGCGTGCGCGACTCAGCGCGCCTGCCGCCTCGGCGAGCTCGAGGCGCAGCCGATCGCGCTGCTGGGCGAGCTCCAGGATGCGCTCGTCGGTGCCGTCGAGCTCGAGCAGGCGCTTGGCCGACTGCTCGGACCAGCTCAGCACCTCCTCGATCGTGTCGCCGTACTTGCGCGTCAGGCCGGTCAGTGCCGCTCGGCGCTCGGAGACCGCCGCGAGCCGGGCGGGGTCGGTGTCGATCGCGCTGGCGTAGGAGGCGACGTCGGCGGCGAGGTCGGAGAGCAGGTAGGTCAGCTCGGCGAGTCGATCGGCGAGGGCGGCCGCCTCGGCGTCGTGCTCGCGCACCCCCTCGAGCAGCCGTCGAGCGGCGGAGGCGGCGCCCAGCGCGTCGGGGCTGCCCTCCTCGCTGGAGAGCGCCTCGCGGGCCTGCTCGGCGGCGGTCCGCAAGGTGTCGGCGAACCCGAGCCGGCTCTCTTCGGCGGCCAGGGCGGTGTCCTCCCCCGTCGACGGGGAGAGGGCCTCGATCTCGCTCAGCCCGAACCTGAGGAGGTCGGCCTCCCGAGCACGCTCGCGCGCGCTGGTGCGCACCTCCTCGAGCTCGGCCTCGACGGCCCCGAGCCGACGGTATCGCTCGGCATACGTGCGCAGCAGGTCCTCGAGCGCGCCACCCCCGAAACGGTCCAGCGCCTCACGCTGGGCGCGAGGCTGCAGCAGCCGGTGCTGGTCCGACTGGCCGTGCACGGCGACCAGGGGGGCGGCCAGCTCTCCGAGCGTGGAGATCGGGACGGCGGCACCGCCGGCGAAGGCGCGCGAGCGGCCCTCAGCGGCTACCGTGCGCGCCAGCAGGACCCGGCCGTCCTCGGCCTCGCCACCGGCCTCGTCGGTCGCGGCGAGGAAGTCGGGCAGCGCCCGGGCGTCGACGACGCCCTCGACGCGGGCGGTCTTGGCGCCCTTGCGGACCGCCCCCGCGTCGGCACGGCCGCCCAGCAGCAGCCCGAGGGCGGTGACGATCATCGTCTTGCCGGCACCCGTCTCGCCGGTGATGACGGTCAGGCCCGGCCCCAGCTCGATGGTCGAGGAGTCGATCACTCCGAGCGAACTGATCCGAAGCTCCTCCAGCATCAGACGCTCCCCTTCCGCCGACGCTCGCTGGCCCCGCGCCAGCCCTCGATCGACAACCCGAACTTGGCCACCAGCCGGTCGGTGAACGGCGCCTCGTGCAGCCGCGCCAGGCGCACCGGCACGTCGCCCCGGGTGACCTCGATCCGCGCGCCTGCGGGCAGGTCGACGGCCCGTCGGCCGTCGCACCACAGCACGCCGGTGCCCGCGGCACCCGCCATCAGCTCGATCGCGAGCACCGAGGTCGGCGCCACCACCAGCGGACGGGCGAACAGCGCATGCGCGCTGATCGGCACCATCAGCAGTGCCTCGACGGCCGGCCACACGACCGGGCCGCCGGCACTGAAGTTGTAGGCGGTCGAGCCGGTCGGCGTGGCGCAGACGACCCCGTCGCAGCCCCAGCGCGACAGCGGACGGCCGTCGATCTCGACGACGACCTCGAGCATCCGCTCCCGGGCCGCCTTCTCCACGCTCGCCTCGTTCAGCGCGAAGGTGCGGAAGACCTCGTCTCCACCGTGGAAGACACGCACGTCCAGCGTGACGCGGTCCTCGGCGGTGTAGCGCCTGGCGACGATCGCGTCGATCGTCGAACCGACGTCCTCGACCTCGGCCTCGGCCAGGAACCCCACATGGCCCAGGTTGACGCCGAGCACCGGCGTCCGGCTGGCCCGGGTGACCTCGACGGCCCGCAGGATCGTGCCGTCGCCGCCGATGACCAGGGCCAGCTCGCAATCGGCGCCGGCCTCGTCGTCCGCCACCACCTCCAGACAATCCTGGTCCTCGGCGGTCAGCTCGAGCTCGGCGACCTCGTCGGCGAGCATCCGGACGATGATGCCGTGGGTGACCAGCGCCTTGAAGCAGGCGTGCGCGACCTGCCGCGCCTCGTCACGACCGGTGTGGGTCAGCATCAGGACGCGGCGCGGCTGCTCGGTCTCCATCGCGGCTGCGGTCACGGGTCCACCTTCTCATCCGGGACCGACAGTCCCACGTTGGCGCGGACGGCGTCCTCGATCTGCTCGGGGGTGACCGCCGCCGCCGTACGGCGCAGCCACAGGAAGAACTCCACGTTTCCGGACGGGCCGGGCAGCGGGCTGGTGGTGACGGCCTGCGCGCCCCAGCCCCGCCGAGCCGCCGCCGCCGCGACGGCGTTGACCGCCTCGGCCCGCAGGCCGGGGTCGCGCACGACTCCGCCGCGGCCGACTCGGTCCTTGCCGACCTCGAACTGCGGCTTGACCATCAGGGCCAGGTCGCCGTCGGCCGAGGTGACGCCGAGGAGCGCGTCGAGGACCAGTTCCAGCGAGATGAACGACAGGTCGCCGACCACCACCTCGACCGGACCGCCGATGAGCTCGGGGGTCAGCTCACGCACGTTCGTGCGGTCGTGTACGACGACGCGGGGGTCCTGCTGGAGTCGCCAGACCAACTGCCCGTAGCCGACGTCGACGGCGACCACCTCGCGCGCCCCGCGACGCAGCAGGACGTCGGTGAAGCCCCCGGTCGAGGCGCCGGCGTCGAGGCAGCGGCGCCCCTCGACACTCAGGCCGAGCCGCGCGAACACCTCCAGCGCACCGGCAAGCTTGTGGCCGCCGCGGGACGCGTAGTCGGGATCGTCGGGGTCGTCGCGGACGACGATCGCCGCGTCGGTGGTGACGCCGGTGGCCGGCTTGGTCGCGCGAGCCCCGCCGACCGTCACGCGTCCGGCAGCGATCAGGTCGCTGGCGTGCTCGCGCGAGCGCGCCAGGCGGCGGCGGACCAGCTCGGCATCGAGACGAAGGCGCCGCGGCACGCCGGCTCAGGCCTCCGGGTCTGCGTCGAGGGCGCGACGCAGCGCATCGTGCGCATCACCGAAGATCGCGGCGTGCTGCTCGACAGGTGTCTCGTCGAGCGCGTCGACGGCGGCGAGCACCTCGTCCACCGATGCCATCCCGGTGCGCACCGGCGCGGCCGCGTCGGCGCGATCGAACTCTGCCTCGCTCATGCGGGCAGGCTACCGCCTCCGGGCACCGCCGACGGCGATGGTGGCTCGAGTCCAGCACCGCCGACCGGCGTGCCCGTCGCGTCGAGATGGGCCCAGGCAGCGTGCGCCAGGGCGCGCCACCAGTCATGCGCACTGCCCTCGCCGGTCAGCCGTGCCGAGCCGCCCTGGACGGTTGCCACCCACCCGCCCACGCGCGTCTGGGCACCGGTCACCTCCGGCTCCGGGTGCGGCACGAGGAGCCCACTGAGGTCGGCCGCCAGGTAGGTCGGGCGCGACTCCGATGGCGCCGCCAGCAACTCGTCGAGCCCCGTGACGCCCGTCATGACCAACAGGGTGTCGACGCCGACGGCCGTGCCGCCCTCGATGTCGGTGTCCAGCCTGTCCCCCACCATCAGGGGCCGCTTGCCGCCGACCCGTCTGATCGTCTCCTGGAGCAATGGCGGGGACGGCTTGCCCGCGACCACGGGCGTCACGCCGGAGAACCGAGCGATCGTGTCGACCAGCACGCCGTGACCCGGTGCCTCCCCGTACGGCGTCGGGATGCTGCCGTCGGTGTTGCTCGCGACCCATGGCAGACCGCCCTTGATCCGGGTGGCGATCCGCATGATGTCTCGCCAGCGCACGTCCGGGCCGTAGCCTGTGACCGCGGCGTCGGCGTCGGCCTCGACGTCGACCACCTCGAGCTCGGCGGCTGCCAGCGCCTCGACCAGACCCTCCGCTCCGAGCGCAGCGATGCGCGCACCGGCGCCGAACCGGTCGCGCAGCACCCTGGCGGCCGCCTGCGCCGACGTCACCACGTCCTGCGCCTGCGCCTCGATCTCGAGCTCCCGCAGGTGCTCGGCCACCCGACCCGGCGGCCGGGCGGCGTTGTTGGTGACGAAGGCGATCCTCATGCCGTCCTCGCGTGCCCGCGCGATGCTCGCCGCCGCACCCGGCACGGCCGAGCCGCCGATGTAGACGACCCCGTCGAGATCGAGCATCGCGAGGTCGTAGACGGCGCTGAGGGCGCTCGCGGGGGACGTGAGCACAGGAGACCTGCCTTCCAACGGTGTGATGGTCATGCTGTCATGCGACGGATCCGGCGCGCGGACCCGACCTCCACCTCTACCCGCGACGCCGTGGTGCCACCGGCGAGCCGGAAGAACCGCTTCCGCAGCGCGCCCTGCACCTCGACCACGTCACCTTCGATCCATGCCAGCACCTGGCGCCGCAGCCGCGGCTTCCACGCGATGCAGCTCAGCACGTCGACCCGCTGGCCAGACCGCAGCTCGTTGTCCTGACGCTCCACCGCCATCATGAACGTGCACATCACCGCCTCGCTCGCGAGGACCCGCTCCTCGGCGGGCGCTGTCAGCCGGCCGACCAACCGCACCTCGTTCGCTGAGATCAGGCTCAGCTGCGGCGTCGAGCCGCCCTCGTCCCGTTTCGCGCCCATCGCGCATCACCTCCACGACCAGCGTGCCCGTGCCGGCGGCCCCGGCGGCAGCGCGCCCGTCAGCTTGTGGAGAGTGTTGTCGCAACGGTGGCCTGGGGACGGAAACAGCGCGCATACGACCCGTAAATGTGACGTAGGGCCGTCCCCTGAAACGGGGACGGCCCTACGTGAATGCTTGTCCGGCGGCGTCCTACTCTCCCACAACCTCCCGGTTGCAGTACCATCGGCGCTGAAAGGCTTAACTTCCGGGTTCGGGATGGGACCGGGTGTTTCCCTTTCGCTATGACCGCCGTAACCCTATAACCCCGACACAACGCCGGGAAAACTGTGGTTACACAAGTCGGTTCGTGGACGCGAACATCACGCAGTAGCCAACATGGTTGTTGGTTCAGTTGAGCATTTGTAAGGCAAGCCCTCGGCCTATTAGTACCAGTCAGCTCTACCTCACGGTTGTACACTTCTGGCCTATCAACCCCATCGTCTATAGGGGGCCTTAACCCATCAAGGGTGGGAAACCTCATCTTGAAACGTGCTTCCCGCTTAGATGCGTTCAGCGGTTATCACTTCCGAACGTAGCCAACCAGCCATGCACCTGGCGGTACAACTGGCACACCAGAGGTTCGTCCATCCCGGTCCTCTCGTACTAGGGACAGCCTTTCTCAAGTTTCCTACGCGCGCAGAGGATAGGGACCGAACTGTCTCACGACGTTCTAAACCCAGCTCGCGTGCCGCTTTAATGGGCGAACAGCCCAACCCTTGGGACCTACTCCAGCCCCAGGATGCGACGAGCCGACATCGAGGTGCCAAACCATCCCGTCGATATGGACTCTTGGGGAAGATCAGCCTGTTATCCCCGGGGTACCTTTTATCCGTTGAGCGATGCCGCTTCCACATGCCGACACCGGATCACTAGTTCCGACTTTCGTCCCTGCTCGACATGTCTGTCTCACAGTCAAGCTCCCTTGTGCACTTACACTCAACACCTGATTACCAACCAGGCTGAGGGAACCTTTGAGCGCCTCCGTTACATTTTAGGAGGCAACCGCCCCAGTTAAACTACCCATCAGGCACTGTCCCTGAACCAGATCATGGCCCAAGGTTAGACATCTAGTACGACCAGAGTGGTATTTCAACGATGACTCCACACACACTGGCGTGCATGCTTCACAGTCTCCCACCTATCCTACACAAGCCGAACCAAACACCAATACCAAACTATAGTAAAGGTCCCGGGGTCTTTCCGTCCTTCTGCGCGTAACGAGCATCTTTACTCGTAGTGCAATTTCGCCGAGTCCACGGTTGAGACAGCGCCCAAGTCGTTACTCCATTCGTGCAGGTCGGAACTTACCCGACAAGGAATTTCGCTACCTTAGGATGGTTATAGTTACCACCGCCGTTTACTGGGGCTTAAGTTCTCAGCTTCGAGCTCACGCTCTAACCGGTCCCCTTAACCTTCCAGCACCGGGCAGGAGTCAGTCCGTATACATCGTCTTACAACTTCGCACGGACCTGTGTTTTTAGTAAACAGTCGCTTGGGCCTGGTCTCTGCGGCCATCACCGCTACCCCCAGCACGTGGGTTCACGGATCCGGCCCCCCTTCTCCCGAAGTTACGGGGGCATTTTGCCGAGTTCCTTAACCATGGTTCGCTCGATCGCCTCGGTATTCTCTACCTGATCACCTGAGTCGGTTTGGGGTACGGGCGGCGCATAGCTCGCTAGAGGTTTTTCTCGACAGCATAGGATCATCGACTTCCCCAAACGGGTCCCCATCAGATCTCAGACACGTGATCAAACACAGCCGCCCGGATTTACCTAGACAGCGTCCTACATCCTTAGCCGGCGACAACCATCGCGCCGGATCGACTACCTTCCTGCGTCACCCCATCGCTTGACTACTACACACTCGGGTCCCACGCTACGCACACACGCCCACGCCCGAAGGCATAGATCACGGTGTTTCGGGTGGTTAGCATCATGCGCCTCGTCATGGGCGCTACTTTGCCGGTACCAGAATATCAACTGGTTGTCCATCGACTACGCCTGTCGGCCTCGCCTTAGGTCCCGACTTACCCAGGGCAGATTAGCTTGACCCTGGAACCCTTGATCATCCGGCGGATGAGTTTCTCACTCATCATTCGCTACTCATGCCTGCATTCTCACTCGTGTGGCCTCCACGGCTGGATCACTCCGCCGCTTCACCGCCCACACGACGCTCCCCTACCCATCCACACACCTGAACCAACCCACAAGGAGCGGCTTAGCTAACATGTGAATGCCATAGCTTCGGCGGATGACTTGAGCCCCGCTACATTGTCGGCGCGGAATCACTTGACCAGTGAGCTATTACGCACTCTTTCAAGGGTGGCTGCTTCCAAGCCAACCTCCTGGTTGTCACTGCGACTCCACATCCTTTTCCACTTAGTCACCGCTTAGGGGCCTTAGCTGATGGTCTGGGCTGTTTCCCTCTCGACTACGGAGCTTATCCCCCGCAGTCTCACTGCTGCGCTCTCACTTACCGGCATTCGGAGTTTGGCTAACGTCAGTAACCTGGTAGGGCCCATCGGCTATCCAGTGCTCTACCTCCGGCAAGAAACACACAACGCTGCACCTAAATGCATTTCGGGGAGAACCAGCTATCACGAAGTTTGATTGGCCTTTCACCCCTATCCACAGGTCATCCCCTCCATTTTCAACTGAAGTGGGTTCGGTCCTCCACGCCGTCTTACCGGCGCTTCAACCTGCCCATGGATAGATCACTTCGCTTCGGGTCTAGAGCATGCGACTGAAACGCCCTGTTCGGACTCGCTTTCGCTACGGCTACCCCACACGGGTTAACCTCGCCACACACCACTAACTCGCAGGCTCATTCTTCAAAAGGCACGCCATCACCCCAACACCCAAAGGGCAGCCGGGCTCTGACGGATTGTAGGCACACGGTTTCAGGTACTATTTCACTCCCCGCCAGGGGTACTTTTCACCTTTCCCTCACGGTACTTGTCCGCTATCGGTCATCAAGGAGTATTTAGGCTTAACAGGTGGTCCTGCCAGATTCACACGCCATTCCAGGAGTAGCGTGTTACTTGGGACAACCCTCCACAGACATCGTCTTACCACTACGGGACTATCACCCTCTACGGCACCGCTTTCCAACGGACTTCGCATTCAACGACATTTTCTCACTGTGCGGCCCACCGGCAGATGGACCCGAAGGCTCCCACAACCCCAACCACGCAACCCCTGCCGGGTATCACACGCAGCTGGTTTAGCCTCATCCGATTTCGCTCGCCACTACTCTCGGAATCACTATTGTTTTCTCTTCCTACCGGTACTGAGATGTTTCACTTCCCGGCGTTCCCTCCACCTGCCCTATATATTCAGGCAGGGGTAACACGACATGACTCGTGCTGGGTTCCCCCATTCGGACACCCCCGGATCAACGCTTCGTTGCCAACTCCCCAGGGCTTATCGCAGGCTCGTACGTCCTTCATCGGCTCTTGATGCCAAGGCATCCACCATGTGCCCCTCATAGCTTGCCAAACAAACACTCAACAAAAACAACAAACACTGTTCTCGTCAAAAAAACTCAAAGGCATACTACAAAGACCGCGCACCACCCACCCAACCCTCACCTGGTGAAGCAAGAGCCAAGCATTGCAAGGCAGTGCGCATAAGATGCTCGCGTCCACTATCCAACTATCAACCACCCAACCCACCAACACCCACAACCACACCAAAAGCGCGACCATGAACAGAAGGAGGCAAGAGGAGTGTGATCCCTCAAAGCCCAACAGTGTGCCACACCCACCACCAACACCCGATCCGAGGTTCCACACCCACCACACAAACACATGGCAAGCAGTACTGACATCACAAGCCCGGCAACAGGCCTTCATCGACGATTCCACTTTACGAGCAGCACCACCAGCCCACACCCACTGTGCAGGCCACCATGGCCACTGACTCCTTAGAAAGGAGGTGATCCAGCCGCACCTTCCGGTACGGCTACCTTGTTACGACTTCGTCCCAATCGCCAGCCCCACCTTCGACGGCTCCTCCCACAAGGGTTAGGCCACCGGCTTCGGGTGTTGCCGACTTTCGTGACGTGACGGGCGGTGTGTACAAGGCCCGGGAACGTATTCACCGCAGCGTTGCTGATCTGCGATTACTAGCGACTCCGACTTCATGGGGTCGAGTTGCAGACCCCAATCCGAACTGAGACCGGCTTTTTGGGATTCGCTCCCCCTCACGGGATCGCAGCCCTTTGTACCGGCCATTGTAGCATGCGTGAAGCCCTGGACATAAGGGGCATGATGACTTGACGTCATCCCCACCTTCCTCCGAGTTGACCCCGGCAGTCTCCTATGAGTCCCCACCATCACGTGCTGGCAACATAGGACGAGGGTTGCGCTCGTTGCGGGACTTAACCCAACATCTCACGACACGAGCTGACGACAGCCATGCACCACCTGTACACCGACTAAAAGGGGCTACATCTCTGCAGCTTTCCGGTGTATGTCAAACCCAGGTAAGGTTCTTCGCGTTGCATCGAATTAATCCGCATGCTCCGCCGCTTGTGCGGGCCCCCGTCAATTCCTTTGAGTTTTAGCCTTGCGGCCGTACTCCCCAGGCGGGGCGCTTAATGCGTTAGCTGCGGCACGGAACCCATGGAATAGGTCCCACACCTAGCGCCCAACGTTTACGGTGTGGACTACCAGGGTATCTAATCCTGTTCGCTCCCCACACTTTCGCTCCTCAGCGTCAGAACATTCCCAGAGAACCGCCTTCGCCACCGGTGTTCCTCCTGATATCTGCGCATTTCACCGCTACACCAGGAATTCCGTTCTCCCCTGAATGCCTCTAGTCTGCCCGTATCGAAAGCAGGCCCAGGGTTAAGCCCTGGGTTTTCACTCCCGACGCAACAAACCGCCTACGAGCCCTTTACGCCCAATAATTCCGGACAACGCTCGGACCCTACGTATTACCGCGGCTGCTGGCACGTAGTTGGCCGGTCCTTCTTCTGCACATACCGTCACTCCACCCAAAAAGATAGAACTTCGTCTGTGCTGAAAGAGGTTTACAACCCGAAGGCCGTCATCCCTCACGCGGCGTTGCTGGATCAGGCTTCCGCCCATTGTCCAATATTCCCCACTGCTGCCTCCCGTAGGAGTCTGGGCCGTGTCTCAGTCCCAGTGTGGCCGGTCACCCTCTCAGGCCGGCTACCCGTCGAAGCCTTGGTAGGCCATTACCCCACCAACAAGCTGATAGGCCGCGAGCACATCCCACACCGAAAAAACTTTCCAACCCCCCACATGCATGAAGGGCTCATATCCGGTATTAATCACCGTTTCCGGTGGCTATCCCAGAGTGCAGGGCAGATTACTCACGTGTTACTCACCCGTTCGCCGCTCGAGTACCCCGAAAGGCCTTTCCGCTCGACTTGCATGTGTTAAGCACGCCGCCAGCGTTCGTCCTGAGCCAGGATCAAACTCTCCGTAGAAAAACAAAACCCAACCAACCCCAAAAGGACCAGCTGAGAAGAAGAGATGCCTGAACAAGAGAACCTGACATATTGCCAGAATTCATTGTCAAAACCATCACCCAAAAGGTGACAGGGCATAACAAACTAATTCGTCGACTATGACACACTGTTGAGTTCTCAAGAATCACACGCGCACCGTGCATGACCCATCGGATCCTGCTGCGGGGCAACCTGCAGAAACTTACCGGCCCGTCTGCTCGGCGTCAACTTGGCGTTGACCCCGGCCCGTCCGAGCCATGCCGCCACCCGCCACACCCGGTTCGTTGTGCCTCGCGGCCCTCGGTCCGGGTGTCGCACCCGGCGACGAAGAGAACATTACATCGGTGTGTCCGCGAGGCCAAATCGGTTGTGCCGCGACTCAGTCGCGCCCCTCGAGCCGCTTCGCGGGCCGGTACGCCGAGACACTCGGCTCCCCCGGGAGCCAGAACCGCCAGGGCCGATCGGCAGCGGCGCGCAGCCCCACCCGGGGGCCGGTCAGGTAGTCCGCGGCCGGGTCCGCGAGCCGGAGCGTGATGGTCGGACCGGACAGGTCGGCGCCGTAGTCGCCGAGGCTCAGGTCGAGGGCTCGGCACAGTCGCGCAGGACCGCGCGCGAGGTCGCGGTCGCTCGACCGCTGCCGCCGCTCCCGTGCGAGCTCGATCCCTCCCACGATCTCCCCGGCGCGCAGCAGCACGGCCGCGGCTTCGCCGTCGGGCGCACAGACGACGTTGGCGCAGGTGTGCATGCCGTAGGTGAAGTACACGTACAGCCGGCCCGCCGGGCCGAACATCACCTCGTTGCGAGCCGTCCGTCCGCGGTAGGCGTGGGACCCGGGGTCGAGGGCTCCGGCATACGCCTCCACCTCCGTCAGGCGCACCGTCACCCCTGCGTGCGTGAGGAGCGCACCGAGGAGACGTGGCGCGACCGACTCGGCCGGCCCGTCCAACGCCTCCTCGAGCGACATCCCCGGCCCGCTCAGCCCAGCCCTCCGCGATATGCCGCAGCGCAGGCCCGCAGCTCGACGAGCTGCTCGGCGACGCGCTCGGGGGCGGTGCCCCCGCGTCCGTTCCGGGAGGCGACCGAGCCCTGTG
This sequence comes from Nocardioides sp. BP30, assembly GCF_029873215.1. Taxonomy (NCBI): domain Bacteria; kingdom Bacillati; phylum Actinomycetota; class Actinomycetes; order Propionibacteriales; family Nocardioidaceae; genus Nocardioides; species Nocardioides lacus. The sequence goes on along the minus strand of NZ_CP123620.1, from coordinate 2,341,862 downwards.
CCGTCAACACCAGCCGCACCTGCGGGGTGAGCGCCGGAGAGATCGCTGCGAACTCCTCGTCGGTGAGGCCGTCGAGCTCGGTCCCCTTGGCCTCGGCGGCTCGTACGCACGCACCGGCGAGCTCGTGCGCGATCCGGAACGGCGTCCCCTCCCGCACCAGCCACTCCGCGATGTCGGTCGCCAGCGAGAACCCCTGCGGTGCCAGCTCCGCCATCCGCGCCGTGTTGTAGACCAGGGTGGCGATCTGGCCGGTGAACGCCGGCAGCAGCACCTCGAGGGTGTCGACGGAGTCGAAGACCGGCTCCTTGTCCTCCTGCAGATCCCGGTTGTACGCCAGCGGTAGCGCCTTCAGCGTGGCCAGCAGCCCGGTGAGGTTGCCGATGAGTCGGCCCGCCTTGCCGCGGGCGAGCTCGGAGATGTCCGGGTTCTTCTTCTGCGGCATGATCGAGGAGCCGGTGGACCACGAGTCGTGCAGCGTGACGAAGTCGAACTCCTTGGTCGCCCACAGGATCACCTCCTCGGCGATCCGGCTCACGTCCACGCCGATCTGGGCGCAGACGAAGGCGAACTCCGCCACGAAGTCGCGCGAGGCGGTGCCGTCGATCGAGTTGGCCGTCGATCCGGTGAAGCCGAGCTCGCGAGCCACCAGCTCCGGATCCAGGCCCAGGCTCTGGCCCGCGAGCGCGCCCGAGCCGTACGGCGAGTCGCTCTCCACCCGGGCTCGCCAGTCGGCGAGCCGGTCGACGTCGCGCAGCATCGCCCAGGCGTGCGCGAGCAGGTGGTGGGACAGCAGGACCGGCTGCGCGTGCTGGAGATGCGTGCGTCCCGGCATGATCGCCCCGAGGTGGGACTCCGCCTGCCCGGCGAGCGCCTCGACCAGGTCGAGCACCAGCCCGCCGACGACCCGCCCGTGGTCGAGCAGGTAGGACCGGAACAGCGTGGCGATCTGATCGTTGCGGGAGCGGCCCGCCCGCAGCTTGCCGCCGACCTCGGCACCGACCTCCTCGATCAGCAGACGCTCCAGTGCGCCGTGCACGTCCTCGTCGGACTCGGCCGGGCGCAGCTCGCCCGAGCTCCAGCGCGCGGCGAGTACGTCGAGGCCGCGGTGCAGCTCGAGCTCCTCCTCGGCGCTCAGCAGGCCCGCCGCGCCCAGCGCCTTCGCGTGCGCGTGCGAGCCGGCCAGGTCGTACAGACCGAGGCGCCAGTCGAAGTGCGTCGAGCGGGAGAGCCTCTCCAGCTCCGGGCTGGGACCGCCGGCGAACCGGCCGCCCCACAGCTTGCCCTCCCCCGTCGTCGAGGCGGGCGTCGAGGCGGGCGTCGTCTCGTCGGTCATCAGTCGGTCCCGGACTCCATGGCGACCTCGTCCAGCACTGCCTCGGCCTCCGCGTCGACCTCGCCGTTCGCGGCGATCTGGTCGAAGCCGCCGGCCGGGAGCTCACCGAAGAGCGTGCCGTTCTCCACCAGCACCGTGCCCTGGTCGAGCGGCTGGCTGGCGTAGAGCTCCAGCTTCGCGCGCGAGTCGGCGATGTCCAGGTTGCGCATGGTGAGCTGACCGATCCGGTCGGTCGGGCCGAACGCGGCGTTCTCGACGCGCTCCATCGACAGCTTCTCGGGGTGGTAGGAGAAGTTCGAGCCCTCGGTGCGCAGGATCGTGTAGTCGTCGCCGCGCCGCAGCCGGAGCGTGACGGTCCCGGTCACCAGCGAGGCGATCCAACGCTGGATCGACTCGCGCAACATCAGTGCCTGCGGGTCCAGCCAGCGACCCTCGTACAGCAGCCGGCCGAGCTTGCGGCCCTCGGTGTGGTAGTTCGCCAGCGTGTCCTCGTTGTGCACGGCGTTGAGCAGCCGCTCGTACGCCGCGAACAGCAGCGCCATCCCCGGCGCCTCGTAGATGCCGCGCGACTTCGCCTCGATGATCCGGTTCTCGATCTGGTCGGACATGCCCAGGCCGTGCCGGCCACCGATCGCGTTCGCCTCGAGGACGAGGGCTACCGCCCCGCCGGCCCCGTCGTACCGCTTACCGTTGATCGCCACCGGGCGCCCGGCCTCGAAGCTGACGGCGACGTCCTCGGTCTCGATCGCGACGCCCTGGTCCCAGAACTTCACGCCCATGATCGGCTCGACGGTCTCCAGCGAGACGTCGAGGTGCTCCAGCGTCTTGGCCTCGTGGGTCGCGCCCCAGATGTTCGCGTCGGTGGAGTACGCCTTCTCGGTGGAGTCCCGGTAGGGCAGCCCGTTGGCGAGGAGCCACTCGCTCATCTCGTGACGGCCGCCGAGCTCGGCGACGAAGTCGGCGTCCAGCCACGGCTTGTAGATCCGCAGCTCGGGGTTGGCCATCAGGCCGTAGCGGTAGAAGCGCTCGATGTCGTTGCCCTTGTACGTCGACCCGTCACCCCAGATGTTGACCTCGTCGGCCTGCATGGCGCGGACCAGCATCGTGCCGGTCACCGCACGGCCCAGCGGCGTGGTGTTGAAGTAGGCCCGCGCACCGGAGCGGATGTGGAAGGCGCCGCACGCGAGCGCGGCCAGTCCCTCCTCCACCAGCTGCGGCTTGATGTCGACGGCTCGGGCGATCTCGGCGCCGTACTGCTGGGCGCGATCGGGGACACCGGAGATGTCGGGCTCGTCGTACTGCCCGATGTCGGCGGTGTAGGTGCACGGGATCGCACCCTTCGAGCGCATCCAGGCGACCGCGACCGAGGTGTCGAGGCCTCCGGAGAACGCGATGCCGACGCGCTCGCCGACGGGCAGGGAGGTCAGGACCTTGCTCATTGCTCCTCTTCCGAGTGTTCTGTGTTGTGCTGACGGTGGTGACCGTCGTGATCGTGGTGATCGGTGCGGAGGTGGTCGGACGGCTCCTCGCCGGCCGACCAGGTGTGCTGTGCCAGCGCGAGGAACCTGCGGACCAGGTCCTCGCCGCCCTGCGGGTCGCGACCGATGACCAGCACGGTGTCGTCGCCGGCGATCGTGCCGAGGATGTCGGGTAGCTCCGCCTTGTCGAACGCACTCGCCAGGAACTGGGCCGCACCCGGCGGCGTGCGCAGGACGACCAGATTCGCGCTGGCCTCGACGCTGACGAGCAGCTCGCCGCACAGCCGGGCCAGCCGGGAACGCGCTGCACCGGACTCCCCCGCGCTGACGGGCCGGCGATCGCCGCCCTCACCCGGCACCGCGTAGACCAGCACTCCGGAGGCCGCCCGCACCTTGACCGCCTCCAGCTCGACCAGGTCGCGCGAGAGGGTCGCCTGCGTGACCCTGACCCCGTTGCCCGCGAGCAGATCGGCGAGCTCGGTCTGCGAGCGGATCTCGTGGCTCGAGACCAGGTCCACGATCAACTGGTGACGAGCGTTCTTCGTCGCCGGACGGGTGGCCTGCTCGCTCATCGCGACGATCCGGGCGCCTCGACACGCTGGGCGGACAGGCCGCTCTCCTCGGCCAGGAAGGTCAAGATCGCCTTCTGGGCGTGCCGCCGATTCTCGGCCTCGTCCCAGACGACGCTCTGCGGACCGTCGATCACCTCGGCGTCGATCTCCTTGCCCCGGTAGGCCGGCAGGCAGTGCATCACGATGGCGTCGTCCTTGGCCTGTGCGACCAGGTCGGCGGTCAGCGCATAGGCCGAGAACACCGCCACCCGCTGCGCCGCCTCGTCCTCCTTGCCCATGCTCACCCAGGTGTCGGTCACGAGCACGTCGGCTTCCGCGACAGCGCGTGCCGGATCAGCGTGCAGCTCCACGGAACCGCCGGTCTGCGCGCCGATCGTGGCAGCGGTCGCCAGGACCTCCGCATCGGGGGTGTAGCCCTCCGGAGCACCGAAGCGCACGTGCATCCCTGCCGTGACCCCCGCGAGCGCCCAGGAGTTGCCCATGTTGCAGGCCGCGTCGCCGAGGAAGACGACCGTGAGCCCGGCGAGCGTGCCCTTGTGCTCGCGGATGGTGAGCAGGTCGGCCAGCAGCTGGCAGGGGTGGAACTCGTCGGTCAGCGCGTTGACGACCGGCACGGCGGCGTACGCTGCCATCTCCTCCAGCTTCGCCTGGGCGAACGTGCGCCACACGATGACGCTCGCCTGGCGGCCGAGCACCCGCGCCACGTCGGCGACCGACTCCCGCACACCGATCCCGGCGAGGCCACCGTCGACGAGCATCGGGTGACCGCCGAGCTCGGCGATGCCGGCGGAAAAGGAGGACTGGGTGCGCAGCGTCGGCTTGTCGTAGATCGTCGCGACGGTGCGCGGGCCGGCCAGCGGCCGATGGTCGTACGGCGCTGCCTTCAGCGTGGCGGCCAGACCGAGGACGTGCGCCTGCTCGGCAGGGCTGAGGTCGTCGTCGCGCAGGAACGAACGGACGGGACTCGTCGGGGCGCTCACGCGTGCCCCTCCGCGGCGTCGAGGATGGCCGGCCAGGCGCCGAGGAAGGCGTCCACGTCCTCGTCGGTGAGGACGAGCGGCGGTGCCAGCCGCACCCGCTGGGGCGTGGCGTTGTTGAGAATGAAGCCCCGGTCGAGCGCGGCCGTGGCGATCGCTGCGGTGTCCAGATCGGTCACCACCCCGATCAGCAGCCCCTCCCCGGTGACCTCGCCGACCCGCGGGTCGGCGGCGAGACCCTCGCGCAGCCTCCGGCCGAGCACGGCGGCCCGCTCGAGCAGGCCCTCGTTCTCGATGGTCCCGATGACGGCGAGAGCGGCAGCGCACGCCGGCGGGTTGCCGCCGAACGTGGTGCCGTGGTTGCCGGGCTGGAGCAGGTCCGCCGCGGCGCCGAGACCGAGGCAGGCGCCGATCGGGAAGCCGCCGCCGAGCCCCTTCGCGAGGGTGATGACATCGGGCCTGACGCCCGCCGACAGGTGCGCGAACCACGCTCCTGTGCGGCCCATCCCGGTCTGCACCTCGTCGAACCACAGCAGGGCACCGTGCTCGTCGGCGATCTCCCGCGCCCGAGCCAGGAAGCCCGCCGGCGGCACCACCACACCGGCCTCGCCCTGCAGCGGCTCGATCACGATCGCGGCGGTGCGGTCCGTGACGGCGGCCGCCAGCGCGTCCGCATCGCCGTACTCGACGAACGTGACCTCGCCGGGCAACGGCTCGAACGGCGCGCGATAGGCCTCCTTGGAGGTCAGCGCCAGGGCACCCATCGTGCGGCCGTGGAAGGAGTTCCGCATGGCGACGAGGTGGGTGCGACCGGTGCGGCGGGTGAGCTTGAAGGCGGCTTCGTTGGCCTCGGTGCCGGAGTTGGTGAAGAAGACCTTGCCCTCCGCCCCGAGGAGCGAGAGCAGCTTCTCGGCCAGCTGGATCTGCGGGCCGGAGGCGAAGAAGTTCGAGATGTGACCGAGCGTGGAGAGCTGCGCCGTGACCGCCTCGACCAGCGCCGGGTGGGCATGGCCGAGGGCGTTGACGGCGATCCCGCCGAGGAGGTCGACGTACTCGTTGCCGTCCTCGTCCCAGACCCTGGCTCCCCGGCCGCGGGTCAGCACGAGCTTGGGTGCGCCGAAGGTGTTCATCAACGCGTGCTGGTAGCGCTGCTGGCTGGTCTGCTGGCCGGTCTGCTGGCTGGTGGCGGTCATGCCCGTGCCTTCCTGATCTTGGTCTCGACGCCGGGAAGCACCTGGGTGCCGATGCCGTCGTCGGTGAAGATCTCGAGCAGGACGGCGTGCTGCTCGCGACCGTCGACGACAGTGGCGCGAGGGACGCCCCCGCGGATGGCCTGCAGGCAGGCGCTCATCTTGGGCACCATGCCGCTGGCCAGCGAGGGCATCAGCTCGGCCAGCGCCTCGGGGCTGATCTCACCGATGACCTCATCGGAGTTGCCGTAGTCGCGGTAGAGACCTTCCACGTCGGTCAGCACGAGCAGCTTCTCGGCGCCCAGGGCGACCGCGAGGGCCGCCGCGGCGGTGTCGGCGTTGACGTTGTGGGCCTGGCCCGAGCCGTCGGGGGCGACGCTGGAGATGACCGGGATCCGGCCGGCCTCGATCAGGTCGAGCACGGCGTCGGGCCGCACGTCGCTGACCTCGCCCACGAGGCCCAGGTCGACCTCCTCACCGTCGACGACGGTGTGGGCCGGGACGGCGGTGAACAGGCCGGCGTCCTCGCCGGAGAGCCCGACGGCGAGCGGGCCGTGCTGGTTGAGCAGGCCGACGAGCTCGCGCTGGACCTGCCCGACCAGGACCATCCGCACCACGTCCATCGCCTCGGGCGTGGTCACCCGCAGGCCGCCGCGGAACTCGGACTGGATGCCGAGCCGGTCGAGCATGCGGGAGATCTGCGGTCCTCCGCCGTGCACCACGACCGGCTTGAACCCGGCCAGCCGCAGGAAGGCGATGTCCTCGGCGAAGGCCTCCTTGAGGCGCTCGTCGATCATGGCGTTGCCGCCGTACTTGATCACGATGATCTTGCCGTTGTACTTCTTCAGCCACGGCAGCGCCGCGGCGAGCGTGACGGCCTTCTCCCGCGACTCGTCAGGGGTGAAGACCACCTTGGTGGGCAGGTTGTGTTCGCTCATGAGCTGTAGGCGCTGTTCTCGTGCACGTAGGCGTGGGTGAGGTCGTTGGTCCACACCGTCGCCGAGGCGTCACCTGACTTGAGGTCGATGGTGACGGTGACCTCCCGCTCCTCGAGACTGATGACGGCGGGGTCCTCGGCCGGCGTGGACGCGCGGCAGACCCAGACGCCGTTCAGCGCGACGTCGAGGTCGGCGGGGTCGAAGGCGGCGGCGGTGGTGCCCACCGAGGCCAGGATGCGACCCCAGTTGGGGTCCTTGCCGAAGATCGCCGCCTTGAACAGGTTGCTGCGGGCCACCGAGCGGGAGACCTCGACGGCGTCCTCCTCGGAGGCGGCGTTGAGCGTGGTGATCGCGATGGAGTGGTCGGCGCCCTCGGCGTCGGCGAGAAGCTGGAGCGCGAGGTCCCGGCACGCCTCGGAGAGCTTGGCCGTGAACTCCTCGATGCCGGGGCGCACGCCACTGGCGCCACTGGCCAGCAGCGTCACGGTGTCGTTGGTGGACATGCAGCCGTCGGAGTCGAGCCGGTCGAAGCTGACCCGGGTGGCGGCGCGCAGCGCCTGGTCGAGCTCGTCGGCCGGGAGGTCCGCGTCGGTGGTGAGGACCACGAGCATGGTGGCCAGCGCGGGCGCCAGCATGCCGGCGCCCTTGGCCATGCCGCCGATCGACCACCCTTCGCCTGCCACCACGACCTGCTTGGCGACGGTGTCGGTGGTCATGATGGCCTCGGCGGCAGCCTGACCACCGTCGGCGGCCAGCGCCTGCGCGGCCGCGTCGACGCCGGCGAGCAGGTGCTCGCGGAGGGTGAGCAGTCCGATCAGCCCCGTGGAGCAGACGACCACGTCGCCGGCGCCGATGCCGACGTGCTCGGCGACGCGCTCGGCGGTCTGGTGGGTGGTCTGGAAGCCCTCGGCACCGGTGTAGCAGTTGGCCCCACCGGAGTTGAGCACGACCGCCTTGACGACCCCGTCCTTGACGACCTCCTGGCTCCACAGCACCGGGTTGGCCTTGCAGCGGTTGCTGGTGAACACGCTCGCCGAGGCGTACGAGGGGCCCTGGTTGACGACCAGGGCGACGTCCGGCTTGCCGGTGGACTTCAGCCCGGCGGCGACACCGGCCGCCAGGAACCCTCTCGGGTGGGTCACGCTCACTTCTTGACCTTCTTCTTCGACGGGGACGACTGCTGCTGTTGCTGCTGGCGGGGCGGGGTCACGGGGACGGCGTCGCCGACCTCGTGCCCCGAACCTCGCCACGCCTCCACAGCGCGGTCCGCGTCGCCGGTCCGTACCAGGATCCAGTCGGTGTCGTAGGTGGAGAGGGTGAAGACGCTGATCCCCTGCTCGGCCAGCGGCGTCAGCAGCGCGACGAGGACCCCGGTCAGGGCGAAGTCCAGGGGGCCCTTGACGGCGAACGCGGTGAAGGGCCGCTGGTGGACCGACTTGGTGGGCACGGAGCGGGCGGCGCAGACCAGACTCGTCTCGGTCGCCGTCGCGGTGATGGAGAAGATCGAGGAGGACTCGGCCCACGCCGGGATCACCGCACCCGGCCCCAGCCGGACGACGGCGAGCGTCTCGGGGAAGCGCTCCAGCGCGTACGACGCGGTCACGGTGCCAGGCCGATCGTGCTCAGGCCGGTGGCCTCGTCCAGGCCGAGGGCGAGGTTCATGCACTGCACGGCGGCACCGCCGGTGCCCTTGGTGAGGTTGTCGATGGCGCCGACGGCGACGAGCCGGCCGGCCGCCTCGTCGACCGTCACCTGCAGGTGTACGGCGTTGGAGCCCGCCACCGACTGGGTCTGCGGCCAGATGCCCTCGGGCAGCAGGTGGACGAACTGCTCGTCGGCGTACGCCTTCTCGTAGGCGGCGCGGATCTCCTCGGCCGTGACACCGGGCCGGGTCCGGGCGGTGCAGGTGGCCAGGATGCCGCGTGGCATCGGGACCAGCAGCGGGGTGAAGCTGACGGTGACCCGCTCCTCGGTGAGGCCGGAGAGGTTCTGGATGATCTCCGGGGTGTGCCGGTGGACGCCACCGACGCCGTACGCGGTCACCGAGCCCATCACCTCGCTGCCGAGCAGGTGCGTCTTGGCGGACTTGCCGGCGCCGGAGGTGCCGGAGGCGGCCACGACGACGACGTCGGGCTCGACCAGGCCGGCCTCGATGGCCGGCGCCAGGGTCAGCGTGGACACCGTGGGATAGCAGCCCGGGACGGCGATCTTCGTGGCACCGGCCAGCTTCGCCCGCTGCCCCGGGAGCTCGGGCAGCCCGTAGGGCCAGGTCCCGGCGTGGGGCGAGCCGTAGAACCTCTCCCACAGGCTCGCGTCGGCGAGCCGGTAGTCGGCGCCGCAGTCGATCACGACCGTGCCCTCGGGAAGGGCGGCGGCGATCGCTCCGGACTGTCCGTGCGGCAGCGCCAGGAAGACGACGTCATGGCCGCTGAGCGCCTCGATCGTCGTCTCCTCGACCAGCCGGTCGGCCAACGGGAGCAGGTGCGGCTGCAGCGAGCCGAGCCGCTGGCCGGCGTTCGACGCGCCGGTCAGGGCGCCGATCTCCACCTCGGGGTGGGCGCAGAGCAGACGGAGGATCTCGCCCCCGGCGTACCCGCTCGCGCCCGCTACCGCCACCCGCACCGCACTCATGTGCATGACTATACACAGTCATGCATGAAACCGCATCGCGATGCACTGAAAGCGGTGTGAAACCGTCGCATCCCAGGCTAGTGCCATGACCACTTCAGACCTGGCAGTCGACGCGAGCGGACTGGTGAAGCGCTTCGGTGACTTCACCGCCGTCGGCGGCGTCGATCTGGCCGTCCAGCCCGGCGAGGTCTTCGGCGTCCTGGGACCCAACGGTGCCGGCAAGACCACCACCCTGTCCATGCTCGCGACGCTGCTGCCCATCGACGGCGGGCGGGCCTCCATCTTCGGCGTGGACGTCGCTTCCTCGCCGCACCAGATCCGCCAGCTCGTCGGCGTGACCGGGCAGTACGCCTCGGTGGACGAGAACCTGACCGGCGCGGAGAACCTCTGGCTCTTCGCCCGGTTGCACGGCCGCTCCGCCCGACAGGCGAGGACGCTGGCCGACGACCTGCTCGACCGGTTCGGCCTGACCGAGGCGGCCGGCAAGCAGATCAAGGACTACTCCGGCGGCATGCGCCGCCGCCTGGACCTGGGCGCGTCACTGATCAGCTCTCCCCCGCTGATCTTCCTCGACGAGCCCACCACGGGCCTGGACCCGCGCACCCGCAGCCAGATGTGGGGCACCATCCGCGACCTGGTGGCCCAGGGGTCGACGATCCTGCTGACGACGCAGTACCTCGACGAGGCCGACCAGCTCGCCGATCGAATCGCTGTCATCGATCGAGGCCTGAAGGTCGCCGAGGGCACGCCCTCGGAGCTCAAGACGAGCGTCGGCGAGTCCACCCTGCAGCTGCGGCTCAGCGAGAGGTCGCAGATCGAGGAGGCGGCGCTGCTCGTCAAGCGGGTCACCGGCAGCAGCCCGGTGCTCACGCCTGAGGCCGGTGGTCTCAACGTGCCGCTGCCGGACGCCAACCAGGCCGCCGACGTGCTGATCGCGCTGCGGCAGGCCGGGCTGTCGATCACCACCGCGTCCGTGCAGCAGCCCACCCTCGACGAGGTCTTCCTGGCCCTGACCGGGCACGACACGTCCCAGCCCCATGCCTCCGAGCATGCGTCGGAGCACGAGTCCGAGCACGAGTCCGAGGAGGCCGCCCGATGAGCGCCCTGACCGTCGAACACCGCATCGACGCCGCCAAGCGGCGGCTGACCGTGCGGCCCACCCCGCGCGAGACGATGTCCCAGACCGTGACGATGGCGTGGCGCGCGCTGAAGAAGATGCGCCGCAATCCCGAGCAGTTCTTCGACGTGATCATCCAGCCGTTGCTGTTCACGGCGATGTTCGCCTTCATCTTCGGCGGTGCTCTCGCCGGCGGGGTGAAGGCCTACCTGCCCACGATCATCACCGGCGTGCTGGCCCAGACATCGCTGACGGCCTGCATGGCCACCGGCACCCAGATGCGAGAGGACATGGAGAAGGGCGTCTTCGACCGCTTCCGGTCCCTGCCCATCTCGCGGATCGCGCCGCTGGCCGGTCCGATGCTGGCCGACGTCCTGCGCTACGGCATCGCCGCGACGCTCACCCTCGCCACCGGGTTCGCGATGGGCTACCGGCCCGGTGGCGGCGTCGGCGGCGTCCTCGCGGGCTGGCTGCTGGTGGTCTTCGCCGGCTGGTCGCTGTCGTGGATCTTCGCCTGGCTGGGCACCATCGCCCGCTCGGCGCAGGCCGTACAGGGCATCGGCATGATGATCATGTTCCCGCTGACGTTCCTCTCCAACGCCTTCGTCAGCCAGCGCACGATGCCCGGCTGGCTCGAGCACTTCGTCAACGTCAATCCGGTCACCCTGGTGATCAACGCGATCCGCGACCTGATGAACGAGGGAGCGATGACCGTGAACGTGCTGTGGGCACTTCTCGGCTGCGTCCTCATCGTTGCCGTCTTCGCGCCGCTCGCGATCCGGTCCTACAGCCGCAAGGTGTGAGCTCGAGACAGTGCTCAGCGCGGCTGCGTGAGGAAGGCGAGAGCCTCCTCGCGCAGCCGCTCGCGCGGTACGTCGGCGGCGGCCACCGGTGAGCCGAGGATCGCCAGGAGCCAGTCCGGGTCGAGGCTGGGCAGCATCCGGTTGAAGCTGAAGGCAGCGGCCAGTTCCAGCAGGCGCCGGCCCGCCTGGGCGTCGCCGCCGGTGAGCTCCCAGGACGCGAGCGCGAACAGCACCGAGCCCATGATCGGGTAGTCGAGGAACTCGTCCGCCTCGGTCAGCACCAGGATCGCCTTGCGCAGCAGCTCCTCCCGCGCGGCGCCCGACTCGTCGTGGCGGCCGAGGCGGCACGCGGCGGCGAGCGAGGCGGCCTCGGGGAACAGCACCCAGGGAGCGAAGCTGCCACCGCGGCTGAACTCGGGCAGGTCGATGGCGTTCAACCGGACCACCGCCGCGCGGTACGCCGCCAGCCCCTCCTCGGCATCGCCGCGCGCCAGCAGCAGCTCGGCGCGTCCACACAGGTAGCTGATGGCGCCGCCGCCCAACACCGACTGGACGCGCTCGTTGTCGAGCAGGTCCTCCAGGATGCTCTCGGCCTCGGACAGGTTGCCCTGGGCGATCGCCACGAGGGCGACCGTGGCCAGCGACTGCGCCCAGTCCTCCACCGCACCGAGAGCCGCCATCGCGGGGATCGCGCGCTCCGCATGCTCCCGGGCAGGCTCGCGCTGGCCGCCCTGCAGCATCAGTCCGGCGAGGTGGGCGTCCACCAGAGCCGTCGACCACGGCCCGTCGTCGGGGTCGGAGAGCTGCTGGGCCCGCTTGGCGAGCTCGACGGCGCGGGGCAGGTCACCGGAGTTCTCCAGGTTCAAGCTGGCCCAGATCGCCGCCCACTGGGCTACGTGGCTGTCCTCGGAGTCCACCAACGCGACGAGCGCGTCGAGCTCGCCGCCGGCGGGCGCGTCGCTGAGGGCGAAGAGGCCGAGCATCGCCGCCCGCGTGCGGGCGTCGGCTCCCTCCGTGCCGAGGTCGCGAAGACGCGGCAGCGCCGTCTCGACGCTCTCGACCCCGCCCGGGAAGAACCGCCCGGTCATCAGGATGCTCGTGAGCGCCGTGCGCAGGACGTCCTCGGTGCCGGGCGTGATCGGCGCCCCGGCGAGAAGTGGCAGCGCCGGCAGGGCCAGGTTCAGGGTCTTGAGGTGGCCGCCCTCGACCAACCAGAACCCGCACAGGCAGGCCAGCAGCGTGGCGACGGCGGCGACGTCCTCGTCGGCAACGGCTCGGCGCAGGCTCTCCACGAGGTTGCCCTCCTCGCCGCGCAGCAGGGCCATCGTCTCGACCTGGGCGGGGCTGAACAGCCGTCGGCGGGCGTCCTCGCACAGTGACACCGCCCAATCGCGCAGCCGGGCGTTCGCCTCGAGGTCGTCGCCGGCGTCGACCAGCTGCATGCGGCCGAACTCACGCACCGTCTCCAGCAATCGATAGCGCATGGTCTCACCCTCGGCCACCACGACCAGGGACTGCTCGACCAGCGCGATGAGCACGTCGAGGGCATCATCGCCGTACCCGTCATCGGGGGCGAGGACAGCGCTGGCGCCCTCCAGCGAGAAGCCGTCACGGAACACCGACAGCCGGCGCAGCGCGAACCGCTCGGACTCCGAGAGCAGGTTCCACGACCAGTCGATGACGGCCAGCAGCGTCTGATGCCGCTCGGGTGCGTCCCGGGCGCCCCCACGCAGCAGCGCGAACCGGTTCTCCAGCCGGCGCTCGATCTCGGGGACGCTCATCACCCGCACCTTGGCGGCGGCCAGCTCGACGGCCAGCGGCAGCCCGTCCAGGCGGCTCACCAGCGCGAGCACGCGCTCGGGATCGAGGACGGCTCCGGGGCGCGCGGCCTGAGCGCGCTCGACGAAGAGCGCCGCGGCGTCGGCCGTGCTGAGCTCGGGCAACAGGTAGGTCCGCTCCGCGGCGAGTCCCAGCGGGATGCGGGTGGTGGTGAGCACGGTCAGAGCCGGCGTGCGCGCGACCAGCGCCGAGACCAGGTCGGCGGTGCCCTCCACGACCTGCTCGCAGTTGTCGAGGATGAGCAGCGCCGGGACGGTGCCCACCAGGTCGACGATCCGGCTGATCGGGTCGGCCCTGCTCAACGGCGACGTACGCCGCGAGGCGACCGACTCACGCGCACCGAGCGCGTCGGCGACCTCCACCGCCACGCCGTCGTCACTGGTCACCGAGACCAGCTCGACGAAGTGCACGATCGGTTGCTCGGCGATGCGTCCCATCAGGTGGGCCAGCCGGGTCTTGCCCAGCCCGCCGGCTCCGACGATCGAGACCACCCGGTGGCTGCGCACCAGCGTCGCCAGCGCAGCCACGTCCGCCTCGCGCCCGATCATCTCGTCGACCTCGAAGCGCAGCCCGGCCCGCACGGGCGCGTCCCTGGCGAGCAGCTCGCGGTGCAGATCCTGCAGGCTCGGCGCCGGATCGATGCCGAGGCGGTCGGCGACCCGCTCCCGATAGGCCTCGTAGGCCTCCAGCGCCGGCGCTGTCCCCTGCACCGCGGCGATGGCGCGCAGTCGCGCCTCGACCACCTCCTCGTCCTCGCCGTGGCCCTCGGTCCGAACGAGCTGGTCCAGCAGCGGGAGTGCCTCGGCGTACCTGCCCTCGGCGGCGAGCCGCAGCGCGTCCGGGCGCAGCGACCAGGCGTCCACCTCCGCGGGGGCGAGCGTCAGCCGGTAGCCCTGGGGGGTGCGCTCGATGACCTCGGCCGCTGTGGCCGCCCGGGCGCGCGAGACCACCACCTGCAGCGCCTTGGTCGGGTTCACGGGCGCGTCGTCGGCCCAGACCTCCTCGACCAGCGCGCGCTCACCCAGGCCCCGGCCGCCGGCGTCGACGAGGGCGCGCAGGAGCGCGTGCGTCCGCTCGCCCGGCACCGGGTTGCCGTCCCAGGTGACCTCGTCGAGGACGCGCAGTCGAACCACGGGGCGATCATGCCAGGTCCAGGGGGCACACCCCCGGCTCAGGCGCGCTGCACCGCACCGGTGAGCTCGGCGGCCCGGGCGACCGCCGCGTCGCGGGCGGCAGCCGTCTCCTCGGCGGTGAGCGTCCGGTCCGGGGCACGGAAGCGGAGCGCGAACGCCAGGGACTTCTTGCCCGCGCCCAGCTGCTCGCTGACGTAGACGTCGAAGAGCCGGATCGACTCCAACAGCTCGCCGGCGCCCTCACGGAGCGCCGCCTCGACCGCGGCCACCGTGACGGTGTTGTCCACCAGCAGGGCGACATCCTCCTTCGCCAGCGGCATCGTGGAGAACCTCGGCCCCGGCGTCACGGCCGGGGTGAGAGCGATCAGCCCGTCCAGGTCGAGCGCGACGGCGGCGCTGCGCTCGGGCAGGCCGTAGGCGCGACACACGTTCGGGTGCAGCTCGCCGGCGTACCCGAGAACGGTCTCCCCCGCTGTCACCTTGGCGCAGCGACCCGGGTGCCACGGCATCACGGCCGCGGCCTCGACGGCGATCTCGACCCCGAGCTCCCCGGCGAGCCGGTCGACCACGGCGAGGGCGTCCGGCCAGCCGGCCGGCCGGGCCGGGCCCCACCAACCGGCGCGCTCGTGCTCGCCCGCGAGCACGACGCCGAGCTCGGTCCACTGCACCGGGATGGCAGCGAACAGGGCGTCCAGCTCGGCCTCGGTGGGACGGCGGTCGACGCCGTAGATGGGCGCCGCGCCGGCCTGCGCGGGGATGGCGACGGTCTGGGTCTCGAAGAGCGCGACACCGGCGGCGCCCCGACCGAGGTTGCGGCCGGCGGCCTCGAGCAGGCCCGGCAGCACCGTGGTCGTGTACGCCGGAGCCTCGTTGCTCAGCGGGTTGGCCAGCCCGACGGTGTTGCGTCGCGGGTCGTCGGCCGGAAGGCCGAGCGCGTCCCAGGCCGACTCGCCGACGAACGGGAAGCTGACCACCTCGACCAGGCCGCTTCCGGCCAGCGTACGGCCGATCCGGCGGCGCAACCGCTGGCTGCGGGTCAGACCGCGGCCGGTCGCCCGGCGTGGCAGCACGCTGGGGACCTGGTCGTAGCCGACGACCCGGACGACCTCCTCGACCAGATCGTGCGGCTGGGTGAGGTCCGGTCGCCACGGCGGCGGGGTGGCCGTGGCTCGGTCGCCGGCGACGGAGACCGTGCAGCCCACCGCCTCGAGGTGGGCGATCGTCGTCTCGGCCGGGATCGGCATGCCACTGATCCGTGCCGGCAGGTCGGTCCCGATCTCGATCGGCTCCGGCTGCGGCGGTACGCCGACGACGGTGACGCCGGGCTCGGCGGTCGCGCCGCCGAGCTCGACGAGCAGCTCGACCACGCGGTCCGCAGCGGCCTCGCAGATCGTCGGGTCCACCCCGCGCTCGTTGCGCTTGCCCGCCTCCGAGCTGATCTTGTGACGCTTGCCGGTCCGGAACATCGACACCGCGTCCCAGTGGGCCGCCTCGATCAGCACGTTGGTCGTGGCGGCGGACATCTCGGTGGTCGCACCGCCCATCACCCCGCCGAGCCCGATCACGCCGGAGTCGTCGGTGACGACGAGATCGAGCGCCGAGAGGGTGCGCTCGACGCCGTCGAGCGTCGTCATGCGCTCGCCCTCGGCCGCGCGACGGACCCGGAGCGGTCCCTGCAACCTGTCACGGTCGTAGCCGTGGATGGGTCGACCGGTCTCGAGCATCACGTAGTTGGTCACGTCGACCGCCAACGAGATCGGCCGCATCCCGGCCTGCTCGAGACGACGCGCCATCCATTCGGGAGTCGGCGCGGCGGGGTCGAAGCCGCTGACGGAGCGCGCCACGAAGACAGGGCAACCGATCGCGTCGTCGATGCCCACGGGGTAGCCGTCGTCGTTCGCGGCCGGGGTCTCCCGCAGCGCCGGGTCGCGGTAGGGAGCATCGAAGCCGAGGGCTGCCTCGCGGGCCACGCCGCGCAGGCTCAGCGCGTAGGCACGGTCGGGGTTGATCTCGAACTCGATGACCTCCTCGCCGAAGCCGAGGAAAGCGCGCGCGTCGGTGCCCGGTTCGGGGCCGTCCTCGGGTACGACGACGATGCCGTGGGAGCCGTCGTCGCCGAGGCCGAGCTCGGCCGCCGAGCAGATCATCCCGGCCGAGACGTGACCGTAGGTCTTGCGCGCGGCGATGTGGAAGTCACCGGGCAGCACGCCGCCGGGCAGGATCACCACGACCTTGTCGCCGGGGCCGAAGTTGTGCGCCCCGCAGACGATGCCCTGCGGCTCCCCGGTCCCGTTGGCGTCGCCGACGTCGACGGTGCACCAGTTGATGGTCTTGCCGTTCTTCTGCGGCTCCTTCTCCTGGGTCAGCACGCGGCCGATCACGAGCGGGCCCTCGATGCCGGCACCGGCGGACTCGATCGCCTCGAGCTTGAGCCCGAGTGCGGTGAGCCGGTCGGTCAGCGCCTCGGTGGTGAGGTCGGCGGGCAGGTCGACGTACTCCTTGATCCAGGAGACGGGGGCCTTCATCAGATCTCCGATCCGAAAGCAGTGGTGAAGCGGATGTCGCCCTCGAAGAGCGTGCGCAGGTCCTCCAGGCCGTGCCGGAACATCAGCGTCCGGTCGATGCCCATGCCGAAGGCGAAGCCGGTGAAGCGGTCGGCGTCGATGCCGCAGGCACGCAGCACCCGCGGGTTGACGATGCCGCAACCGCCCCACTCGATCCAGCCCTCGCCCCGGCAGGTGCGGCAGGCCTCGGAGTCGATGCCGCGGCAGACGAAGCAGACCAGGTCGACCTCGGCGGAGGGCTCGGTGAAGGGGAAGTACGACGGTCGGAACCGGGTCGTGATGCCCTCGCCGAACATCTGGCCGGCGAAGTGGTCCAGCGTGCCCTTGAGGTGGGCCATGGTGATGCCCTCGTCGACGGCGAGACCCTCGACCTGGTGGAACATCGGGCTGTGGGTGGCGTCGTACTCGTCGGTGCGGAAGACGCGTCCGGGGCACACCACGTAGATCGGCTCGTCCACGGAGACGCCGCGGGCCAGCATCGTGCGGGCCTGGACCGGGGAGGTGTGGGTGCGCAGGACGATGTGGTTCTCGGCCGGCTCGGTCCAGAACGTGTCCTGCATCGTGCGCGCCGGGTGGTCCGGCCCCAGGTTCAGCGCGTCGAAGTTGAGCCACTCGGCCTCGATCACCGGGCCCTCGGCGACCTCCCAGCCCATCGCCACGAAGATGTCGGCGATCAGCTCGGCGCCGGTGGTGAGCGGGTGTCGTCCACCGGCCGGCAGTCGGTCGGTCGGCAGCGTGACGTCGACCGCCTCCTCGACCAGGATGCGTGCCTCGTGCTCGGCCTCGAGGACCGCCTGTCGCTCCGCCAGCGCCTTGTTGACCGCAGCACGGGCCTGACCGATCCGCTGGCCGGCCTCCTTGCGCGCGGCCGGCGGCAACGCGCCGATCTCGCGGTTCGCGAGCGCCAGCGGGGACCGGTCTCCGACGTGGTCGATGCGGACCTGCTTGAGCTCTTCGAGGTCCTGCGCTGCCGCGATCGCGGCGAGGGCCGCTTCGCGCGCGGCGTCGACCTCCTCGGCCTTCAAGGGAGTGACCTCCACGGGGTCGTAGTCGGTGTTCGGGCCGGACATGGGTGCCTTTCCCAGCAGGTGACGTGCGGGGCAAGTCTAGGAAGGCGAGCGCCGGAGGGCGAATGGGATCCCTGCCGATCGGCGCCCGCGGGGCGGGCGGGGGCGGTGACGAGGTTTGTGACGAGGTCGGTGACGAGGTCGGTGACGAGATCGGTGGCGCATGACGGACTCGGTCGCTCGGGTCGGGTCCGGGGCCGGGGCGACCGGGGTTCGACAGCCCCGAGTGAACCCGGACGGAGGCCCGAGTGAACCCGGACGGAGGCCCGAGTGAACCCGGACGGAGGCCCGACTGAACCCGGACGGAGGCCCGACTGAACCCGGACGGAGGCCCGAGTCGACCTCAGGGTGTGGCGACCTCCCCCGGCCAGTCGATCACGATCCGCGCTCCCCCGCCCGGCGCGTCGGCGATCGTCACGACGCCGCCGTGGGCGCGGGTCAGGCCACCGACGAGGTAGAGGCCGAGGCCGGAGCCGCCGCGCGCGCCGCCCTTCCAGAACTTGGTGAACACACGCTTGCGCAGGTCCTCGGGGATGCCCTCGCCCTCGTCGTCGACGAGCAACCGGACGCCCGTCTCGGTCGGTTCGAGCAGGACCCGTACGACGCCCTCGCCGTGCCGGACGCCGTTCTCGACCAGGTTGGTGACGACCTGGGTGAACTTGTCGGGGTCGGCGAGGATCTCCGGAAGGTGCTCGGGCGCGCTGAGCTCGATGCAGCGCGACGTGCTCGCGCGCACCGAGTCGACCACCCGGCCCACCAGCGTGGCGGCATCGCACGGCCGCGGGTAGAGCTGCAGCCGACCGGTGTCGATCCGGGCCACGTCGAGCAGCTCGGCGATCAGTCGCGACAGGCGGTCGGAGTCGGCGTGGACGGTGGTCAGCATGAGCTTCTTCTGCTCGTCGTTGAGCTTGTCCCAGCGATTGAGCAGCGCCTGCACGAAGCCCTTCACCCCCGTCAGCGGACTGCGCAGCTCGTGCGCGACGGTCGCCACCAGGTCGGAGCGCTCGCGGTCGAGCCGCGCCCGGCCACGCCCGCTGCGCAGCGTGATCGCCAACGACCGGTCCGGCCCGATCCGCGCCGAGACCAGCACCTCGGTGCCGTTCGGGAGCAGCCACGACTGCTCCGGGACGCCGGTGCGCGACCTGAGGCCACCGTACGGCTCGTTGACGTCGACCCAGCTGCAGCCCTCGCCGTCGCGCAGCATCATCGTCTCCGCCAACGGCGCGCCAACGGCGCAGGCGGCATCGACGCCGAGCATCCGGGCCGCCAGCGCTGAGATCAGGGTGACCCGACCGTCCGGAGCGGCCAGCACCACGCCGTCGGGGAGGCTGTCGGCCAGGTCCTGTGCGTCCACCACCTCACCCTAGCCAGCCGCCGCGAGTCGCCGGCCGGCACGCCCGAGCGCGTCAGGCGCGCTGGACCCGCGCGCTGGCGTAGAGGCAGAGCGCGGCGGCGGTCGAGAGGTTGAGGCTCTCCGCCCGACCGAAGATCGGGATGCTGACGACGTGGTCGGCCTCGGCGGCCAGGCCGGCGGGCAGGCCCCACGCCTCGTTCCCGAACAGCCACGCCGAGGGCCGGGCCAGCAGGTCCTCACCGTCGAAGATCGTCGCCTCGCCGCCCATGTCGGCGGCCAGGATCGAGAGGCCGGCCGCGCGCGCCGCTCGGACGGCGACCACCGGGTCGCGCTCGATCACGATCGGCAGGTGGAACGCCGAGCCGACGGAGGCCCGGACGGTCTTGGGGTTGTAGAGGTCGACCGCATCGCCCGCGAGCACCACCGCATCGGCGCCGGCGGCGTCGGCGCAGCGGATGACGGTGCCAGCGTTGCCCGGATCGCGCACGTCGGCGCAGATCGCGACCAGCCGCGGCGCCGCCGGGACACTCGACCCCCCGGAGGTGACGTCTCGAGCCGCGATATGTGACCAATCGACGTCGAGGAACCGGCACACCGCGACCAGACCGGCGGGCGTGACGGAGTCGGAGAGCAGCTCGATCGCTCGCTGCTCGACCAGCGTGACGGCGGCGGCGCCGAGGACCTCGGCGTACTGCTCGGCGGCGGCCGGCGTCGCGAAGATCTCCTCCACCACGCCGGCGCCGAGCGCGCCCTCGACGGCCTTGGGGCCGTCAGCGAGGAAGAGCCGTCGCTCCGCGCGAGCGGAGCGACGGCTCAACTTCCTTGCGTCCTTCACACGAGCGTTGCTCGCGGAAAGCGGGGCCATGAGGCGGCAGGGCCTCAGGCGCTGACCGGGGCGTTGACGTCCTCGGGGAGAGCGTTCTTGGCGGTCTCGACGAGCGCGTTGAACGCGGCCACGTCGTTGACGGCCAGCTCGGCCAGGATCTTGCGGTCGACCTCGACGCCGGCCAGGCCGAGGCCCTGGATGAAGCGGTTGTAGGTCAGGCCCTGCGCACGCGCGGCGGCGTTGATGCGCTGGATCCACAGACGACGGAAGTTGCCCTTGTTCTTGCGGCGGTCGTTGTAGGCGTAGACCAGCGAGTGGGTGACCTGCTCCTTGGCCTTGCGGTAGAGGCGCGAACGCTGACCGCGGTAGCCGGAGGCCCGCTCGAGGGTGACGCGGCGCTTCTTCGCGGCGTTTACTGCGCGCTTGACGCGTGCCATTTCTTACTCCTTGCGTGAAATCTGGTGGGCGGCCTCAACGGCGCGGTGCCCGGGGAAAGATCAGAGACCCAGCAGCTTCTTGGCGCGCGGGACGTCGTTCTTGGCGACCTCGACGGTGCCGGTCATGCGGCGGGTGACCTTGGAGGCCTTCTTCTCCAGGTTGTGGCGCTTGCCAGCCTTCTCGCGAAGGATCTTGCCCGAACCGGTCACGCGGAAGCGCTTGCCGGCACCGGAGTGGCTCTTGTTCTTCGGCATCTCTGCTCTCTCTTTCGTACTGAAAACTCAGGCGTCGATCTCGGGGTCGAGGTTCTCGGAGCGACCCCGCTCCTTCTTCTGCGCGACCGGCCCGGTGTGAGCGGCGCGCTCGGCGCGCTCGGCGGCCTGGTCGGCCTCGCGCTCGGCGGCCTTCTCCTCCTTGGCAGCCTGCTGCTCGACCTTGGCGTCGGCCTTCTTGCGGTTCGGGCCCAGCACCATCACCATGTTGCGGCCGTCCTGCTTGGGCGAGGACTCCACGAAGCCGAGCTCCTGGACGTCCTCGGCCAGCTTCTGCAGCAGCCGGAAGCCCAGCTCGGGGCGGTGCTGCTCGCGGCCGCGGAACATGATGGTGATCTTGACCTTGTCACCGGCCTTGAGGAAGCGGACGACGTGCCCCTTCTTGGTCTCGTAGTCGTGGCTGTCGATCTTCGGACGAAGCTTCATCTCCTTGATGATCACGTTCGTCTGGTTGCGACGCGCCTCACGAGCCTTCTGGGCGTTCTCGTACTTGAACTTCCCGTAGTCCATGAGCTTGCAGACCGGGGGCTTGCCCATCGGGGCGATCTCGACGAGGTCGAGGTCCGCCTCCTGGGCAAGGCGCAGTGCGTCGCCGGTCGGCACGATGCCGACGGTCTCGCCGTTGGGACCAACGAGGCGGACCTCGGGTACGCGGATCCGGTCGTTGATACGAAGCTCGGTGCTGATGTGTCCTCCAGTGATCGTCTGTCCGGAGGCCTCGCGCGTGTTCGGACCATGTGCACACCGGCCCGAGAACGAAAAAGGCTCCCGCTGTTACAAGCGGAAGCCAGTCGCCGCGAGCCCCGTGCAGAGGGCTCGCACCCGAAACAGGTCTCCGGCCTCGTGCCGGGGAACTGCTCCTGGACCGGACCCGACGACCTGGTGGTGCGCTGGTCGATGCGGGTGGGAAACGATGCTGCTGTCTCCGCTTGTGGATCAGCCGACGGTTGTCGACTGATCGGTCAACACGGAAGACTACCCGAGCATTCCCCGGCCGGCCAATTCAGACCGGCGCCACCCACGCGGTCTTCTCCCCCACCCACGTGAGCCGCCAGCCGTGGGCCATCGCCCGCAGATCCTCGCCCTCGATCGCCAGCGTCGTCGGACCGGCCACGTCGACCACCACCGCGGCGGCCCCCTCCTGCAGGGCCGCACGGGCCGCGTCGCGCGCCGGGACCGGGACCGGCCGGGCGTCGGCGCGCCAGGCGGCCATCGTCTCCATGCTGGTGAAGGCCAGCAGCGCCTGCCGCCCGTCGGCGCCGGTGAGCAGCACGGTGGCCATGTCACTGGTCTTGTCGTGGGCGAGCCCCTGGGCGTCGTACTCCACGGCGCCGAGCACCGCGACCACGGGGACCAGCAGGCGGCTCTCGGCGATCGCGGCCAGGGCCTGCGGGTACGCCGCCCGATCGGCTGCGTACGCCGCGAGCGCGTCGCCGACCTGGGCGGCGGCGGCGCCGTCGTCGTCCGGGAAGGCCGGAGCCTGGAGACGACGCTGGTCGGCAGAGGTCGTGTCGTGGTCGTGCACGGCGCCTATTCAACCAGCGGGTGGGAGGATGTCGTCATGGACGACATCGCCTGGGGCGCTCTCGCGCTCGCGCTGACCCTCGTCGCGGGCTGCGTGACCTGGATGCGCGCCAAGCAGGCCGGCCCCGCCGCGGCCGTGCGGTGGGCCGGCATCACGCTGCTGCCGCTGGCGGCGTACTTCACCCACACCCTGCGGCTGATCGGCCGGATCGGGACGGCCGTCAGCGACTGGGCAGTCGGCTTCGTCTGGAACCCGGCCGTGTGGCTCGGCCTGGTGATGGCGGTGATCGGGTTCGTGCTCATCGCCGTCTCGACCCGGATCTCCGGGCGCTCCGGCGGCGACGGGCAGGACCCGACGGCCGGGCGCGCGATCGCGCCGACGGCCTCGCGCACCAAGCGGCGCGGCACGGCGCCGGCCGGTGCCGACCTCGGGCTCGGCGAGGATCTCGGCGACATCCAGGCGATCTTGAAGAAGCACGGCATCTCGTGAGCGCCGCCACCGACGGTCCGGCGGGCGGACCGACCACCGCCGCTGCCCGCAACCGGCTCTGGGGCCGGCTCAACACCGCGGTCGCCACCTACGACGAGCCGCTGGCGACGCCGACGATGGTCGTCGACCTCGACGCCTTCGACGCCAACGCCGCGGACCTGGCGCGACGCGCCGGGGGTACGCCGATCCGGGTGGCGTCGAAGTCCCTGCGCGTGCCTGCGCTGATCTCGCGCGCGCTGGCAGCGCCCGGCTTCCAGGGTGTGCTGGGCTTCACCCTGGCCGAGGCGCTGTGGCTGGTCGAGCAGGGCATCAGCGACGACGTGGTCGTGGCCTATCCGACCGTCGACCGCGCCGCGCTGGAGCGCCTGGTCAGTTCGCCGCACGCCGCCTCCCGGGTCACGCTGATGGTCGACTCCGTCGAGCACCTGGACATGATCGACTCGGTGCGCTCCTCGCTGGCGGTGCCGGTGCGGGTCGCCATCGACGTGGACGCCGGCCTGCAGGTCGCCGGGCGGCACCTCGGACCGAAGCGATCGCCGCTGCTGGCGCCGTCCTCGGTGATCGCGCTGGCGCGCACGATCGTGGCTCGCGACGGCTTCCGACTGGTCGGCGTGATGACCTACGAGGGCCAGGTCGCCGGCCTCGCCGACGAGGTCCCGGGACAGCGCGCCCGCTCCTTCGCCGTACGACGGGTCAAGGCGCTGTCGGTGGGCCAGCTGCAGCAGCGCCGCGCGGAGATCGCGGCCGGCCTGCGCGAGCTGACCGAGCTGGAGTTCTGGAACGCCGGCGGGTCGGGCTCCCTGGAGACCTCGTCGGCCGACCCGACCGTGACCGAGGTGACGGCGGGCTCGGGCCTGCTGGTGCCGGGCCTGTTCGACCACTACCGGGCCTTCGCGCCGCGGCCCTCGGCCTACTTCGCCGTCCCCGTGACGCGCCGGCCGGCGGCCGGCATGGTGACGGTGCACGGCGGCGGGCTGTCCGCCTCCGGCGCCGCAGGTGCGGACCGGCTGCCGGTCCCCTGGGCTCCGGCCGGACTCGCTCTCACGCCGCTCGAGGGCGCCGGTGAGGTCCAGACGCCACTCACCGGCGAGGCGACCGACCGGCTGCGGATCGGCGACCTGGTGTGGTTCCGGCACGCCAAGTCCGGGGAGCTGTTCGAGCACACCCCGACCTGCTACCTGGTCGAGGGCGAGCGGATCGTGGAGGCGGCGCCGACCTACCGGGGTCATGGGCTCGCCTTCTGAGCCCTCCGTCCACGACCTGGTCGCGCGGCTGCTCGCCGAGCCGGCCACGCTCGGATCGGGGCGGCTGCTGTGCCTCGACGGACCGGCGGGGTCGGGCAAGACGACGCTCGCGGCGCGGGTCGCGGCGCTGGGTCCGTTCGGAGGCGGGGCCGCGGCGGTCATCCACCTGGACGACCTGTACGACGGCTGGTCCGGCCTCCCGCGGCTCGGCGAGCAGCTGGCGACCCTGCTCGACCCCCTGGCGCGGGACGAGCCGGGGACCTACCGGCGCTACGACTGGGAGCGCGCTCGCTACGCCGAGACGGTGACGGTCACCCCGGTGCCGCTGCTCGTGCTCGAGGGCGTCGGCAGCGGGCTGGCGGCGTACGCGCCGGTGCGCACGCTGCTGGTCTGGGTGGAGGCGCCGCCGAAGCTCCGACTCGCCCGCTGGCGCGCGCGGGACGGGGCAGCCGCCGAGCCGTTCATCGCCGCCTGGCAGCGGGACGAGGAGGCCCTCTTCGCCAAGGAGGACACCCGTGCGGCCGCCGACCTGGTGTGGGACCCGAGCCGATAGCCTTGCCGTCATGGTCGCGCCCACTGGTGAGCAGTTCGAGATCGAGGCGGCGGGCTATACCGCCACCATCACCGAGGCGGGTGCCTCCCTGCGTGCGTTGGCGAAGGACGGCCGGCGGGTGATCGACGGCTTCGCCGAGGACACCATGCCCAGCGCGTGCCGAGGTCAGCTGCTGATGCCCTGGCCCAACCGCATCCGCGACGGGCGGTACACCTTCGAGGGCGCCTCCCAGCAGCTTCCACTGAGCGAGCCCGCGCGGCACAACGCCTCGCACGGCCTGGCACGCTGGTCGGCGTGGCGGGTCCTGGCACGCACGTCCTCGCGGATCGAGCTGGGTCTGCGGCTGCCGGCGCAGACCGGCTACCCGTGGATCCTCGACCTCGGTGCCGTCTACGAGCTCGGCGAGGACGGGCTCACCGTCACCCAGTCGGCGACCAACCGCAGCACCTCGGACGCGCCGTACGCGTCGGGGGCGCATCCCTACCTCACCCTCGACACCGGCTCGACGGTCGACCCCTGGACGCTGCACGCACCCGCGGCGACCCGTCTGGAGTCCGACCCCGAACGCAAGCTGCCGGTGGGACGCAGCGCCGTCGCGGGCACCGCCTACGACTTCCGGCAACCGCGCGTGATCGGTGAGACGTCGCTGGACGACTGCTTCACCGACCTGGTCCGCGCCGCCGACGGCAGCGCCACGGTGACGCTCAGCACAACCGCCCCCGACGGGGGCGAGCGGGTCGTGGAGCTGTGGCTGGACGAGCACCACCGCTGGCTGATGCTCTACACCGCCGACGACCGCACCCCGCCGCGCGCCTCCATCGCTATCGAGCCGATGACGGCGCCGGTGGACGCGTTCAACTCCGGTGAGGACCTGGTCGTGCTGGCGCCGGGCGAGACGTTCAGCGCGCGGTGGGCGCTGCGCGCGCACTGAGGCCCGAGTCGAACCGGACGCAGGCCCGAGTCGAACCGGACGCAGGCCCGACTCGGGCCGGACGCAGGCCCGAGTCAGGGGGTCGGCGGGGCCGCCACGATCGCGCGCAGCTCCCGCGCGGCCGCCTTGGCACGGCCACCGTCCGAGGCCTGGATGCCCATGGCGGGCACCGCCGTACCGTCGGCGAGGTCGAGGGTGACCCACGGCGCCCCCGGCGGGAGGCGGACGGCGAGCACCTGCTCCCAGGCCAGGTCACGGCGACGGTAGCCGTTGACGACCACGAGGCCCTCGGGGCGCGCCTCGACCCGGGAGCGGATCAGCGCGTGCACCAGCACCAGGATGAGCACGCCGAAGAAGATCAGCGTGCCCTTCTCGAAGCCGGTGAACTTCGCCCTGGTCTCGTCGTCGAACGCGAACCAGGAGAAGCCGCACAGGCCGTAGAGGCTGATCACCAGGACGATCCCCATCGCGCGGACGCCGAAGGGGCGCCAGGTCCTGGGCAGGGCCGGCCGGGGGGCGGCAGCCGCCGGGCCGGAGCCGGCGTCAGAGTCGGCAGGCATGGATGTCTGTCAACAAGATGGCGCGCGCACCGATGGCCCACAGGTCGTCCATCAGCTTCTGTGCGCCGTGCCGCGGGACCATCACCCGGACAGCCACCCAACCCTCGCGGTGCAGGGGGCTGACGGTCGGCCCCTCCAGGCCCGGCGCGAGCTGGCTGGCGGCCGGCACGTCCTGGGCGCGGATGTCGTAGTCCATCATCACGTAGCTGCGCGCCACCAGGACACCCTCGATGCGACGCAGGAAGGTCTCGTACACGGCGGAGTCGATGGTCTCGCTGCGCGTGATCACCACCGCCTCGGACTCCAGGATCGTCTCCCCGAAGGGCTCCAGGCCGGCCTGCCGCAGCGTCGAGCCGGTCTCGACCACGTCGGCGATCACGTCGGCGACGCCGAGCTGGATGCTGGTCTCGACGGCGCCGTCCAGCCGGGTCACGCTGGCCTCGATGCCGTGCTCGGCCAGGAACGCGCGCACCACACCGGTGTAGGAGGTGGCGATCCGCTTGCCGGCCAGCTGGTCGAGGCTGGTGAAGTCGCCGGCCCGGCCCGCGAACCGGAACCGGCTGCGGCCGAAGCCGAGCGGCAGCACCTCCTCGGCCTTGGCGCCGGAGTCGTGCAGCAGGTCGCGACCGGTGATGCCGACGTCGAGCGTGCCCTCCCCGACGTACAGCGCGATGTCGCGCGGCCGCAGGTAGAAGAACTCGACGCCGTTCTCCTCGTCGATGAGCGTGAGGCGCTTGGCGTCCTCGCGCTGCCGGTAGCCCGCCTCGCGGAGCATGTCGGAGGCGGCCTGGGACAGCGCGCCCTTGTTGGGCACCGCGATGCGCAGGAGGCCGTTCGAAGATGAAGCCGATGACATGGGCGGGTCCTCAGAGGTGGGCATAGACGTCGTCGAGACTCAGGCCGGCTGCGAGCATCATGACCTGGGCGTGGTACAGCAGCTGGCTGAGCTCGAGGGCGGCGGCGTCCTTGCCCTCATGCTCGGCGGCCATCCAGGACTCGGCGGCCTCCTCGACCAGCTTCTTGCCGACCGCATGGACCCCGCCGTCGAGGAGCTTGGTCGTACCTGATCCCTCGGGGCGGGTGCGGGCCTTCTCGCTGAGCTCTACCCACAGCTCCTCGAACGTCTTCACGGGCCCCAAGCCTAGGCCGTACGTCGCCGCTGCTCGCGGCGGGTCTCACGCACGGATGCCAGCGAGGCCGGCGGCTGGGCCTGCGGGGCTCACGACTCGGCGCTCGCGCGCTGCCGGAGCCGCTCCCGTTGCGGCACCACCACGTACTTCGGGTCCCGGGTGGAGGCCCGGCCGGCCTCGAAGACACCGAAGCGGGTGGTGAGCGAGGCGGTCAGGTAGGAGACCCCCGCCAGCGCCGCCACGATCCGCGAGCGGCCTCCGGCCAGCACCGTGGCGGCTGTCGCCGCCACCGTGGCGCCACGAGCCACCCGCATCAGCCGGCCCGGCATGCCGATCGTGTACGGCTCGGAGACCAGGCCGTGACGCAGCATCGCCTCCGCAGCGACGAGTTCCACGGCTGCCCCGGCCACGGCCATCCGTCGCGCCGGACCGGCCTGGTCGGTGGGCACGAGCAGCATCGCCAGCCCACCCGCCGCCTGGGCGCCCGAGCCGCCGAAGACGAACGGCAGCTCGCGATGCGCCTCGTGCCAGGCGGGGGCGGCGGTGTTGGCGACCAGTGCGGCGGTGTAGGTCGCCAGCGGCGGCCCGAAGGCGGCCGCGCCGACACCGGCGAGCCGGCCCAGGCGGGGCAGCAGTCCGGTGACGTGCGAGGCGGCTGCCGCACCGGCGAGGCTGGCGAACGGCGCCAGGATGAAGGAGCCGACCGAGAGCGGGGAGGTCGGCTTGAACACGCGCAGCATGTTGAGGAAGCGCTCGGGACGGCCGAGGTCGTGTACCAGCGCGACGGTGCCGGCCGCGGCACCTGTCGCGGCCGCCAGCCGGGTCACCCGCTCGAGCTCGGGACGGCCGGTCAGCGCCGCGCCCTCGGCGAGCAGCGCCGAGCACCCGGCCAGGCCGCCGAGGAACAGGTAGAGCGGTACGTCGGGCGTCTTCCAGGTCGGTTCCTTGAGGATCGGCCGGCCGTAGTACGACTCGAACTCCGCGTCGGGCACCATCGGCTGCTCGCGCACGCTCACCGCCTCCTTCCGACGAACGAGGCGACCCCGATGCCCACGAGCGCTGCGGCCGCGGCTCCGACGTGGCCCCAGATCGAGCCGATGTCGCGGGTGGTCACGATCGGGTCCGGCGGCAGGCCGTAGACCTCGGGCTCGTCGAGCAGCAGGAAGAACGCGCCGTCGCCGCCGACGCCGTCCTCGGGATCGCGCCCGTAGAGCCGGGCGACGTCGACGCCCTTCTCGTGCAGCTCGGCCAGCCGGTGGTCGGCGCGCTCGCGCAGCTCGCTGAGCTCGCCGAACTGGATCGACTCGGTCGGGCATGCCTGCGCGCACGCCGGCTTCTGACCCTCCTTGAGCCGGTCGTAGCACAGCGTGCACTTGAAGGCGCGGCCGTCGTCCTTGCGGATGTCGATCACGCCGTAGGGGCAGGCCGTGACGCAGTAGCCGCACCCGTTGCAGACGTCGGGCTGCACCACGACGGTGCCGAACTCGGTGCGGAACAGCGCGCCGGTCGGGCACACGTCGAGGCAGCCCGCGTGCGTGCAGTGCTTGCACACGTCCGACGACATCAGCCACCGGACGGCACCGGCGCCCGACTCGGTCGCCTGGTCCTCACCGTGCGGGTGGGCCCGCCCGGGCAACTCGAAGCCCGGCATGCCGAGGTCGACCGGTGCCGCAGGCTTGTCCGTCTTCTCCACGAACGCGACGTGGCGCCAGGTGCTGGCACCGAGCGCCTGGGTGTTGTCGTAGGACATCCCGGTCAGCAGGTAGCCGTCCTCCGGGACGTCGTTCCACTCCTTGCACGCGACCTCGCAGGCCTTGCAGCCGATGCAGACGGAGGTGTCGGTGAAGAAGCCCATCCGGGGCGGGTGCTCGTCGTACCCGGCCTCGTGCTGGACGTCGTCGAGCCGTCCCCACAGCGAGCGCTCGGAGAAGACACCTGACAGCAGGCTCATTGGTTAGCTCCTCCTTCGGAGGAGTCGGACTCCTCGATCCCGGCACGCCGCCGGTAGTCGGCGACGTACGCCGTCAGGGCCGGTCCCCGCGGCCGGCGGCCCGGACGGATGTCGCAGGTGCCCACCTTGTCCTGGATGTAGACGTTGGGGTCGAGCGTCAGGTTCACCAGGTCGTTGGGCGAGTCCCCGGTCGTGATGCCGCTGCCGCCCCAGTGGTAGGGCAGGCCGATCTGCTCGACGAACCGGTCGCCCAGGCGCAGGGAGCGCACCCGCTCGGTCACCAGCACCCGTGCCTCGATCGCCGTCCGGGCGGTGACGATCGTCGCCCAGCCCAGGTGCTCCAGGCCGCGCTCGGCCGCCAGCCGGGGCGAGACCTCGCAGAACGGCTCGGGCTGCAGCTCGGTCAGGTAGGGCAGCGTGCGGCTCATCCCGCCGGCGGTGTGGTGCTCGGTGAGGCGGTAGGTGGTGAACACGTAGGGGAAGATCTCGGTCTCGCTCGGGTTGAGCGGGTTGGCCGGCGAGACGACGCTGCGCCGGGTGGGGTTGTTCTGCTGCTCGTAGAGCGGGTTGCGCACCGGCGACTCGGCCGGCTCGTAGTGGGTGGGCAGCGGCCCGTCGGCCAGCCCGACAGGCGCGAAGAGCCACGCCTTGCCGTCGGTCTGCATGATGAACGGGTCCTGGCCGCCGATCGCGTCGGGTCCCTTCGCCCCCTCGGGCGGAACGTAGTCGGGGGCCCGGTCGACGATGTAGTCCGGGACGTCGGGACCGGTCCACTTGCCCTTGCCGCCGTCGGCCTCGGCGTCCCACCACACGTAGCGCTTGCGCTCGCTCCACGGCGAGCCGTCGGGAGCGGCCGAGGCGCGGTTGTAGAGGATCCGGCGGTTGGCCGGCCACACCCAGCCCCACTCCGAGGCGACCTGGTCCTGCTCCCAGTGCGGCTTGCGGCGGCGGGCCTGGTTGACCTCGTCGGCATACACGCCGCAGTAGATCCAGCACCCGCAGGCGGTCGAGCCGTCGGCCTTGAGCTCGGTGTAGGAGGACAGCGCCTTCCCGTCCGGCCCGGTGCCGTTGATCTCGCGCAGCACTGCGGCGCCGTCGATCTCGCCCTCGGCGTCGCGAGGGTAGTCCCACGCCAGGTCGAGCAGCGGCCGGTCCATCTCGTCGACGCCGTGCTCCTCGGCCCGGGCAGCGAGCTTGGTGCGGATCCGCTGACCGAGCTCGTAGTAGAACTCCAGCTCGCTCCTGGCATCGCCCGGCGGCTCGACGGCCTTGTCGCGCCACTGCAGCATCCGCTGGGTCTGGGTGAACGAGCCGGCCTTCTCCACGTGGCTGGCGGCCGGCAGGAAGAAGACCTCGGTGCCGATGTCCTCGGTGACCAGCTCACCGGTCTCGATCTCCGGACCGTCCTTCCAGAAGGTGGCGGTCTCGATCATCTGCAGGTCGCGGACCACCAGCCAGTCCAGGTTGGCCAGGCCGAGGCGCTGCATCTTGCCGTTGCTCGAGCCGACGGCGGGGTTCTCGCCCACCACGAAGTAGCCCTTGCACCGGCCCTCGATCATCGCCTTGACGGTGGCGTAGCTGGAGTGGTCGCCGCTGATCCGGGGCAGGTAGTCGAAGCAGAAGTCGTTCTCCGGCGTCGCCGCGTCGCCCCAGTAGGACTTCAGCAGGCTGACCGCGTAGGAGCGGACGTTGCCCCAGAAGCCGGCCTTGCCCTCGTCGTCGCGGACCCACTCGTCGAGGGTCTGGTGCTGGCTGCCGTGCGGCATCGGAAGGTAGCCCGGCAGGATGTTGAACAGCGTCGGGATGTCGGTCGAGCCCTGGATGCTGGCGTGCCCGCGCAGTGCCATGATCCCGCCGCCGGGGCGCCCGATGTTGCCCAGCAGCAACTGCAGGATCGAGGCGGTCCGGATCATCTGGGCACCGGTGCTGTGCTGCGTCCAGCCGACGGCGTAGCAGAACGCTGTCGTACGCTCCCGGCCGCTGTTGCGGGTGAGCGCGTCGGCCACGCGCCGGAACTGGTCCGGCTCGATGCCGCAGACCTGCTGGACCATCTCGGGGGTGTAGCGGGCGTAGTGCCGCTTGAGGATCTGGAAGACGCAGTTCGGGTCCTGCAGGGTCTCGTCGCGGCGGCCCTTCCACTGCACCGGCGCCCCACCCGAACCATGGCTCTCCGAGCGCGCGGCCTGGTGAGACTGCTGGTGCCCCTCGGCACCCCCGTACCCCTCGCCGTCGCGCTGCTCCTCCGCCTCGACGTCGTGCTGGCTGTCGGGCCGGTAGGACCACGATGTCGGGTCGTACTGGGCGGTGTCGGGCTCCCACCCGGAGAAGATCCCGTCGAGCTCCTCGGTGTCCTGGTAGTCCCCGTCGATGATGTTCGCCGCGTTGGTATAGGCCACGACGTACTCGCGGAAGTCCAGGTCGTTGCTCAGCACGTGGTTGACCAGGGCACCCAGGAACGCGATGTCGGAGCCCGCCCGGATGGGCACGTGGATGTCGGAGACGGCCGAGGTCCGCGTGAACCGCGGGTCGACGTGCACGATCGTGGCACCGCGCCGCTTGGCCTCCATCACCCACTGGAAGCCGACCGGGTGCGCCTCGGCCATGTTGGAGCCCTCGATGAGGATGCAGTCAGCGTTGCTGAGGTCCTGCAGGAACGTGGTGGCCCCACCACGACCGAACGAGGTTCCCAGACCGGGAACCGTGGAGGAGTGTCAAATACGCGCCTGGTTCTCGACCTGGATCGCCCCCATGGCCGTGTAGAGCTTCTTCATGAGGTAGTTCTCCTCGTTGTCGAGGGTCGCTCCTCCGAGGCTCGCGATGCCCAGCGTGCGGCGGACGCGGCGGCCAGCCTCGTCCTCCCACTGCCAGAACTGCTTGCGGGTGGCGATCACCCGATCCGCGATCATGTCGACAGCGGTGTCGAGGTCGAGGTCCTCCCACTCGGTGCCGTGCGGGCGCCGGTAGCGGACCTTGCTCACCCGGGTCGGACTGGTCACCAGCTGCTTGCTGGCGCTGCCCTTCGGGCACAGCCGCCCGCGCGAGATCGGGCTGGCCGGGTCGCCCTCGATCTGGGTGACCTTGCCGTCCTTGACGAAGACCTTCTGCGCACAGCCCACCGCGCAGTAGGGACACACCGAGTCGACCACCCGGTCCGCCTCGACGGTGCGTGGCTCGAGGGAGGCGCTGCGGGCCGATTGTGCGGCGGCACCGCGACCGAGCTTGTCGCGACCGGTCACCTGCCGCAGCAGCGGCCAGCCAAGGAACGCTGTCACGAGGGCCAGGTAACCACACCCACGGCTCGGAAACCACCGTCCGCCGCGGCGTGGTGCCGGTCGATGACCGGGCAGGAACCGCCGAGCGCCGAGCGCCGGAAGCCGCACACGGGCTCGGGGTACCGGCGCGTCATGGACGGCAAGCTGGCTGACTACCGGCGCAAGCGGGACTTCGCGCGCACCCCCGAGCCGGCAGGAGCGGAACCGGCGCCGGGCGGTGCCCGGTTCGTGGTGCAGCGGCACCGCGCCAGCCACCTCCACTACGACCTGCGCTTCGAGATCGACGGCGTCCTGGCGAGCTGGGCGGTGCCGAAGGGCCCGACCCTCGACCCGTCCGCCCGCCGGCTCGCGGTGCACGTCGAGGACCACCCGATCGAGTACCTGCTCTTCGAGGGTGTGATCCCCACCGGCGAGTACGGCGGGGGCGACGTGATCGTGTGGGACACCGGCACCTGGGAGCCTGTCCACACCGACGACCCGGCGGCCGCGGTGTCGGCCGGTGAGCTGCACGCCGAGGTTCGCGGGGAGAAGCTGCGCGGCCGGTTCGTGCTCGTCCGGCGCGGCGGCGAGGACCGGAACTGGATGCTGTTGCACAAGCGCGACGAGTACGCCGTCGACGGCTGGGACCCCGAGGACCATCCCGTCTCGGTGCTCTCGGGCCGGACCAACGAGGAGGTCCGCGCCGACCCCGACCGGCGCTGGCAGAGCGAGGCACCGGCCCACCGCGCCGAGGAGCGGCTGGTTCCCGACACGCTGCCCGACGAGGCGCTGGACGAGCTCGAGGCGTTGCCCGCCTCCGGGGGCACCTGGGAGGTGCACGGCCGCGCGCTCAAGGTGACCAACCTCGACAAGGCGCTCTTCCCCGGCGCCCCTGAACGGGACGAACCGGCGACGACGAAGCGCCACCTGCTCGCCTACACCGCCCGCATCGCCCCGGTGCTGCTCCCCTACCTGCGCGGCCGGGCGCTGAACCTGCACCGCTACCCCGACGGCGCCGACCGGCCCGGCTTCTGGCACAAGCAGCTGCCGGCCCACGCCCCCCGCTGGCTGACCGGCTGGGACAACCCGGATGCCGACCCGGGCGAGACCAGCACCTACCTGGTCTGCGACGAGCCGGCCGCGCTGGTGTGGGCGGCCAACTTCGGCGCCCTGGCATGGCATCCGTGGACCTCGCGCACCCGGGCCCCGCACGAGCCGACGTACGCGCTGATCGACCTCGACCCCGGTGAGCGGACCTCGTGGGAGGACCTGCTCACGCTCGCCCGGCTGCACCGGACCGCGCTGGACCACCTCGGCGTGCTCGCCCGGCCCAAGGTGACCGGCCGCCGCGGGATCCAGATCTGGATCCCGGTGCGGGGTGGCTACACCTTCGACGACACCCGCACCTGGGTGGAGCAGCTGTCCCGCACGGTCGGCAAGGTCGTACCGGAACTGGTGAGCTGGAAATGGGAGGTGAAGGCGCGCGCCGGCCTGGCACGGCTCGACTACACCCAGAACGCGATCAACAAGACGCTCGTCGCGCCGTACTCGCCGCGGGCCGCGGCCGGGGCGCCGGTCTCGGTGCCGATCGCGTGGACCGAACTCGACGACCCCGACCTGCGCCCCGACCGGTGGACGGTGCGCACGGTGCTCGCGCGGCTGGAGCGGCGCGGCGACCCGTTCCGCGCTCTGCTCGGCGTGGAACAGGAGCTGCCTCCGTTGACGTAGCGCTGCACGGGGTGATGGCGCGGGGTGATGGCGCGGGCATGATGGGGGGCGCGGTCGGGCACATCGCGGCATGAGCGATCTGCGCGCCCTCGTCCTGGTCTGCACCCTGAAGCCGACGCCGGCGGAGTCGAGCTCCTCGCTGCTCGGCGCCCAGGTCCTCCAGGAGCTCGAGAAGCACGACGTCACCGGCGAGATCATCCGGGTGGTCGACCACGACATCCGCTTCGGGGTGACCACCGACGAGGGCGAGGGCGACGAGTGGCCGGCGCTGCGCGACAAGATGCTCGCCGCCGACATCCTGGTGCTCGCGACGCCGATCTGGATGGGCCAGCCGGCGTCGGTGTGCAAGATGGTGCTCGAGCGCCTCGACGCGGAGATCTCCGAGACCGACGACGAGGGCCGGCTGCTCACCTTCGGCAAGGTCGCCGCGGTGGCAGTGGTCGGCAACGAGGACGGCGCGCACCACGTCGCCGCCGAGTGCTTCCAGGCGCTCAACGACGTCGGCTTCACCATCGCGGCCAACGCGAACACCTACTGGGTCGGGGAGGCGATGGAGACGACCGACTACCGGGACCTCTCCCCCGCACCGGACGCCACCGCGAAGGCGACGGTGACGCTGGCGGCCAACACCGCCCACCTCGCCCGGCTGCTCAAGCAGTCGGCCTACCCGGCGAGCTGAGACCGGCGAGCTGAGACCGGCGAGCTGAGACCGGTGAGCTGAGACCGGCGGACTCAGGGGGCTGGGACCCGCCATGCGGCCGTCAGGACCGGGTCCGGCCCTCGCGCAGCATCGCCAGCGCCTCCTGCACCCGTCGCTCCCGGGTCTCCTCGCGCTTCGCCTCCCCTACCCACCGCGCGAACTCCTTGCGATGGGTGAAGGCGAGCCGCTCGTACGCCGCCGCGGCGACCGCATCGGCCGCCAGCGCCTCCGCGAGCGCGGGCGGCACCTCCACCTCCCGGGGCGCCTCGTCGGTGGCCACGGTGAGGTCGACGATGTCGCCGACAGCGAGACCGGCCTCGGCACGAGCCTGCTTGGACAGGCCGATCAGGAACTCCCCACCCATCGAGGCGACCGACCCGCGCCAGGTCCGACCGCCGGCGGTGAGCACGACCGGGAAGCGCTTGCGGCCCCCGCCGACCTGGTCGACCTGCTCGGCGGTGAGCACGAACGCCGCAGCGGGGCCGCGCGCGACCAGCTCGGCCCCGGCGATCACGATCTCGGCCACGGCACTCAGCCCCGCAGGTGCCGCTTGATCCGCTTGAGCGTGACGGCCGTGGCCAGGGCGGCGGCGGTCGCCTCGTAGCCCTTGTCCTCGGCCGACCCGTCCAGCCCGGCCCGGTCCAGCGCCTGCTCCTCGGTGTCGCACGTCAGGACGCCGAAGCCCACCGGCACCCCGTGGTCCAGCGCCACCCGGTTGAGCCCGTCCGTGGCGGCCGAGCAGACGTACTCGAAGTGCGGGGTGCCGCCACGGATCACCACCCCGAGGGCGACGATCGCGTCGTACCCCTCCTTGGCCAAGGCCCCCGCGACCACCGCCAGCTCGAACGTGCCGGGCACGCGCACCACCACCGGCGCCTCGACCTTGTGGTCGTCCAGCGCCCGCTGCGCGCCGGCGATCAGGCCGTCCATCACCACCTCGTGCCAGGTGGCCGCCACGACCGCGACGCGCAGGTCGTGGCAGTCGATGGGCTCAGCCGTGGGTGCTCCCTGACCGCTCATGCACGTCCTCGCTTCGCTCCGTGCGCGCCCGAGGCACTCGCGCCCTGGTGCCTGACTCGCTCGCTGCGCTCGCTCATGCTTCCTGCTCCTCGATCTTCTCGTGCGACTCGCCGCCGACGTGGTCGTCCAGGTCGGGCAGCACGTGGCCCATCCTGTCCCGCTTGGTCAACAGGTAGGCCAGATTGTGGTCGTTGGGGTGCGGTGTCAACGGCACCCGCTCCGCGACATGGATGCCGTAGTCCTCCAGATCGTCGACCTTGTCGGGGTTGTTCGTCAGCAACCGGACCGAGGTGGCGCCCAGGTCGCGCAGGATCTGGGTGGCGGCACCGTAGTGCCGTGCGTCGGCCGGCAGGCCGAGGTCGAGATTGGCGTCGACGGTGTCACGGCCGCCGTCCTGGAGCTGGTAGGCCTGCAGCTTCGCGACCAGCCCGATCCCCCGGCCCTCGTGGCCACGCAGGTAGACGACCACGCCGGTGCCCTCCCGCACGATCCGTGCCAGCGCCTCGTCCAGCTGCGGGCCGCAGTCGCAGCGCTGGGACCCGAAGACGTCGCCGGTCAGGCACTCCGAGTGCACCCGGGTCAGCACCGGCTCACCCGCCGCGACGGCGGCGGCGACGTCGCCGTGCACGAGCGCCACGTGCTCGGACCCGTCGATGGTGACCGAGTAGCCGAAGGCGGTGAAGTCGCCGTACCGGGTGGGCAGCCGGGTCTCCGCCTTGCGCTCGACGAGCACCTCGGTACGCCGCCGGTAGCGGACCAGGTCCTCGATCGAGATCATGGCCAGGCCGTGCTCGTCGGCGAACGCGCGGAGCTCGGGGGCGCGCTTCATCGTGCCGTCGTCGTTGACCACCTCGACGAGCACGCCGGCCGGCGTCAGGCCGGCGAGCGTGGCCAGGTCGACGGCCGCCTCGGTGTGGCCCCGACGGACCAGCACCCCGCCGGCGCGGTAGCGCAGCGGGAAGACATGGCCGGGGCGGGTCAGCTCCCACGGCTCGGTCGCCGAGTCGGCCAGCACTCGAGCGGTGTGGGCACGGTCGGCGGCCGAGATCCCGGTCGAGACCCCGTCGCGCGCGTCCACCGAGATCGTGTACGCCGTGCGCAGCTTGTCGCGGTTGTGCGGCGTCATCAGCGGGATCTCGAGCCGGTCGAGCATCTCGCCGGGCATCGGCACGCAGATGACGCCGCTGGAGTGCCGGATCGTGAACGCCATCAGCTCGGGGGTCGCCTTGGCGGCCGCGAAGATGATGTCGCCCTCGTTCTCGCGGCCCTCGTCGTCGACGACCACGACGGCCTTGCCTGCGGCGATGTCGGCGATCGCTCGCTCGACCGGGTCGAGCCGGACGCCCCCGTGCTGATGGTCGCGGTGCGGGGTCGAGGTGTGCTGCTCGCTCATGCTGCTTCTCCTGCTGCGATGTGGCGGTGGTGCGCCTCCGGTGCGCTCTCCTGGCGGGAGATCCGGAGCCAGACGGTGAACCCGTAGACGACCAGCGCCGCGTAGACGGCGTAGAGGACCGCGGAGGGGTAGTAGTGGGAGTGCCAGAGCTCCGGCACCCCGACCAGGTCGACGGCGATCCAGCACAGCCAGAAGTCGACCCAGCCGCGGGCCATCGCGAAGGTGGCGATGAAGGAGCCGACGAAGATCCAGGCGTCGCACCAGTAGTACCAGCGCGGCGCCGGCCAGCCGGCGCCGATCACCGCGAAGAGCCACTGGCACACCAGCACTCCGGCGACCCAGACCCCGAGGTAGCCGATCCGCTCGGCGGCGTTCGCCCAGCGCGGGGCGACGGCATGCTCGTCGCCGGTGGCGACGTGCAGGGCACGGGTCTGCCGCCAGCGCCACCAGCCGTAGACGCTGGTCACGATGAAGAAGACCTGGCGGCCGGCCTGGCCGAACAGCGGCACCTGGGCACCCTGGTGGAAGGTGGCGGCGATGAAGACGCTGAAGAGCAGCGCGTTGCCGACGATGCCGATCGGCCAGGCCCACACCTTGCGGCGCAGGCCGCCGATCGCGGAGGCGAAGCCGAAGGCGTTGCCGATGATCTCGCGCCACGTGATCGGGTGGCCGCCGATCGTGACCTGGGCATCGTAGAGCCAGTTCAGGACGCTCACGAGCGTGCCTCCAACAGCTTCTCGACGTGCTTGGCGAGGATGTCGGCCTCGAGGTTGACCCGCTCGCCGACCCGCCGGACGCCCAGCGTCGTGCGAGCCAGGGTCTCGGGGATCAGGCTGACGGTGAAAGCGGTCCGGCCCGCCTCCACGACGGTCAGGCTGACCCCGTCGACGGTGATCGAGCCCTTGTCGACCAGGTAGCGGCTCAGGTGCGCGGGCAGGGAGACCTCGACGACCTCCCAGTGCTCGCTGGGCGTACGCCGCAGGATCTCGCCGACGCCGTCGACGTGGCCCTGGACGATATGGCCCCCCAGCCGGGTCTGCGGCGTCACTGCCCGCTCGAGGTTCACCCGGTCGCCGGGCCGGGCGCCGTACAGGGAGGTCTTGTCGAGCGTCTCCTGCATGACGTCGGCGGTCCAGGTGCCCTCGCCGAGCGCTGCCACGGTGAGGCAGCACCCGTTGACGGCGATCGAGTCGCCGAGCGCGGCGTCCTCCAGGACCGTCCCGGCGGCGACGGTGAGGCGGATCGCCCGATCGCCGTTGGGGCTGGCCTGGTCCTCGATGGCGGCGATGGTGCCGAGCTCCTCGACGATTCCGGTGAACATCAGTGCATCTCCATGGTGATTCGGACGTTGGGCTCCTCGGCGGCGGCATCCGCGCCGTTCGGCTCGAGGACGGTGATGTCGGTGACGCGGGGGCGCAGCGCTGCGCCGATGGTGGTGATGCCGAGGTCGGCGACGGCGTGGCGGCCCGCCCCGAGCAGCATCGGCGCGACGTAGACGACGATCTCGTCGACGAAGCCCGCGTCGAGGAAGGCGGCGGCCAGCGTGGGGCCGCCCTCGAGGAACACGTGCCGACGCTCGCGGTCCCACAGCTGGCTCAGCGCCGCGCGGGGATCGTGGGTGCGAAGCAGCACGGTCTCGGCATCGGCGTTGAGCACGCGGCTGGTCGCGGGCAGGTCGCGCAGCCCCATCACCGCTCGCAGCGGCTGCCTCTCCACGGCGTGACCGTCCTCGTCGCGCACGGTCAGCAGCGGGTCGTCCACGGCGATGGTGTTCGTCCCGACCAGCATGGTGTCGCACCGGGCACGCAGCCGGTGGGTGTCACGCCGGGCGGCGGGGCTGGAGACCCAGCGCGAGGTGCCGTCACTCGCCGCGGAGCGGCCGTCGAGCGTGGTCGCGAACTTCCAGGTGACGAACGGACGCTGCCACTCCAGCGCGCGCGACCAGACCCGGTTGAGCGCACGCGACTCCTCGGCCAGCACACCGGCGACGACCTCGACGCCCGCCTCGCGGAGGGTCGCGGCTCCCCCGGCCGCCACTGGGTTGGGGTCGGACTGGGCGAAGACCACCCGGCGCACGCCGGCAGCCACCAGGCGCTGCGCGCACGGGCCGGTCCGGCCGGTGTGGTTGCACGGCTCCAGGGTGACCACGGCCGTCGTGCCGCGGGCACGCTCCGCCGCGCGGTCGAGCGCGTCGGCCTCGGCGTGAGGCGTCCCGGCGCCGCGGTGATGACCCTCCGCGACGACGCTGCCGTCGTCGGCGAGCAGGACGCAGCCGACCCGGGGATTGGGGCTGAACGGACCCAGCGCCGCCAGCTCCACGGCGCGGCGCATCGCGGCGACCTCGGTCGCCGTCGCGGTGCTGGCTGCCTGGTCGGCCATCGCCACCCCTCCTGTCCGGTCACGGACTCCGGGGCGGGCCGAGCCCACCACC
Source organism: Nocardioides sp. BP30 (assembly GCF_029873215.1). NCBI lineage: Bacteria > Bacillati > Actinomycetota > Actinomycetes > Propionibacteriales > Nocardioidaceae > Nocardioides > Nocardioides lacus. The sequence continues at coordinate 2,302,424 of NZ_CP123620.1, read as the reverse complement.
GCCGAGGGACTCGGCGTGCGGGCGTCGACCGCGTGCTTCTTTCCATCCGGACTTTGACCGTCGGTCCAGGATTCCCACCTGGTCAACCGGCCGTTGGCTACGACCGGGTCGCGGACTTCCGGGCTTGCGCCCGATCACCGCCGGTGCGGAGTTTCACCGCCCCCAGAGCACGCGAGCTGTTCACTCGTCTGCGGTCATTGAACCACGGCCGGCCACTCGACATTCCCGCGGGTCAACCGGCGGACCGGGCCGCATCCGCCCGGGCGCGCAGGGCCTGCACCATCGCATCGGGATCCTCGGCGGAGTAGACCGCCGACCCGGCGACGAACACGTCGGCCCCGGCCTCGGCGCAGCGCTCGATCGTCTCCAGGCTGACCCCACCGTCGACCTGGAGCCAGGTCTCCAGGCCGTGCTTGTCCATCAGCGCCCGGGCGCGGCGGATCTTGGGGAGGCACAGGTCGAGGAACCGCTGACCGCCGAATCCCGGCTCGACCGTCATGATCAGCACCATGTCCAGCTCGGCGAGCAGGTCCTCGTAGGGCTCGATCGGCGTCGCCGGCTTGAGCGCCATGCTGGCCCGGGCGCCCTGGGCGCGGATCTCGCGCGCGAGCCGCACCGGGGCCTGGGCGGCCTCGACGTGGAAGGTGACGCTGCCCGCCCCGGCCTCGGCGTACGCCGGCGCCCAGCGGTCGGGATCCTCGATCATCAGGTGCGCGTCCAACGGCGTCGCGGTGGCGCGGCTGAGCGCCTCCACCATCGTCGGGCCGAAGGTCAGGTTGGGGACGAAGTGGTTGTCCATCACGTCCACGTGCACCCAGTCGGCGCTGCCGATCCGGGCGACCTCCTGGGCCAGGTTCGCGAAGTCCGCGTTGAGGATGCTGGGGGTGATCTGGCTGGTTCGGGATCCCACGGCCGTTGAGCCTAGTGCCCCGGCGCCAGCAGGTGCTCGCCCAGGACCAGCTCGAGGGAGAGGGTGCGGTAGCCCACCTCGTCGAACAGCACGGTGAGCCGATCCTCCTCCACGTCGGTGACCACGCCCGCGCCGAACTCCTCGTGCCGCACCCGGGTCTGGACCCCGAAGGGTGCCTCGGCCAGCGCCGCCGGGTCCGGCGCGATCCCAGCACGGCAGTTGTCACACGTCCCGCACCGCCCGTCGACCTCCTCCCCGAAGTAGCCGACCAGGAACTCCATCCGGCAGCGCTGCGTCTCGGCGTACCCGCGCATCATGTCGACCCGCGAGCGCTCCAGGCTGCGGTGCGCCTCAGCGAGCTCGATCACTGCCGCCACCCGGTCCCGACCGGGATGGCTGTGGGCCGCCAGATCGAGCAGGTTGCGGATCCGCTGGCGACGACGCGGGCCCAGGTCGGTCGCCTCCTCGCCGCGGTCCAGCGCTGCCTCCACCGCGCGGACATCCTGCATGCGCGGGACGCCCGGGGAGAAGAAGCGGCCCAGCGCCAGGTCCTCGGGGCGGTAGACCAGCAGCCCGATCGCCGGCTCGCCGTCGCGGCCTGCCCGGCCGACCTCCTGGTAGTAGGTGTCGGGTGACTCCGGCGCCTGCGCGTGCACCACGAACCGCACGTCGGGCTTGTCGATGCCCATCCCGAATGCCGAGGTCGCGACGACCACGTCGAGCGTGCCCCGGGAGAACGCCTCGTGCACCTGGTCGCGACGCTTGGCGCTCATGCCCGCGTGGTAGGCGGCGACCGACCGGTCGGTGTCGGCGAGCGCCTCGCGGAGTGCCTCGGCGTACTCCTCGGCGGCAGGGCGGGTGCGGCAGTAGACGATCCCCGCGCCCGGCAGCGCTGCCACCCGCTCGAGGACCGTACGGCGCTGCTCGGCCTCGTCGACCACGCGGTGCACCGCGAGCCCGAGCTCGGGCCTGGCGAACCCGGTGACGATGGTGGTGGGCTGCGCCAGCCGCAGTCGCTCGACGATGTCCTCGCGCACCGGCGGCGCGGCGGTGGCGGTCATGGCCACGATGCGGGGCTCGCCGAGGTCGGCGATGAGCTCGCCGAGCCGGAAGTAGTCCGGCCGGAAGTCGTGTCCCCAGGCCGAGACGCAGTGCGCCTCGTCGACGGCGACGAGCCCGGGGCGCCACGAGGCGACCTGCTCGCGCACCTCGTCGTTGGCGAGCTGCTCGGGTGAGAGGAAGACGAAGTCCAGCTCGCCGGCCGCCGCGGCGCGCAGCACCTCCGCCCGCGCGCGCTCCCCCTCGGCGGAGCTGAGCCGGCCGCCGCGTACCCCGAGCGACTCCAGTCGCTCGAGCTGGTCGTGCTGCAGGGCCAGCAGCGGGGAGACCACCAGCGTCAGGCCCTCGAGCAACAGCCCCGCGGCCTGGTAGACGAGCGACTTCCCGGCGCCGGTAGGAGCAACCAGCAGCACGTCGCTACCGGCCAGCAGCGCCGAGATCGCCTCTCGTTGGCCGGGGTGGAGATCGGGGTGCCCGAAGCGGTCCCGGACGGTCTGGCGGATGACATCCTGCGAGGTGGAGCGTGGGGGCACGGGCCATGGTTCCCGACGGGTGGTCCAGGCATGCCGCTCGTGCAGCTACTCACTCGGCTTCGGTTGCGGATCTTTGCGAGCCTGGCGTGCTCCGCGACAAGTTCACGAGGCGCATGTCAGTCCGCCCAGAATGCAGCGGGCGGGTGAGCCGCCTCGATCCGCCCCGGTTGCCGGGGTCAGCTGCGCCTCGAACCGCCTAAGATGTCGCTCTCGCAACGGCCGCGGCGGGTGAACGAGCGCTTACGAGAGGCAGCGGCACTGCTCGTATCCCGCGACCGCGGCAATCCTTGTCCATCCCGTTGACCGTTGGTGCCAGACTGACCTCGGGCAGAGTCTAGGAGGGACATTGACGAGCTACGAAGGCTTTCGACACGCACTGACTTCTATCGAAGGTAGCCAATGGCGTCTGTTCGAGCGGCTAGCGAACGTCTTCCTTGCAGAGGAGTTCCCGAGCCTCCGGCCCATGGCCGCGGCAGCCGGCGACGAAGGAATGGACGCGCGCCTCTTCCGACCCGTCGATGACGACGACGTGATTCTTCAGTTCTCGCTCCGGAAGGACTGGGATCAGAAGATCAAGGAAACATGTAAGCGGCTCCACGACACCACGCCAGATGCCGCGGTCCTGATCTACGCGACCAACCAGGTCATTGGCGCCGCTGCAAACGAATTGAAGAAGACCGTTCGGCGTGACTACCGGGTGTTCTTGGATATCAGAGATCAAGAATGGTTTCTGACAGCGCGCAACCGAAGCGCCGCCGTGCAGGCCGAAGCGGAGCAGTTCATGGAACCGTTCGAGGGCGGCGGCAGGGGCAATGTGACTGCACTCGAGCGTCAAGCCCAAGCATTGGACGACCTTGAGGCAAAGGCCGCATTTGTCTATCTCGGACTGCAATGGCAAGACGATACGCGCGACAAGGGCCTGACGAAGGTTTGCTTCGACGCCGTGGTCCGATCCGTGATGCGAGACACAGACCCAGAGCATCGGATGACCAGAGCCGAGGTTAGAAGTCACGTTGCGAAGCTGCTTCCGGGGCAGCATCCAGCAACGCGCGATCAAGCGGTAGACGGAGCACTTCGCCGGCTATCGAAGGTGTACATCCGGCACTATCAGAAGATCGACGAGTTCTGCTTAACCTGGGACGAGCGAAAGCGTCTGGCCGAACGGCTCGCCCAGGTAGAGGCTCTCGACGGCACATTGGACCGCGAAGTTCGGGCAATGGTCATTCGCTTCGCGGAGGAAGACGGCATGGCTCTCTCTGGCGAAGGCCTTCAAGAAGCCGTCATCCGGTCCCGCTCCGTCCTTGAACGTGTGCTTCTAGATAGAGGTGAACTTTTCGCGGAAGCCGTCATCAAGGAGCGTCAAGATGCGTTCGCTCGGTTTGAGGACGTGGAAGCGATCGTCTACACGGACTTCGCCGTGAATCCCAGCAAAACACTCGTTGAGCCGCGCGTCGTGGCCGCGGTGGTGGTTTCGCTCATGATCGATCCGCCCGAGGACGTTCGGGGCTACCTCCGCAGCCTGGCTGACACATACACTCTCTTCGCGTTCATGCGTGAGACTCCGGACGTACAGTCCGCCGTGGTGAAGATTTTCTCCGAGGGGGACATCTGGCTAGATGCGTCGGTAGTCCTTCCTCTCTTTGCGGAAGATCTGCTAGACCCTGCCTCACGCACGCATGGACTCATGCTCCACGCAGTGCGTGAGGCGGGGCTTCGCTTATATGTCACGCCGGGCGTCGTCGAAGAAGTCGCGACGCACGTCACGAGGTCCCGCGGGTACTATTCCGCCCTGTCCCGAGGTGACGCATACGGCGCCGAGCCCTTCCTACTCTCAGTTTTCAAGTTGAGCGGCAGAAGCACACAGGATTTCGAGAGCTGGCTGGAGACTTTCTGCGGTCACGCACGCCAATTCGATGACATTGCTGACTATCTCGAAGAGGAGTTCGGCATCCACGTGCAACCCCTTCAAGAGTTCGTCGACCAGGCGCCTCAGGATCTTGTCGCGCAAATCGGAGAGATCTGGCACGAGGCGCGCGACCGGAAGGACGACCGACGTGAGAAGGCTGGTCTTCCCCGCATGGATGCCGGGACCCGCGCACTACTCGTCGGGCATGACGTCGAGAACTACGTCGGTGTACAGATGCGGCGCGAGGCGCGCGGCGAGAGGCGTTCGGCGTTCGGCTTTAAGTCGTGGTGGCTTACCCTTGACGGCACGGCCTTCAGAGTCGCGTCCGAGCTTGCAGACCGGCTCGGCAGACGGCCTCCGCCCAGCCCCGCTATAAGTCCCGACTTCATGCTGCACTACCTGGGCGTCGGGCCAGCACGTTCCCGGCTCTCTCGGAAGACTGAGGAGGCCCTTCCGCTAATGCTGAACATGCGAATCCTCGACGTTGTGCCGAAAGACTTGCTCGATCTGTCGGACGCCTTGCGCAAGGAGCTCGCGGACCTTCCTCCTCGAGTCATTCGCAGAAAGATTCGCGACACACTCGACCAAGCGCGCTTGCTCATGGGTGACCGCGCGCAAGCGGGCGAGGAAGGACTGACAGAAGACGTTAAGCAGCGCCTTGTCGCTGAAGCGCGCAACCGGTGAGCGGACCTCGAGGAGTGCGCGGGCTCTTGAGTGCGGTCCCCTCCTGCGTCATCTCGCCGCCCGTCGGCGCCGTTCGCTCCCGGATCTGCCGATGACGGTCCATTCCCAAATCCGGCCCATACCCTTAGTGCGTGGCGGACAGCGACTTGCAACTGACTCCAGCACAGGCATACGACGCCGCATACCGGCTGATGTGGCTTACATGGATCGGGAGCCCGATCCGGACGCCGTCTCCCTCCAAGAACTGCTGGTCAGCCTCGAGCCCAGCGACGATCCGGCGCGAACCAATGACCCGGCCGCGTGGGCCGATTGGCTCGGATGCGTTCGTGCGCTCGACGGCGTACCGCTGCCCAGCTTTCGTCGCCCCTGACGAACGCGCGGATTTCCCGAGATCCGACCGTCGGAGGAAGTGCGTCGATCCGCCGCAACTGAGCCTCACCAAGGACCGGCTTCACCTACCGGTCACCCCTCGGCCTCATCGGGAGCGTCCTGCCCGGAAGCCTCGTCGCGCTCAGCCCAGGCCAACAACGGCGCGATGTCGAAGACGTGGTCGTCGATGTCGGCGTGCAGGTCACCGAGCCGGGCGAACCGCTCGGGCACGGTGGCGATGGTGAAATCGCGCGGGTCCGCCTCGTCGACCTCGTCCCAGCGGATCGGCGTGGAGACGCGCGCGTCGGGCAGGCCGCGCACCGAGTACGCCGCGGCGATGGTGTGGTCGCGGGTGTTCTGGTTCCAGTCCACGAAGATCGCCGCCGGGTCGCGATCCTTCTTCCACCACGTCGTCGTCACCCCGCCGCCCGCACGGCGCTCGACCTCGCGGGCGAAGGCCCGGGCGGCGCGGCGCACGTCGGGGAAGCCGTGGTCCGGCGCGATCCGGACATAGATGTGCAACCCCTTGCTGCCCGACGTCTTGGGGTAGCCGACCGCGCCGAGGTCGTCGAGCACCTCGTGGGCGACGTGGGCCGCCCGGCGGACGCCGGCGTACGTCGAGGCCGGGCCGGGATCGAGATCGATCCGCCACTCGTCCGGCTTCTCGGTGTCGGCCCGGCGGCTGTTCCACGGGTGGAACTCCACCGTCGACATCTGCACCGCCCAGATCACCGCGCCCAGCTCGGTGACGCAGAGCTCGTCGGCGGTGCGCTTCCACCGCGGGAAGAACAGCTCGACGGTCTCGACCCAGGCGGGCGCGCCCGCAGGCAGCCGCTTCTGGTGCACCTTCTCCCCCGGCTCGCCCGTCAGGCCCTTGGGGAAGCGGTGCAGCATGCAGGGGCGCTCGTAGAGGGCGTTGACGATGCCCGGCCCGACCGCGAGGTAGTAGTCGACCAGGTCGAGCTTGGTCGCCCCGCCCTCGAAGCCGGGCGCTTGCGGGAAGTAGACCCGGTCCGGGTTCGTCACCTTGACGACACGGTCGTCGACCTCGATCTCGACGGACGGCGGTGATGACGGCACGGTGCGAGCCTAGCCAGCGCACCGGTGTCGTGGGTCTCAGCGCGGCCCGGAGACCACGCCGAGACTCACCGCCCGCTCAGTTGTCCAGCGCCAGGGCCGCTGCGAAGCCGAGCATGATCACGCCCACACCGGCGTCGATGCCCCGGCGCACCCGCTCCCGGCTGATGAAGGTCATCGCGCCATGCGCCACCAGGGTGATGGTGATCAGGTAGATCGCGCCGAGGACGGCCAACGTCAGGGCGTAGGCCATCAGCTCGACGAAGCCGGCGTAGGCGCTGACGAACTGCGGCAGCACGGCGAGGTAGAACGCCAGCGCCTTGGGGTTGGTGAACGTCGAGACGAACCCCTGGCGCATCGCCGCGTGCGGAGCCATCCGGGCGCTGCCGCCGGAGCTCCAGCCGCCCCCGTCACCGCGCAGGCCGGCCCACACCGCCTGCAGGCCGAGCCAGGCCAGGTAGAGCACCCCGAACCAGCGCAACACGTCGAAGAGCGTGTGGGCGTCGCGGATCACCGCACCGAGACCGGTCGCGGCCAGCACACCGAGGACGACGTTGGCCGCGATGATGCCGGCCACCGTCCACAGCCCGCGCTCGCGACCGCCGGCGACGGTGACCCGCAGGGTGATGAACGTGTCCGGCCCCGGGGCGAGCGCGACCAGCACGGCGAAGAGGAAGAACGTGGGATAGCTGCTCATCGCGACTCCTCCTTGCGCAGCGCCGCGATGAACATCGCGTCGGTCCCATGCCGGTGCGGCCAGAGCTGCACGGTGCCCGGCAGCGGCCCGCGCGCATCGGGTACGTCGCCGGCCGCCCCCGACACCGGCTCGAGCAGCACCCCCGGGTCCTCGCTCACGACGGCCACGACGACGTCACGGGTCTCGGCCAGCACCGGGCTGCAGGTCGCGTAGACGACCACGCCACCGGGGCGGGTCAGGTCGAGCGCGGAACGGAGCAGGTCACGCTGGAGCGGGACGAGCTCGGTGACATCGGCGGGGCGCCGGCGCCAGCGTGCCTCGGGACGGCGCCGCAGCGCGCCGAGCCCGCTGCACGGTGCGTCGACCAGCACCCGGTCGAACGTGCCCGGCGCGAACGGCGGACGGATGCCGTCGGCGGCCACCACCCGCGCGACGCCGTTGGCGCGCACCAGCCGGGCGCGATGGTGCTGCCGCTCGTTGCCGATCAGCACCGCACCGGCCTCGGCGGCGAGCGCGTCGAGCAGCGCCGCCTTGCCGCCAGGGCCGGCGCACAGGTCCAGCCAGCGCTCGTCGCGACCCTTCACCGGCGCCTGGGCCAGGGCCAGCGCGACCAGCTGGGAGCCCTCGTCCTGCACACCCGCGCGGCCCTCGGCCACCGCCGGGACCTCGAGCGGCGAGCCGCCCGCGAGCCTCACGCCGTACGGCGAGAACGTGGTGGGCTCGCCCTCGATCTCGGCCCGGCTCGCGCGTCCGGGGCGCGCGACCAGGGTGACCCGCGGCGGCGCGTTGTCGGCTGCCAGCAGCGCTTCGAGCTCGTCGGGGACGTCGAGCGCGTCGCGCAGCAGCTCGACCATCCACGCTGGGTGCGACGTCCGCTCCGGCAGCGCCATCCCCTCGGTCCACTCCGCCATCGAGCGCTCGGCGACCTTGCGCAGCACGGCGTTGGCGAAGCCGCCGGCGCCGGGACCGACCTTCGACTTCACCAGGTCGACGGTCGTGGCGATGGCGGCGTGGGTGGGCACCCGCATGGCGAGCAGCTGGTGGGTGCCCAGCCGCAGCGCGTCGAGCACCTTGGCCTCGACCTTGGCCAGCGGCCGGTCGACGCAGCCGGCCAGGATGGCGTCGTAGGTGCCCTGGCCGCGCAGGGTGCCGGACGCGAGCTCGGTGGCGAAGGCCGCGTCCCGCCCGCTCAGCCCGAGCCGGCCGAGCACGTGCGGCAGCACCAGGTTGGCGTAGGCATCCTCCACCCGGACGGCCTTGAGCACCTCGAAGGCCGCCAGCCGAGCCGGGTCGACGGGCGCGCGGCCACCACGCGGCGGCGTACCGGGGCGGCGGCCCCGTCCCCGACCGCGCCCCGGGTCACGCCCCGAACCGGACACCCGAACCCACCCGTGCCCCCCGCGACCAGTCAGCGGCGGCCATCTCCTTCTTGCCGAAGGGCCTGACCAGTCCCAGCCGGACCGCGACGCTCCCGGTGCCGACCAGCACCTCGCTCTTGCGCACCTCGAGCGTGCCGGGCGCGAGCTCCTCCTCGGTCAGCTGGACCGGACCGACCTTGAACCGCTCACCGTCGAGCAGCGTCCACGCACCCGGCGCCGGCGTGCACGCCCGGATCTGCCGCTCGATGCCGGCCGCGGGCTGGGACCACGTGATCCGGGCGTCCTCGGGGGTGATCTTGGCGGCGTAGGAGATCCCGTCGGTCGGCTGCTCGCGGGCGACCAGCGCTCCCTCGGCGATGCCGTCGAGGGTCGCCACGAGCAGTCCGGCACCGCCCTCGGCGAGCTTCGCCAGCAAGCTCCCGGCGGTGTCATCGGGATGGACCATCTGGGTCATCAGGCCGAAGGTCGGCCCGGCGTCGAGCTCCTTGACGATCCGGAACGTGGTGGCGCCCGTGATCTCCTCGCCCTCCCAGATCGCACGCTGCACCGGAGCCGCGCCGCGGTAGGCCGGCAACAGCGAGAAGTGCAGGTTCACCCAGCCGTGCTCGGGGATGTCCAGGGCGCTCTGCGGCAGCAGCGCGCCGTACGCGACCACCGGGCAGACCTCGGGTGCCAGCGCCCGGAGCTGCTCCTGGAAGCCCGGGTCGCGCGGGTGGTCGGGTTTGAGCACGGGTACGCCGAGCTCCTCGGCGCGCTGGGCCACCGGCGAGGCGACCAGCCTCCGGCCGCGGCCGGACGGCGCATCCGGACGGGTCACCACGCCGACGAGCTCGTGGCCGCTGGCCGCCAGGGCGTTCAGGGACGGCAGCGCCACCTCGGGGGTGCCGGCGAAGACACAGCGCATCTCAGGCCCTCTCCAGGCGGGTCATCGTCCGGTGCCGAACATCGGATGCGGGCTGACCTTCACGGTCGGGCGGTCGAGACCGAACCACTCCGAGGAGCGGATGTCGCGCATCGCCGCCTTGCGCGCGGCCTCGTCGAGCCGGTCGATGAACAGCACGCCGTCCAGGTGGTCGGTCTCGTGCTGGATGGCCCGGGCCAGCAGCTCGGAGCCCTCGATGGTGACCGGGTCGCCGTGCATGGTGAAGCCGTTGGCGACGACATGCATCGCGCGCCGGGTGTCGTAGGTCAGGCCGGGCAGCGAGAGACAGCCCTCGCCACCGTCCTGGCACTCCTCGGACAGGGTGAGCTGCGGGTTGACGAGGTGGCCGACCTCGCCGTCGACGTACCAGGTGAAGACGCGCAGGCCGACGCCGATCTGAGGTGCCGCCAGACCCGCGCCCGGCGCGTCGAGCATGGTCTCGGTGAGATCCTCGACGAGCCGACGCAGCTCCTTGTCGAAGTCGACGACCTCCGTCGCGCGGCGGCGCAGCACGGGATCGCCGAAGAGGCGGATGGGCTGGATGGCCATGGGGAGAGTCTAGGGAGGACCGGGCCTGCTCACAGACTCGGCGGGTCGACCTGGATGCGGACGGCCTCCAGCCGCCGGGCCGAGCGCAGCCGCTGCAGCTCACCGAGGGCCGCGGACAGGGCGGCACCCTCGGTGCGCGGGACCCGCACGATCAGGCGCTGCTCCCCCTCCTCGCCCTCCTCCTGCTCGTCGACCGGCACCGGGCCGAGCAGCTCGGCGTGCTCGGGCAGGGTCAGCAGCGTCCGGGCATCGGCGAGAGCGCCGGGATCGCCGGTCAGCGAGGCGAGTCGGCTCGCCGGGGGGAGGTGGGCCAACGCGCGTTGCTCGGCCTCGCGGGCGGCGAAGCCGGGCTGGTCCCAGCGCACCAGCGCCTGCACCGCGGGGTGGGCGGGATCGCCGACCAGGAGCACCCGGCCGGCCGGCATGACCAGCCCGGCGGCGTTGCTCCAGCGCCGCAGCGCCTCCTCCTCGGTGCGCAGGTCGGGCCGGCCCAGCGCGAGCCAGGTGTCGAGGAGCAGCACCGCCGCGTAGCCCGATTCCGCAGCCGGCTCCGCTCCGGGGGTGGCCACCACGATCGCAGGCCGCCCGGGCACCGTCTCCAGCACCCGATCCCCGCTGGAGGTCACGACCCGCACGCCGGGGAACGCCCGGCCGAGCTCCTCGGCGGTGCGGGCGTCACCCACGATCGGGGCCCGCAGCCCGTGGCCGCCGCAGGTCGAGCAGGCCCAGGCGTCGGCCTGGGTGCCGCACCAGCGGCAGCGCGGCGGCGTGACAGGGCCCGTCAGCTGCAGCGGGCCGGTGCATGCGCGGCAGCGCGCCGGCGTACGACAGGTGTCGCAGGCCAGCGCTGCCGCGTAGCCACGCCGCGGCGTCTGCACCAGCACGGGCCCGAGCTCGAGCGCGCTCTTGATGGTCGCGAAGGCGTCGCGCGGCACCCGCGAGACCCGGGCCAGCGGATCGCGCTCGAGGTCGAAGTCGGTGGCTCCCGTGACGCCGACCACCGCCCGGCCACGCGCCAGCGCGCGGCTCGGCGCGATGGGGTGCGCCCAGCCGGTGCGGGCGAGCTGGTCGGCCTCGACGGTGAGGGCGAAACCGCCGATCAGCGCGGCGGCCCGCTCCTGCGCCGCGCGCAGCAGCAGCACCTCGCGGGCGTGCGGGTAGGGCGCCCGCTGCTCGGCATGGTTGTCGTCACCGTCGTCCCATAGCGCCACCAGACCGAGATCGTGGACCGGGGCGAAGGCAGCGGCGCGCGTCCCGACCACGACGCGCACCGCGCCACGAGACACCGCGAGGAAGGAGCGGTAGCGCTCGGCGGGCCCGGCGTCGGCGGTGAGGGCGACGTGGTGACCGGGCCCGAGCACCCTGCCCAACGCCGCCGAGAGCCGCGCCACCGCCTTGCGGTCGGGCACCACCAGCAGGCTGCCCCGACCGCCTGCCAGCGTCGCCGCCGCGGCCTGGGCGAGCAGCAAGGGCCAGTCGGTGCCGGCGGCCGCGTGCCACACCGACCGCGGCGCGCCGTCATCGCGCAGATGGCGCAGGAAGGCGCCGCCCGGCTCGTGACCGGCCCACGCCTCCTCGGCGGCCGCCGGATCCCAGCGCGCTGCGGTCGGGGCCGGCGTCGAGGTCTCCCGCTCGGCGGTGGCGTGCCGGGCCGGCACGGCCAGGCGCAGGACGTCGGAGCGGGTCCCGGCGTACCGCTCCGCGATCGTCGCCGTCAACGACGCCACCTGCGGGGAGAGCACCCGCTCGGCGCTGACGACGCGGCGCAGCGGCGCGAGCCTGCCCGGGTGGTCGCTGTGGGCGACCCGCGCGAGGAGGTAGCCGTCGACGTCCTGCCCCGCGAACCGCACCTTGACCCGCACCCCGGGACGGGCGAGCTCGTCCATCGCGACCGGCACCGCGTAGTCGAAGGGCCGGTCGAGGTGAGCCAGGGGCAGGTCGACCAGGACCTGCGCGACCGGGTCCCGCTCGGTGATCTGGGCCTCGGCGGCCTTGCGCTGCTTGGTGGCCCGCGCCTTGGCACGCCCCTCGGCGACCCGGTCCCGGACGAAGCCAGGCAGCTCGAGGAGCTGATCGGCGTCGGAGCCCGGGGCGGTCATGCGCGCAGTTCTACCAGCGGTGTCCGACACCGCTCGATTCAGCTTCGGCCCGGACCCGCCGATGGTAGCCTCCGAAGGCTGTGCCCGCGGGGACAGGAGACAACGCCGAACCCCCGCCCGGGTGCGGCACAGACCATGGGGCTCTTCGTGAGGCACGTTCGATGACCATCAACCACGGCGCCGTGGCCGACCACAGCCTAGCGCTGGTCGGCGTCGCGGCTCTCGTGTGCCTGGCGGGCGCCTGGGCCACCTCCCGCTTCTTCCAACGCCTGATCGACGGCGAGGGCGACCAGCGCGGCGCCTGGTTGCTGCTCACAGCGCTCTCCAGCGGCGTGACCATCTGGTGCACGCACTTCGTCGACATCCTCGGCTACCGGCCCGGCGTGGAGATGGACCTGGACTGGACGATGACCGGCGTCTCGCTGCTCATCGCCGTCGCCGGTAGCGCAGCCGGGTTCCTGCTGGCCGCCGGCGCCCCGCGCCTGCCGGCACGACCGGCGCTCGGCGGCGCCGTCGTCGGCCTCGCCGTCTCGGCGATGCACTACGTCGGCATGAGCGCCATGCACATGCCCGGCTCGATGTCGTGGGACCCCGCGCTGATCGCTCTCTCGGTGGCGCTCGGGATCGTCCCGGCGGTCCTCGCCCTGCGGGCCGCCTGCTCGGGCGCGCGCCACGGTGCGAACCGGATGTGCCTGCTCTTCGCGGCCTCCGTCGTCCTCATGCACTTCACCGGCATGGCGTCCATGCACCACGGGTCCGGCATGGGCGCGATGGCCGGAGCCGGCACACCGATGGATCAGAGCTCGCAGTACGTCCTGGCCGTGGCCATCGCCGCGATGTCGTTCGTCACCATCGGCGCCGGGATGGTCGGCTACCTGATCGACGACCGGTCCCGGACGGCTTCCCTGGAGCGCTTCCGCCGGCTGGCCATGTACGACGTCCTGACCGGGCTCCCGAACCGCGCCAGTCTCAACGACCGGCTCGAGGTGGAGATCGACCGGGCCATCCAGCAGGGCGGCCGGCTCGGCTTGATCGTCATCGACGTGGACAACTTCAAGGAGATCAACGACCTGCGCGGGCACCCGGCGGGCGATGAGGTGCTCCGGGTGCTCGGCGCCCGGATGGCCGAGCTCACCCAGGACGAGGAGGGCGCCTTCATCGCGCGGATGGGCGGTGACGAGTTCGTCGCCCTGTGCCGGCTCGACGGCGACCGCGAGCTGACCGCCTTCCTCGAGAACCTGCGCCGCGTCCTCGCCCCCTCGATCCAGATCGGCAAGGACGCGATCGTGCCTCGGGCGAGTATCGGCGCCGCCGTCTTCCCCGACCATGCCGACGACGCCGAGGCGCTGGTCAACAACGCGGACCTGGCGATGTACCGCGCCAAGAGCGACCCGCTCCACAACGTGTGCCTGTACGACGCCGCCATCGACGGGCGGACGCGGTCGCTGCGCGGCCTGTCGGCCGACCTGCGCGAGGCGCTCGCCCGCGACGAGCTGTTCCTGCACTACCAGGTGCAGACGGCCGTGGAGACCGGCGAGGCCCGCGGTTACGAGGCGTTGCTCCGCTGGCAGCACCCGCAGCAGGGCGTCATCTCCCCCACCGACTTCATCCCGCTGGCGGAGGAGACCCGACTCATCGTGCCGATCGGTGCGTGGGTGCTGCGCACGGCGTGCGCCGAGGCGGTCCGCTGGGAGCCGCCGTACAGGCTCTCGGTCAACGTCTCGGCGGTCCAGCTCAGCGAGCCGGGGCTGGCACAGACCGTGCGCGAGGTGCTGGCCGAGACCGGGCTGCCCGCCGACCGGCTCGAGCTGGAGATGACCGAGACGGCCGTCTTCACCGACCGGGACAACGCCCTGCGCACGCTCGAGGAGGTCAAGGCGTTGGGGGTCGGCGTCGCGCTCGACGACTTCGGCGTCGGCTACTCCTCCCTGGACGCGCTGCGGACCTTCCCGTTCGACCGGATCAAGATCGACAGGTCGTTCTTCTCCGGGAGCGGCACGCCGCAGCAGACGGTCGAGCTGATCCAGACGGTGCTGTCCCTGGGCCGCACCTTCGGGATGGCCGTGCTCGCCGAGGGCATCGAGACCGACGACCAGCTCGCCCTGCTCAGCCAGGCCGGCTGCGACGAGGCCCAGGGCTTCCTGTTCGGACGGCCCACGGCGATGGCCGACATCCTGCTCTCCGGTCAGCTGAGCCACGCCGAGTAGCGCCCGACCCGTGGAACGCGAATCGGCGCATCCTCGCCTCGAGGATGCGCCGACTCGCAGGTCCGCAGAAGACGATCAGACGCCGGCGGCGGCCTTCAGCGCCTCGGCGCGGTCGGTCCGCTCCCAGGTGAACTCCGGCAGCTCGCGGCCGAAGTGGCCGTACGCGGCGGTCTTGGCGTAGATCGGCCGGAGCAGGTCGAGATCGCGCACGATCGCACCCGGGCGCAGGTCGAAGACCTCGAGCACCGCCTTCTGGATGTTCTCCACCGGCACGGTCTCGGTCCCGAACGTCTCGATGAACACGCCGACCGGGTGCGCCTTGCCGATCGCGTAGGCCACCTGGACCTCGGCGCGCCGGGCCAGGCCCGCGGCGACGATGTTCTTCGCGACCCAACGCATCGCGTAGGCGGCGGAGCGGTCGACCTTCGACGGGTCCTTGCCGGAGAAGGCACCGCCGCCGTGGCGGGCCATCCCACCGTAGGTGTCGACGATGATCTTGCGGCCGGTCAGGCCGGCGTCGCCCATCGGGCCGCCGACCACGAAGCGGCCGGTGGGGTTGATGTGCAGCTTGTAGCCGTCGAACGGCACCGAGGTCTTGAACTGCTCGAGGACCGGCTCGATGACGTGCTGCTTGATGTCGGCGGCGAGCTGCTCCTGGGTGACGTCCTCGGCGTGCTGCGTGGACAGCACGACGGTGTCGACGCGGACGGCGCGGTTGTCGTCGTCGTACTCGATGGTGACCTGGGTCTTGCCGTCGGGACGCAGGTAGGCGAGCGTGCCGTCCTTGCGCACAGCGGTGAGCCGCTCGGCGAGGGTCTGCGCGATCTTGATCGGCAGCGGGAACAGCTCCGGGGTGTCGTCGCAGGCGTAGCCGAACATCAGGCCCTGGTCACCGGCGCCCTGCTTGTCGAGAGCGTCCTCGGAGCCGGAGAGCCGGTTCTCCTCGGCGGTGTCGACACCCTGGGCGATGTCGGCCGACTGGGCGCCGATCGCCACCTGCACGCCGCAGGAGTTGCCGTCGAAGCCCTTCTCCGAGGAGTCGTAGCCGATCTCGAGGACCTTCTCGCGCACCAGCTGCGCGACCGGCGCGTACGCCGCCGTGGTGACCTCGCCGGCCACGACCACCAGGCCCGTGGTCAGCAGCGTCTCGACGGCCACGCGGCTCTTGGGGTCGTGCTCGAGCAGGTAGTCGAGCACTGTGTCGCTGATCTGGTCGGCGATCTTGTCCGGGTGACCCTCTGTCACGGACTCGGAGGTGAAAAGACGTCCGGTCACGAATGTGCTCCGTTTCTTGATCGGATGAGTGCGGTTAGCGTAGCGGTCGCTCTGAGCGCGTCGGTCAGAGCCGTGCCACGATGTGATCCACGATCACCTGGGCCAGGGCGCTCTTGCTGCCCTGGGGGACCTCCGCGGCCGTGCCGTCGGAGCCCAGGATGACCGCCTCGTTCTCGGCGCTGCCGAACACGGCACCGCCACTGACGTCGTTGACGACCAGCAGGTCGCAGCCCTTGCGGGCCAGCTTGGCGCGCGCGAGCTCGAGGACCGAGCCGGTCGCGTCGCCGGTCTCGGCGGCGAAGCCGACGACCACCTGGCCGGCGCGGCCGCGATGCTGGCTCAGCTCCTTGAGGATGTCGGCGTTCTGGGCGAGCTCGATCGTGGGGGCCGACCCGTCGGCGGCCTTCTTGATCTTCGCCTCCGATACGTCGGTCGGCCGGAAGTCTGCCGGCGCGGCGGCCATCACGACCGCGTCGGCGTCGGCTGCCGCCGCCAGCATCGCGTCGTGCAGCTGTGCCGTCGTCTCGACGTGCAGCACCTTCACGCCGGCCGGATCGGTCAGGGACACGTTGGCGGCCACGAGGGTGACCTCCGCGCCCCGAGCGGCGGCGGCCCGGGCGATCGCGTAGCCCTGCAGCCCGCTGGACCTGTTGCCCAGGAAGCGCACCGGGTCCAGGTACTCCCGGGTGCCACCGGCGCTGACCACGACATGCCGACCGGCCAGGTCGCTGGCACCGCGGCGGGCAAGCACCGCCTGGCACAGCTCGAAGATCTCGGCCGGATCGGGAAGCCGGCCCTTGCCGGTGTCCTTGCCGGTCAACCGGCCCTCGGCCGGGTCGATCACCACGGCGCCGCGACGGCGCAGCGTCGCGACGTTGTCGCGGGTCGCCGGGTGCTCCCACATCTCGGTGTGCATCGCCGGGGCGAAGACGACCGGACAGCGAGCGGTCAGCAGGGTGTTGGTCAGCAGGTCGTCGGCGAGGCCGTGCGCGGCGCGCGCCAGCGTGTTGGCCGTGGCGGGAGCCACGACCACCAGGTCGGCGCTCTGCCCGAGCCGCACGTGCGGGACCTCGGTGATGTTCTCGAACACATCGGTGGCCACCGCCTTGCCGGAGAGTGCCTCCCAGGTCGGGGCGCCGACGAATTCCAACGCCGAAGCGGTCGGCACGACCGTGACGTCGTACCCGTGCTCGGTGAACCGGCGCAGCAGCTCGGCCGCCTTGTAGGCGGCGATGCCACCCGAGACACCCAGGACGACGCGCTGTGCGGGCCCCTGAACGACGTCCGGCCGCTCCCCCGACGGGGAAGCGGCCGACGCGGCGTGGTGAATGGTCAGCGCCGACTCACTCGCTCGCGGCGAACGGGTCGTCCGCCGCGGCTGCACGAGCTGCGGACTCCTCGGCGGCGAGCTCGGCCGGGTCGACGTCCTCGCAGGTGAGGAGGTCGTCGTTGATCTCGCGCAGCGCGATCGAGAGCGGCTTCTCCTGGACGTGGGTGTCCACGAGGGGACCGACGTACTCGAGCAGGCCCTCACCGAGCTGGGAGTAGTAGGCGTTGATCTGGCGGGCGCGCTTGGCGCTGTAGAGGACCAGCTTGTACTTGCTGTCGGTCTTCGTGAGCAGGTCGTCGATCGACGGGTTGGTCACGCCCTGGGCGTCGATTGCGGGAGCAGCCACGGTTAAGCCTCACTGGTCTTCGGATCGGGGTCGCCGGCGTGGTCACCCACGCCCAGCTTCATCAAGGCTACCAACTCGGCCGCAGCGGCACGAACTTCACGGTTGACGATGGTCACGTCGAACTCGGCCTCGGCGGCAAGCTCGACCCTCGCCGTCTCCAGCCGGCGCTCCCGCTCGGCCTCGCTCTCCGTGCCGCGGCCGACGAGCCGGCGCACCAGCTCCTCCCACGACGGCGGGGCGAGGAAGACGAACAGCGCCTCGACGCCGGGGATCCGGTCGAGCGTACGGCGGACCTGTCGCGCGCCCTGGAGATCGATCTCCAGCAGTGCCGGGCGACCGGCCGCGAGCGCCTCCTCCACCGGCCTGCGGGGAGTGCCGTAGCGGGCCACCTTGTGCACTGTCGCCCACTCCAGCAGCTCGTCGGCGGCGATCATCCGGTCGAACTCCTCCTCGGAGACGAACCAGTAGTGCACGCCGTCGACCTCGCCCGGTCGCGGCGGCCGGGTGGTCGCGGAGACCGAGATCCACACGTCCGGATGGTCCGAGCGGATGGCCGCGGCCACCGTGCCCTTGCCGACGGCCGTCGGGCCGGCCAGCACCGCCAACCGGCTCCCGGCAGGACGCGGCGCGGCGAGGTCAGGCTCACTCACGCCCGGCGAACTCCTCGCCCAGGGCGGCGATCTGCTTGGCGCCGAGACCGGCGACCCGGCGGCTCTCGGCGATGCCCAGCCGCTCCATCACCTGGCGCGCACGGACCTTGCCCAGCCCCGGCATCGCCTGGAGGAGGTCGAGGACCTTCATCCGGCCGACCACGTCGTTGGCCTGGCCCTCCTTGATCACCTCCAGGATGGTGGCGCCCGAGCTCTTGAGCCGGTTCTTGACCTCGGCCCGCTCCCGCCGAGAGGCCGCGGCCTTCTCCAGGGCGGCCTGACGTTGTTCGGGGGTGAGCGGAGGAAGTGCCACAGAGTCCTACTTCATGGTGTCGTGATGAGGGGGCGGGGTGCGGTCCGCGCCAATCTAGTCAGAACCCTCCGAGGCGGCAACGGCGGCCCCGTCCGCTCCGGCGCTACAGGGACAGCGGCGTGTGGCAGACGTCGCGAGCCTGCTGCTGGACGGCATCGAGTGCGGTGGCCGTCGCCGCGCTCCCCAGCGCGGTCGCGGCCGCGGCGACGGCCTGCTGCTGGGCGGCGCTGACGCCGGCCGGCGGCTTCTTGGCGTCGTAGGTGTCGGGGTCGATGCCGGCGTCGGAGAGCGCTCCCTGCAGGGCGGAGAGCCGCTTGACCACGACGTCCCAGTCGGGCCGGATGTCGCCGGGCGCCTTCGCCTGCAGGGTGCGGAAGGTCGGCAGCGCGTCGATCAGCGCCGCCTCTCCCCCGTTGCCGAGGATCTTCGACAGCTTGGCCTGGTTGTCCTTGACGCTGCCGCAGTAGGCGTCGGCGGAGGAGCCACCGCACGCCGCCAGTCCGGCCAGCCCCGCGACGAGGACAGCACCCGCGACCGCCCGTCCGAGGTTCGACGCACTCCGTCGGCGCGTGGACGCGCGGAAGATCAGGTGCGTCATAGCTCAGCGCGGCCCGGACTCGAGGAGCTCGGCGTTGGTCGCCAGCGCGGCGTCGCGCAGGGCGCCCACGTCGGGGCCGTGCCGCAGCAGCCTCCGCGAGGAGGACGGCAACACCGGCAGGTCGCCGAAGATCCGCCCGATGTCGGCGGCGGTACCGCCCTGCTCACCGAAGCCGGGCGCCAGGATCGGCCCGTTGAAGCCCAGCGCGGTGCCCGCGTCGCCGATCGTCGCGCCGACCACTGCCCCGAACGAGCCGAGCGGCTCGGCACCGTGGTTGAGCGCCGCCAGGTGGTCGAACATCCGCGCCGCCACGCTCTCCCCGGTCTCGGTGACCGCGCGCTGCACCTCGGGTCCCTCCTTGTTCGAGGTCAGGGCGAGCACGAACAGACCCGCATCGAAGCGGCGCGCCGTGTCGACGAAGGGGTCGAGTGAGCCGAAGCCCAGGAACGGGCTGACGGTGATCGCGTCACAGCCGAGCGGTGAGGTGGGGTCGAGGTAGGCGTCGGCGTACGCCTGCGAGGTCGAGCCGATGTCCCCTCGCTTGACGTCGAGCAGCACCAGCGCACCCGCCGCCCGCGACTCGTCGATGACCCGCTCGAGCACCGCGATCCCGCGCGAGCCGAATCGCTCGTAGAAGGCGCTCTGGGGCTTGATCACCGAGACGTACGGCGCCAGCCCCTCGACCGCGGTGAGGGCGAACCGCTCCAGCCCCGCCACATCGTCCTCGAGCCCCCACGCACTCAGGAGGGCCGCATGCGGGTCGATGCCCGCACACAGCGGCCCGCGGGCCTGGACGGCGGCATGCAGCCGCTCACCGAACGTCGGGCGCTCAGCCATGGCTCAGTCCTCTCGCGATCCGCCGCGGCCACAGTGGACCCTCGTAGATGAACGCCGTGTAGCCCTGCAGCAGGTCGGCACCGGCACGCAGCCGCTCCCGCGCGTCCTCGACGGTCTCGATGCCGCCCACTCCGATGAGGGTCAGGCGCCGTCGGCCTGAGTCCGTCGCAGGGTCGCCGACGCGCTCGCGCAGCATCCGGATCACCTCAACAGCCCGCGGACGCAGCGGACGGCCCGACAGGCCGCCGGCGCCGATCTCGCTGAGCTCGTGCGGATGCGCCCGGAGCCCGTCACGGCTGATCGTCGTGTTGGTCGCGATGATGCCGTCCAGCCCGATCGCCAGCGCCATGTCGGCCACCGCGAGGACGTCCTCGTCGGCCAGGTCGGGAGCGATCTTGACCAGCAGCGGGACCCGGGTCTGCGTCGACGCGTCAGCCGTACGCCGTACGTGCTCCAGCAGCGGCTGCAGCCGCTCGATCGACTGCAGGGTGCGCAGACCCGGTGTGTTCGGCGAGCTGACGTTGACCACGAGGTAGTCGGCGTACGGCGCGAGCAGCCGGGCGGACTTGGCGTAGTCACGCTCGACCGCCGCCTGGTCGTCCTCCGGGACGACCTTGGTCTTGCCGATGTTGACGCCGAGCACCGGCCGCTGCCGCTGCGGGTGGCGGGCCAGTCGCTCGGCGCGGTGCCGCAGGCGGTTTGCGACGACCTCGGCGCCGTCGTTGTTGAAGCCCATCCGGTTGACCACGGCGCGGTCGTTGACCAGCCGGAACAGCCGGGGCTGCGGGTTGCCCGGCTGCGGCTCGCCGGTGACGGTGCCGATCTCGACGTGGCCGAAGCCGAGCCCGGCCAGAGCGTCGATGCCGAGTGCGTTCTTGTCGAAGCCCGCGGCCAGACCGAAGGCGTTCGGGAAGCTCAGCCCCATCGCCCTCACCGGGGTGCCCGGGAACGACCGTCGGGAGAGCACCGGGCCCGCCGCCCGGATGGCGGCGAAGGCGCGATGGTGCGCCTCCTCCGGGTCGGAACGGACCAGGAACTGGTCGAAGAGCAGCCGGTACGGACCCGGCATCAACGCGCCTCGCCGGAGCCCAGCGCCGCCCACTCCTGCAGCGACCGTACGCCGATCCCACCGGCCCGCAGCGCCGCGATGCCCTGCACCGCCGCTGCAGCACCCTGGACGGTGGTGATGCAGGGTGTGCCTGACAGCACGGCCGCGGAGCGGATCTCGTAGCCGTCGGCTCGCGCGCCGGTGGCCGACCCGTTCGGCGTGTTGACGATGAGGTCGATCTCGCCGTCGAGGATCATCCCCACGACCGTCTTCTCCCCGTCCGGCCCGATCCCCGAGGAGTGCTTGCGCACGACCGTGGAGGGGACGCCGTTGCGGCGCAGGACCTCGGCCGTGCCCTCGGTCGCCAGGATCTCGAAGCCGTAGTCGGCCAGGACGCGGGCCGGGAAGATCATCGTCCGCTTGTCCCGGTTGGCGATCGAGACGAAGACCTTGCCGCTGGTCGGCAGCGGGCCGAAGGAGCCCGCCTGTGCCTTCGCGAACGCCTTGCCGAAGTCGGCGTCGAAGCCCATCACCTCGCCGGTCGACTTCATCTCCGGGCCGAGAACGGTGTCGACGAACTGGCCCTCCTTGGTGCGGAACCGGTTGAACGGCAGCACCGCCTCCTTGACCGCGATCGGAGCGTCGGCGGGCAACACGCCGCCGTCGCCCTCGGCGGGCAGCACCCCGGCCTTGCGCAGGTCCGCGATGGACTCCCCGAGCATGACCCGGGCCGCCGCCTTGGCCAGCGACGTGCCGGTCGCCTTGGAGACGAACGGCACCGTGCGCGAGGCACGCGGGTTGGCCTCGATGACGTAGAGCACGTCGGCACCGAGCGCGAACTGGATGTTGATCAGGCCCCGGACGCCGACCCCGGCCGCGATCGCCTCGGTGGCCGCACGGATCCGGTCGATCTCGGAGCGGCCCAGCGTGATCGGCGGCAGCGCGCACGAGGAGTCCCCGGAGTGGATCCCGGCCTCCTCGATGTGCTCCATCACGCCGCCGAGGAAGAGCTCGGTGCCGTCGTAGAGCGCGTCCACGTCGATCTCGACCGCATCGTCGATGAACCGGTCGACCAGCACCGGACGCTCGGCGGTGATGCCGATCTCGCCCATCGCGGCGTCGATGTAGGTGTGCAGTGCCTCGTCGTCGTAGACGATCTGCATGCCGCGACCGCCCAGCACGTAGGACGGGCGGACCAGGACTGGGTAGCCGATCTCGTGCGCGATCTCGCGCGCCTCCTCGAAGGAGACGGCGGTGCCGTGCTTCGGCGCGACCAGGCCGGCCTCGGCGAGCACCCGGCCGAACGCGCCGCGCTCCTCGGCGAGGTCGATCGCCTCCGGCGAGGTGCCGACGATCGGGACGCCGGCGTCCTGCAACCGCTGCGCCAGGCCGAGCGGGGTCTGACCACCGAGGGTGGCGATCACGCCGGCGATCGGGCCGGCGGCACGCTCGGCCTCGACGATCTCGAGCACGTCCTCGAAGGTGAGCGGCTCGAAGTAGAGCCGGTCGGAGGTGTCGTAGTCGGTGGAGACCGTCTCCGGGTTGCAGTTGACCATGATCGTCTCGTAGCCGATCTTGGACAGCTCCAGGGCGGCGTGCACGCACGAGTAGTCGAACTCGATGCCCTGACCGATCCGGTTGGGCCCGGAGCCGAGGATCAGGACCGCCGGGCGCTCGCGGGGCGCGACCTCGGTCTCCTCGTCGTAGGAGGAGTAGTGGTACGGCGTCTTCGCGGCGAACTCGGCGGCGCAGGTGTCGACCGTCTTGTAGACGGGTCGCACACCGAGGCCGAAGCGCGCCGCGCGGACCTCGTCCTCGCTGATCGCGCGGATCTGCGCGATCTGCACGTCGGAGAGGCCGTGCCGCTTGGCCAGCCGCAGCGTGGCGGCGTCGAGCTCGGCCGCGGTCTCCACGGCGGTGGCCACCTCGTGGATGAGGAAGAGCTGGTCGACGTACCAGGGGTCGATCTTGGTCGCGTCGAAGATCTGCTCGGGCGTCGCGCCGGCACGGATCGCCAGCATCACCTGCTGCAGGCGACCGTCGTGCGGGACCTCGATCTGCTCGAGCAGGCTCGCGAGGTCCGCTTCGATCCGGGTGGCGAAGTCGAACTGCGCATCCTTCTTCTCCTGGCTGCGCAGCGCCTTGTTGAGCGCCTCGGTGAAGTTCCGGCCGATGGCCATCGCCTCGCCGACCGACTTCATGTGCGTGGTCAGGGTGGCGTCCGCCGTCGGGAACTTCTCGAACGCGAACCGCGGCACCTTCACGACCACGTAGTCGAGCGTCGGCTCGAAGGAGGCGGCGGTGACCTCGGTGATGTCGTTGGCGATCTCGTCGAGCGTGTAGCCGACGGCGACCTTGGCCGCGATCTTCGCGATCGGGTAGCCGGTCGCCTTCGACGCGAGCGCGGAGGACCGGGAGACGCGCGGGTTCATCTCGATGACGATGACGCGGCCGTCGGCGGGGTTGACGGCGTACTGGATGTTGCAGCCGCCGGTGTCGACGCCGACCTCGCGGATGATCCCGATGGCGAGATCGCGCAGGTGCTGGTACTCCCGGTCGGTCAGTGTCATCGCCGGGGCGACGGTGATCGAGTCGCCGGTGTGGACCCCGACGGGATCGAAGTTCTCGATCGAGCAGATGATGACGACGTTGTCGGCACGGTCGCGCATCACCTCCAGCTCGTACTCCTTCCACCCCAGGATCGACTCCTCGATGAGGACCTCGGTGGTGGGCGAGGCCGACAGCCCGGCGCCGGCGATGCGGTGCAGGTCCTCGGCGTCGTAGGCGATGCCGGAGCCCAGCCCACCCATCGTGAACGAGGGCCGGATCACGACCGGGAAGCCCAGCTCGGCGGTCGCCTTCTCCACCTCGTCCATCGAATGGCAGACGAACGAGCGGGCGACCTCTCCCCCGACCTTGCGCACGATGTCGTTGAACAGCTCGCGGTTCTCACCGCGGTGGATCGCCTCGAAGGAGGCGCCGATCATCTCCACGCCGTACTTCTCCAGCACGCCGTTCTCGTGCAGCGCCGTGGCGGTGTTGAGAGCGGTCTGGCCGCCGAGGGTGGGCAGGATCGCGTCGGGGCGCTCCTTGGCGATGACCTTCTCGACGAACTCCGGCGTGATCGGCTCGACGTAGGTCGCGTCGGCGAACTCCGGATCGGTCATGATCGTCGCCGGGTTGGAGTTGACCAGGATGACCCGCAGGCCCTCGGCCTTGAGGATCCGGCACGCCTGGGTGCCGGAGTAGTCGAACTCGCAGGCCTGGCCGATCACGATCGGGCCGGACCCGATCACCAGGACGGAGGTGATGTCTTCGCGCTTCGGCATCAGATGGTCCCCTCGAGCAGGCTGACGAAACGGTCGAAGAGGTACGCCGCATCGTGCGGTCCCGCCGCGGCCTCCGGGTGGTACTGGACCGAGAAGCTCTTCAGTCGGTTGGTCTCCGCATCACGCAACTCCAGGCCCTCGACGCAGTCGTCGTTGAGGTTGACGTGGCTGACACGGGCCTCGCCGTACGGCGTCGTGGTCGCCCGGTCCGTCGGCGCGTCGACGGCGAAGCCGTGGTTGTGCGCGGTCACCTCGACCTTGCCGGTGGTCAGGTCCTGGACGGGCTGGTTGATGCCGCGGTGACCGTACTTGAGCTTGTAGGTGCCGAAGCCGAGGGCGCGGCCGAAGAGCTGGTTGCCGAAGCAGATCCCGAAGTAGGGCAGGTCGCGGCTCAGCGCCTCCTGCAGCACCTCGATCTGGCCGGTGGTGGCGGCCGG
This sequence comes from Nocardioides sp. BP30, assembly GCF_029873215.1. Classification (NCBI taxonomy): domain Bacteria; kingdom Bacillati; phylum Actinomycetota; class Actinomycetes; order Propionibacteriales; family Nocardioidaceae; genus Nocardioides; species Nocardioides lacus. Next base: position 2,277,870 of record NZ_CP123620.1, on the reverse strand, counting down.
ATCGCCGGGGCCGTTGGAGTAGAAGAGGCCGTCCGGTCGCACGGCGAGGACGTCGTCGATGGAGCTGGTCGCCGGCAGCACGTGCACCTCGATGCCGCGCTCGGCCATCCGGTGCGGCGTCATGTCCTTGATGCCGAGGTCGAGGGCGGCGACGGTGAAGCGCTTCTCGCCCTGGGCCGGGACGACGTAGGCCTGCGGGGTGGAGACGGCGTCCGAGAGGTTCGAGCCGGCCATCTCGGCGGCGGCCTGCACCTTCGCCAGCAGGCTCCCGGGGTCGGTCTCCTGGGTGGAGATGCCCACCCGCATCGAGCCGCGCTCGCGCAGGTGCCGGGTCAGGGCACGGGTGTCGATGCCGGAGATCCCGACGACGCCCTGGGCCCTCAGCTCCTCGTCCAGCGTCCGGCGCGAGCGCCAGTTGGACGGGACGCGGGCGGGATCGCGGACGACGTAGCCGGCGACCCAGATCCGCTTGGACTCGGGGTCCTCGTCGTTCACACCGGTGTTGCCGATGTGCGGCGCGGTCTGGACCACGACCTGGCCGTGATAGGACGGGTCGGTCAGCGTCTCCTGGTAACCGGTCATGCCGGTCGCGAAGACTGCCTCGCCGAAGGTCTCCCCCTCGGCGCCGTAGGACTCACCGTGGAAGGTGCGCCCGTCCTCCAGGACGAGCAGTGCAGGGGTGGCGGCACGACTGTGCACCCGGGCCTCCTTCTCCGCCTCACAGGACGGTGCTTAAAGGATGTTCGGTTCGCCGTGACCTTATCAGCCGGGCGAGGGCGGTCCGGCATCGCTACCGTGACCCCATGACGAGCTACGCGGCCCTGATCCGCGGCATCGGCCCCGGCGACCCGCGCAAGTCCAACGAGTCGCTGCGCGGGGTGCTGGAGGAGCTCGGGTTCACCGACGTGCTGTCGGTGATCAGCAGCGGCAACATCGTCTTCAGCGCCCCCGGCGGCGCAGACACCGACGAGCTCGGCAGGCGCATCGAGGCGGCCTGGCCCGAGCTGCGCGGCTTCAGCGCGATGACGGTGGTGCGCTCGGCGGAGCAGATCGCCCACCTGCTCGATCAGCGTCCCTTCGGCGACACCCCGCACGGCAAGGCGTCCTACCAGCTGGTGACGTACTTCAAGGAGCCGCCGGCTTCAGCACCCACGCCGCCCGAGCAGCCCGGCGTGCAGGTGATCGGAATGGTCGACGGGGCGCTGTGCACCATCCACGACACCACCGTGACGGGCGGCCCCGAGGTGATGAAGTGGCTCGACCGCGCCTACCGCAAGCAGACCACCTCGCGCACCCCGCTGACGCTGGCGCGGATCCTGAAGAAGATGAACTGAGCGGTCGAGCAGGCTCAGGGGTGCTCCGCGACCAACTGCCAGGCGAATCCGATCTGGTGGAACGGCGCCCGATCGCACAGGGCTAACTCGAGGCTTGTCCGAGAACACATCGCCCACCCGCATCACCCTGGCAGAACCGTGGAGTCTTGTGCGCACCTGGTGCGCACCACACTCCACGTTCTCGCTCAGGGGTGCTCGGCGATGAACCGCAGCGTGTGCTCGCACCGCGAGCCGCCGAAGTGCCGCTCCAGCACCTCGGCGAAGAGCGGCTCGTCCGGTGCCGCGGCCTCGAAGAGCGTCATGGACGAGCGCAGCTTCGCAGCGTCGATCCCGCCGAGGAGCTCCTCCGGCGTACCGTCGAAGACCGACACCGCCGCACTCACCTCGCGCAGCCGCGGGCCGAGCACCGGGTGCGCCCCGTAGCCCTGGGCCTCGGCCAGCGAGCCGATCGCGTAGCGCTGGGCGGTCGGCGAGGAGCCCAGCCCGGCCACCTGCGGGAAGACGAACCACATCCAGTGGCTGGTCTTGCGGCCCGCCCTGAGCTCGGCGAGCGCCTGCTCGTGCACCCCGCCGGCCTGGGCGGCGAGGAAGCGGTCCAGCTCGAAGTCGTCACTCACCCCTCGAGGCTAACCCGCGGCGCTCAGCCGCCGAAGGTGCGCGTGCCCCGCAGCCAGGTGCCGACCACGCGGCCGGTCAGCGTGCGCCCGTGCCAGGGGTTGTTCCGCGAGAGCGACAGCGACTCCTCGCGGTCCACCGCGTAGCTGTGCGACGGGTCGAGGAGGGTGAGGTTCGCGGGCTCACCGACGGCGATGGGACGCCCGTGGGCCTCCAGGCCGGCGATCCCGGCCGGCGCGGTCGACATGACCCGCGCGACACCGGCCCAGTCGAGACGACCGGACTCCACCATCACCGAGGTCACGACCGAGAGCGCCGTCTCCAGCCCGAGCATCCCGAACGCCGCGTCGACGAACGCGTGCTCCTTGTCGTGACGGGCGTGCGGTGCGTGGTCGGTGGCGACAGCGTCGATGGTGCCGTCGGCCAGTGCCTCGCGCAGTGCCTCGACGTCCTCGGCCGGGCGCAGCGGCGGGTTGACCTTGTACGTCGGGTCGTAGTCGCGCAGCAGGTCGGTCGTCAGCAGCAGGTGATGCGGGGTGACCTCCGCCGTCACCGCGATGCCCTGCGCCTTGGCCCAGCGGACCACCTCGACCGAGCCGGCGGTGGAGACGTGCGCGACATGGACGCGCGAGCCGGTGTGGCGCGCCAGCATCACGTCGCGCGCCACGATGACCTCCTCGGCCACGCCCGGCCAGCCGGGCAGCCCGAGCTCTCCGGAGAGCGGTCCCTCGTGGCAGCACGCGGCGTGCGGCGCCAGCGCCGGGTCCTGGCTGTGCTGGGAGACGACGCCGCCGAACGCCTTGACGTACTCCAGCGCCCGCCGCATCACCCGTGCGTCGCCGACGCACCGGCCGTCGTCGGAGAACACCCGCACGCGGGCACGCGACCGCGCCATCAGGCCGAGCTCGGCGAGCTCCTCGCCGGCCAGCCCCTTGGTGACGGCGCCCACCGGCTGCACGTCCACCAGGCCGGCGGCCCGGCCCAGGTCCAGCACGCGCTCGGCGGCCTCGGCGGTGTCGGTGACGGGCGTGGTGTTGGCCATCGCCAGCACGGCGGTGAAGCCGCCCGCGGCGGCTGCCTGCGAGCCGGTCAGCACCGTCTCGGCGTCCTCGCGCCCCGGCTCGCGCAGGTGGGTGTGCAGGTCGACCAGGCCGGGCAGCAGCACCAGGCCGTCGGCGTCGACGGTCTCGACCTGCCCGACGCGCCCGGCCTCGCGGGCCGAGCCGGCCGACGTCCCCACGGCACTGACCACACCGTCCTCGACGTACACGTCGGCGGTGCGCTGCCCCAGGATCGAGGCGCCCTTGATCAGCAGGTCGGTCATCGGCTTCCCCCCGAGTTCGATGCCGCCTCTCCGGCGAGCAGGTGGTAGAGCACTGCCATCCGGACGGCTACGCCGGCCGAGACCTGGTCGAGGATCAGGCTGTCGGCCGCGTCGGCGGCGTCGGCGGCGATCTCCAGGCCACGGTTCATCGGGCCCGGGTGCAGGATCGGGGTGCCTGGCTTGAGCAGGTCCAACCGCGAGCGGGTGAGGCCGTAGCCGACCGTGTACTCCCGTGGCGAGGGGAAGTACCCACCCGACATCCGCTCCTTCTGCACCCGCAGCATCATCACCGCGTCGGCCTCCGGCAGCACCGCGTCGAGGTCGTACGACGTGGCGAAGCCGGCCTGCTCGGACCAGGCCCCCACGCCACTGGGCATCAGCGTCGGCGGTGCGACGACCGTGACCCTCGCCCCGAGCTTGGTCAGCGACTTGATGTTGGAGCGGAACACCCGCGAGTGGGTCAGGTCGCCGACGATGACGACGTGCCTGCCCTCCAGCGACCCGAGGCGGCGGGTCAGCGTGTACCCGTCGAGGAGGGCCTGGGTCGGATGCTCGTGCATGCCGTCGCCGGCGTTGATCACCGGGATGTCGAGCCACCCGGCCACCTGGTGCGCCGCCCCCGAGGCGGAGTGGCGCATCACGAGGCCGTCGATGCCCATCGCGGTGACCGTCAGGACCGTGTCGCGCAGCGACTCCCCCTTGGAGGTCGAGGAGCCCTTCGCGGAGAGGTTGATGACGTCGGCCGAGAGCCACTTGCCGGCGATCTCGAAGCTGGATCGCGTCCGGGTGGAGTCCTCGAAGAACAGGTTGATCACCGTACGACCCCGGAGCGCGGGCAGCTTCTTGACCTCGCGGCGCTGCACGTCGTGCATCTCGGCTGCGGTCTCGAAGAGCTGGTGGATGTCGGCGACGCTCACGTCGTCGATGCTCAGCAGGTGGCGGGTCATCGCGCGGACTCCTGCCCCGGCTGCCCCGGCTGCTCGGTGATGCGCACCTCGTCGAGGCCGTCGACCTCGACCAGGCTGAGCCGGACCCGCTCAGCGCGCGCTGTCGGCAGGTTCTTGCCGACGTGGTCGGCCCGGATCGGCAGCTGGCGATGCCCCCGATCCACGAGTACGGCGAGGCGCACCACAGCGGGGCGGCCGAGGTCGGAGAGCGCGTCCAGGGCGGCCCGGATGGTGCGCCCGGAGTAGAGCACGTCGTCGACCAGCACGACGGTCTTGCCGTCGATGCCGGCGCCGGGAAGCTCGGTGCGGTGCGGGGTGCGGGTGGGGTTGCTGCGCAGGTCGTCGCGGTACATCGTGACGTCCAGGCTTCCGGTGGCGATGCCGATCCCCTCGACCTCGGAGATCTTCTCGGCGATGCGCCGGGCGAGCGGGACGCCCCGGGTCTGCAGGCCCAGCAGGATCAGGTCCTCCGCACCCTTGTTGCGCTCCAGGATCTCGTGGGAGATGCGGGTCAGCGCACGCGCGATGTCCTCGGCATCGAGGACGATCCGGCCCTCGTCAGGGTTCGCCGTCACGGCGAAGACCTCCTTCTCCGCCTCACAGGACGGCTCTTAAAGGAATGTCGAACGGCGCTCAGCCTAGCCCGGCCGCTTCGCGGCGCACCATTTCCGCTGGCTCGACGCCAGGCTCACGCGAGGTCGAGCAGCACCTTGCCCACCACGCCACCCTCGACCGCATCGTGTGCCTCGGCCGCTCGCTCGAGGCTGTAGTGGTGCAGCGGCATGCCCTGCTCCTCGCCGACGCCGAGAGCGCCGGCAGCGAGCGCCGCGGTGATGTCCTCGGCCGCAGCCGCCAGCAGCTCGGGAGCCACGCCGTAGAGCAGCACGAACTGGTAGCGCAGGTTGAGCGAGAAGGTCGCGCGCAGCGGCAGGGTCATCTCGTCGCCGCCGTTGTTGGCGTAGATGGCGATCGTGCCGCCGTTGCGGATCACGGCCCGGTCGAGATCGTTGTTCTGCGCAGGCGCCACCTCGACGACCAGGTCCACCCCGTCGGGCGCGATCCGCCGGATCGCCGCCTCCGGATCCTCCTCGCGGTAGTTGACGACATGATCGGCGCCGGCCGCGGCGGCCAGCGCGCCCTTCTCGGCGCTGCTGACGGTGGTGATCACGTTCGCGCCCGCCCAGTGCGCGAGCTGGATCGCGGCGTTGCCGACCGCACCGGCGCCGCCCTGGACCAGGACGGTGCGTCCGGCGAGGGTCCCCGGTGCGATCCGGTCGGCGTCGGCACTGCTGGTCAGTGCCCGATGGGCCGTCACCGCGGGCACGCCCAGCGAGGCACCGAGGTCGAACGACGCCGCGGGCGGCAGCGGCACGGCCTTGTGCAGCGGTACGACGACGTACTCGGCGGCGGTGCCGTAGGCCGACCCGTGCTGGGCCATGTGGAGCCAGACGCGGTCGCCGGCGGCGACGCCCGACACGCCCGCCCCCAGGGCATCGATCGTGCCGGCCCCGTCCTGCCCGGGTGTGATCTCCTCGTACGGCAGGGCCGGATAGGTGCCGCCCGCCCGCTGCTTCCAGTCCGTCGGGTTCACGCCGGCGCGCACCACCCGGACGCGCACCTCGCCGGGTCCCGGCTCGGGCACCTCACGCTCGACCACGCGCAGGACGGAGGAGGGACCGGGCTCTGAGTAGACGACAGCTCGCATAGCACGACGGTACCCAGCGCGCGCCGGGCCGAGAGCGGCGAGAGGCGCCGTGTCAGCCCTCCTGGACGCCGAGCACACCCCTGAGCGAGCACAATCGGGCGGTATCAGCACACTGGTGTTCTGGTGAGTCGCATCGGATGTCGAGAGGCTTGTCCGGCCATGGCCTCTCCCACCTCTGAGCTTCTCGAGCAGATCGGCTCGAACCTGCGCGCCGAGCGCGTGCGCCGCCACCTCACCCAGGACGCGGTCGCGCGCCGCAGCGGCCTGGGCGTGACCCAGATCGCCCGGATGGAGCGGGGCGAGACCGACAGCGGCATCTCGAAGTACCTGCGGCTCTCCGCCGCCATCGGGATCGACCCGAACGAGCTCTTCCACGACATCCGCGTCGACCTGATCTGGCCGGCCTGAGCCGACGTACGTCGCAGGCAGACGAGCGCCCGGGCGATCCGCCCGGGCGCTCGTTCTTCGTCGTACTGGTGTGGCGCGGGGCGACCCGCCGCCGGCTCAGACCAGGCTGGCCTTGTCGCGCTGGATCGCACCGAGCACGCCGTTGACGTAGGTCGGCGACTCGTCGGTCGACAGGTCGCGGACCAGCTCGATCGCCTCGCTCAGGGCCACGTGCTCGGGCACGTCGTCGGCAAAGAGCAGCTCCCACGCGCCCAGTCGCAGCACGTTGCGGTCCACGGCGGGCATCCGGTCCAGGGTCCAGCCCTGGGCATAGCGACCGATGATCTCGTCGATCGTCGCCTGCCTGGCCACGACGCCCTCCACGAGCGTGGCGGTGTAGGGGTTGTTGAGCTCGCCCTCGGCGACCTGCTCGGCGAGCAGGTCGGACGCGGAGGCGCCGCGTGCCTCGGCCGCGAAGAGCAGGTCGAGGGCGCGCTTGCGGGCCTTGGAGCGTGCGGACAACGTCAGCCCTTGACGCGGCTGAGGTAGGAGCCGCCGTCGCGGGTGTCGACCTTGATCTTCTCGCCGTTCTCGATGAACAGCGGAACCTGGATCTCGGCACCGGTCTCCAGCGTGGCCGGCTTGGTCCGGCCGGTGGCGGAGTCGCCGACGACGCCGGGCTCGGTGTAGGTGATCGTCAGCTCGACCGACGGCGGGAGCTCGACGAACAGCACCCGGCCGTTGTTGGTGGCCACGATGACCTCGGCGTTCTCCAGCAGGAAGTTCGCGGCGTCGCCGATGATCTCGGGCGTGACCTCGATCTGCTCGTAGTCCTGCACGTCCATGAACACGTAGTTGGTGCCGTCGTTGTACAGGTACTGGAACGTACGGCGGTCCACCGTCTCGACGTCGACCTTCGTGCCGGCGTTGAACGTCTTGTCGACGTTCTTGCCCGACTCCACGTTCTTCAGCTTGGTGCGGACGAACGCGGGGCCCTTGCCCGGCTTGACGTGCTGGAACTCGACCACCTGCCAGAGCTGGCGGTCGATGTTGAGAACCATGCCGTTCTTCAGGTCGTTCGTGGTTGCCATGGAGTGCGCGCCAGCCTTCGTTTCAGATGCAGGTTGTCAAGAGAACAGGTGGGCTCGGGCGCGAACGCCCGGCACCAGCGGCCGAGTCTATCGCCGGGCCGGGGTGCTGCGGAAAACCGCGCCCGCCGACTCGGGCCTGCGTCTCCGCCGACTCGGGCCTCCGTCCCCGCCGGCTCACGCCACGATGACCCGGTCGGAGGCCCGCCGTGCCGTCCGCCCCGCCGCCCGCTCGACCGTACGGCTCCTGCTCACCTCGGCCCACACCTCGGCGAGGACCTCGACGGCCGCCACCAGCTCGGCCTCCGGGCGCGCGTAGGGGATGCGGACGAAACGTTCCAGGCCGCCGTCGACGGCGAAGATCGGCCCGGCGGCGATCGCTACCCCGCCCCGCTCCGCGGCGGCGACCAGGGTGGAGGCGGCGGGGACCGGCAACCGGCACCACAGGCACAGGCCGCCCGCCGGAACCCGGACCTCCCAGGCCGGGAGCCGCTCGGACAGCGCCGCCACCAGCGCGGACCGCTGCCGGCGCAGGCGGTCCACCTGCGCCGCCCGCAGCGGGCCCGGGTCCGCCAGCAGCCGCACCATCGCCAACTGCTCGATCAGCGGAGAGCCGAGGTCGACCGAGAGCCGCGATGCCACCAGCCGGTCCATCGTCACCTCGTCGGGAACCCGCAGCCACCCGATCCGCAGACCGCCCCAGAAGAGCTTGGACGCGCTTCCGATCGTCACCGCGCCCGGCGCGAACCGGGCCAGCGGCGGCGGCATCTCCTGGCCGTCGAGGGCGAGCCCCTGGTGCGCCTCGTCCACGATGGCGACCGTGCCCGCCCGGGTGAGGGCGGCTCCGAGCCGTTCGCGCTCCGGGCCGCTCATCACCAGACCGGTGGGGTTCTGGAAGTCTGGCATGAGGTAGGCCGCCCGCGGGCGCGACTGCCGCACGGTGGCGATCGTGCCGTCCAGGTCCCAGCCGTCGGGGTCCACCGGAACGGGCACCAACCGGCCGCCCGCTCGGCGCAGCGCTTCGGCGGCGTTTGGGTAGGTCGGCGTCTCGACCAGCACCCGATCGCCGGTGCCGACCAGCGCCTGTGCGGCGACGGCAGCCGCGCCCAGCGCACCGGAGGTCACCATGATCTGGTCCGGCCGGGTGGGCAGCCCCCGTTCGGCGTACGTCGCGGCGATCGCCTCCTGCAGCGCAGGCAGGCCGACCGGGAAGTAGCCGTGGCCGCCCAGGTACGCCGGCAGCTCCGCGGCTGCGGCGGCGTAGGCCTCGGCGATGCCCGGCGGCGCGGTGGCCGCCGCACAGGTCAGGTCGATCACCCCGCTGTGCCGTGAAGGCGTGAGGGCCTGGTCGTGCGCCCGCGAGCGGCCACCGGGTACCCGGGTGAACGTGCCGGCCCCGCGGGTCGCCACCGCGAACCCCGTCTCGACGAGCAACGCGTAGGCGCGGGTGACGGTGGTGCGGGAGACGCCGAGCCCGGCGGCGAGATCGCGTTCGCTCGGCAGCCGGACGTCGAGGGCGATCCGGCCGTCGCCGATCAGGACCGTGAGGGCGTCGGCCAGGCCGACGTAGGCCGGCGTGCGTTCGAAGACGCCGAGCAGCTCGACGAGCCGCCGCGACGGAATGGACCGATGCATGCAGTCCACTCTTCCACGATTGGCTATTTAGCGACAGTCCAATCTGGATGATGCTGAGGTCATGACCACGCTCGCCGATCTCGGCCCGCTCGCCCAGCTGCGGGCCGGCCGCCTCCCCCGCCGCCTGACCCAGCTCCTGGTGGGGCTGTGGCTCTACGGCGTCTCGCTGGGTCTGATGGTGCGCGGCAACGACGGTGTCGCACCGTGGGACGTCCTGCACCTCGGCATCGTGGGCCACACCGGCCTCGACCTCGGCACCGTGCTGGTGATCATGTCGTTCGTCGTGCTGCTGTTCTGGATCCCGCTGCGCGAGAAGCCCGGCATCGGCACGATCGCCAACGCCCTGCTGATCGGCCCCAGCACCGATCTCACCCTGGCCGTGGTCCACCCACCGCACCACCAGATCGCGCGGGTCCTCCTCATGCTCGCCGGCGTGGGGCTGTGCGCCCTCGCGACGGCGCTCTACATCGGCGCCCAGTTCGGCCGCGGCCCTCGCGACGGCCTCATGACCGGGCTGGTCCGCCGTACCGGCCTCTCGATCCGGCTGATCCGCACCGCTCTGGAGATCTCCGTCGTCGTGGTCGGCCTGCTCCTCGGCGGCCCCATCGGCGTCGGTACCGTCGTCTTCGCCCTGGCCATCGGACCCCTGACGCAGGTCCTCCTCCCGACGTGGATCGTCGCCCTCGACGCCCCCACCCAGGATCAGGTCGCTGAGGAAGCGGAGTCCGATGCCTATCCGGCCGTCAGCGTCTGCGGCGCCCAGGCATAGACCGCGACGGCCAGCACGATCAGCATCGACGACGCCACCAGCGCGGCTCGCGTACCCCCGTCATCGATCCGGGCCGCGTAGTAGGCGTAGTTGATGCACAGCGGCAGCGCCCAGGAGGCGATCGCGGACCGGCGCACCGTGCCGATCCCCGCTGCCAGGCAGGCCAAGGACAGGGCCAGGCTCTCGGGTGGGGCTGCCCGCAGCCCGGAGATCGCGACAGCGCCCAGCGCCGCGAGCCCGAGGGAGAGCGAGCCTCGGACGGCGCGCACGGCTGCCGGGCTCCTCATGCCCCGCTCCTCGAGGAAGGCGAACGCATTCACCCAGGTGCCCGCGACGCACGCGCTGAGGGCGAACGGCACGAACTGGACGACGGCGATGCCCCCGCGCACACCGGGCAGGGAGACCCGGGAGCCTCCCAGCAGGCAGCTGAGCGTCACCGTCACCACGACGGCGAAGGCAGCGGTGGGCACCTTCCACGTGCGGAGGACGGCGAGAAGGCTCATGCCGGCAGCGAGAGCCGGGTGAGCGCGCACGCGCGAAGCTCCGCGTAGGTGGTCCTGACCCAGGCCAGGGAGTCGGGCGAGTCGACCCACGCCTTCGTCCTGCGATCCACGGCGACGTCGACGTGGTTGCGCAGCGCGATCCAGGTGGCGAGGAGGCCGCGGGCATCGATCGACCCCTCCGGCTCGGAGGCGCCGAAGACGCACCCGGCGGGCATCGCGAGCGAGTGGACGACGTCGTCGACCCGCAGCCTTCCGGTCGCGTTGGCGTTGTTGGTGAACGTGAAGACCCCGTCGCGGCGGTCCTCGCGGCTCCCCGGGAGCAGCTGGACCCACCGGTCCGGCAGAGGTACACCGACGGCGACCAGGGGCCGGGCGAGCCGCCTGAGCGCTGCAGCTCCCTCGTCGGCCGTCAACGGCGTATCGCTCGCCACGCAGAGGGCCGGGTCGTGGCCTCGGCACTCGTACCGGACGGTGGCGTCCTGCAGGCGACCGTCGAGGTCGAGGTGCGGGGTGTAGCCGACGGCGAAGGCGCCCAGGCCTGCCACGGCCACCGCGGAAGCCAGCCATCGGCGGCGCGAACCGAACGACCGGGACACCGCCGCCCCGAGCACCACGCACAGTCCGGCGGCACTCACGGCCAGCAGTGCCATCGCCGCCGGACGGTAGGTCTGGCCGACGAGCGTCCCGGTGGTCGAGCCCGGAACGAAGATCGGGGGAAGCAGACCGATGCCTGCCAGCACCGAGGCCAGGAACGCAGCACCCACGGCGAGGACACCCGCCCACACCTCGTGCAGGACGAGCCCGAGGGAGGCGCCGGCCAGGACCTGGCCCAGGCTGAGTGCGGCGAGGAAGGGCACGTTGATGAGCTGGACAGGAGCGACCGGAACTCCCCGGGCGAGCGCCAGGAGGGTCATTTCGAGCGCGAGGAGCGCCGTGCTGGCGCCGTACGCCAGCCAGATGCGGAGAGCCGGGAAGGCCCATGCCGCTGCTCGGCTGCTGGATCTGACGAGGGTGACGGCGCTGGAGTCCTTCAACCGCGCGTAGCTGAACGCCGTGATGCCCGCGGCGACCGGACCGACCACGAGCAACGATCCAGCGACCCAGTCGTAGGCCATCTTCCACGAACCGACCCAGTCGCGTGTCGAGGAGAGGATCGAGATCCACCCGACGACGTGGAGGACTGCCAGGTAGGAGACCCACTGCGGCCAGGTCAGCAGGGTCCGCCGTGCCGCCGTCCTCATGGGGCGGCCGTCATGATGCGACGCAGGAAGGCGGCCTCCGCGTCGACGACCTCACCGTCGACCCGGCGAAACTCCTCGATGCTCCCCGCGAATCGCAGCACTCCCTCGTGGAGCAGGATGACGTTGTCCGAGGTCGCCTCGACGTCCTCCATGAGGTGGCTGCTGAGGATCACGATGGCGTCGGTTCCGGAGAACTCATCGATCACCAGCCGGCGCAATTGCGCTCGCTGCGCCGGGTCCAGCCCGGTGGTGGGTTCGTCCAGCAGCACCAGCCGCGGGCACGAGATCAGCGCTTGCGCCAGTGCGACACGGCGGCGCATGCCCCCGGAGAGACGCCCGATCTTCTCGAAGCGCTGCGGGCCGAGGTCGACCCGCTCGAGCACGTCGGCGGCGCGCTCGCGCGCCAATGCTCCCGGGACGCCCTTCAACCACGCGCAGTACAGGAGCACATCCTCGACACGTGCCTCGCCCGCCACCCGGAAGTCCTGGGGCATCAGCGCGATCCGACCTGTTGTCGCCCGGCGGCCGCCGCGGTAGATATCGGTGCCGTCGAGGACGGTGGCGCCCGCACTGGGAGGCATGCCACGGGACAGGATGTTCAGCAGCGTCGACTTCCCGGCACCGTTGATGCCGATCAGGCCGGTGATCCCCGGCGGCACGACCGCTGAGACCTCGACGATCGCCGGCGCCCGCGAGCCGGGATAGGTGTGCGTGACGCGATCGAGTTCGAGTCGCATCGATCAGTAGCTGAAGGTGCCGATGACGTACTTGCTGCAGTCGTCGAACGCGTGCGCCTGCTTCTCGCACACACGGCTCTTCATCCGTCCCCGATCGGCTCCCGGGTCGAGGTCGTGCGCGTCCGCTTCGGAGAGCCAGTTGCCGGAGGTGGTCTCGCTGCTCCGGTCGGAACCACCGACGTCACACCAGCCCGACCCGTCGTCCGGGTCGTAGCTGCAGTTCTCGTAGAAGTAGTACGACGTCGTGACGTAGGCGGCGTTCCCGCCGGGCGCGGAGTCCCGGAAGTGGTAGGCGTTGTGCAACGTCTGCCCGTTGTTCACGTACATCGACCCGTAGAACCACGCGTTGCCGTCGTCGCTACTGTCCTCGGCCCGGATCGGGTGCGCCTGGGTTCCGTACGTCAGGGCGAGAGCCGGTGAGCCGGCCGCCAGGACGAGACCAAGGGCCGCGGGCGCGAGAAGGGCTAACCGTCTCCTCATGGTTCCTCCAGCGTCGTGGCCCTCCTCAACGAGAACCTGACACTTTTGTACTACATCAGATCATTTTTGTACAGCGCCCTCATCGCGCGATGATCTCCAGCGCCTCGCGGTAACCCTCGACGCCCAGCCCCTTGACCACGGCGACCGCGTGCGGCCGCACCACCGAGAAGTGCCGCCACCGCTCCGGGCGGGCGTCCGGGTCGGAGAGATGCACCTCCACCAGCGGCGCCTCCAGCTGCGCGCACGCGTCATAGACCGCGTAGGAGTAGTGCGTCCACGCCGCCGCGTTCAGCACGACCGGCACGTGGTCGTCGGCCGCGGCATTGAGCCAGTCGACCATCTCCCCCTCGTGGTTGGTCTGGCGGACCTCGACCTCCAGGCCGAGCTCGCGACCCCACTCCACGCACAGCGCCACCAGCTGGGCGTGGGTCGTGCGGCCGTAGATCTCGGGCTGCCGCCTGCCGAGCCGACCCAGGTTGGGTCCGTTGAGGACCAGCACCCTCATGCGAGCGCCTCGAACGCGTCACGGAGCAGTTGCTCGTCGGGACCGGCCAGGATGGTCGGGTCGGCCAGACCGCGCAGCACCAGGAACCGCAGCACCGAGCCGCGCGCCTTCTTGTCCACCCGCATCGCGCCGATCAGGTCGTCGAAGGAACCGAAGTACTCGCCCCACGGGTACGTCGTGGGCAGGCCCACCCGAGCGAACGCCGAGCGGTGCCGGGCCAGCAGGTCGGCGTCGATGAGGCCGGAGCGGGCCGCGATCTCCGCGGCGTACACGCACCCGATCGCGACGGCCTCGCCGTGCCGCATCGCGTACCCCGAGTGCTTCTCGATCGCGTGCCCCAGCGTGTGGCCGTAGTTGAGCACCTCGCGGCCCGGGTGGCCGTCGCGGCCCCCGGTCTCACGCAGGTCGCCGGCGACGACCTCGGCCTTCACCCGCACCGCCCGCTCGACCAGCTCGGCGAGCTCCGGTGAACCGGCGCTCAGGGCACTCGAGCGCTCGACGATCGCCAGGATCTCCGGGTCGGCGATGAAGCCGCACTTCACGACCTCGCCCAGTCCCGCCACCAACTCGGCCTCGGGCAGCGTCTCCAGCAGCGCGAGGTCGCACAGCACACCCGCCGGCTCGTGGAACGCGCCGACCAGGTTCTTGCCCGCGGCGGTGTTGATGCCGGTCTTGCCCCCGACCGCCGCGTCGACCATCGCCAGCAGCGTCGTGGGCACGTGCACCACCCGGACGCCCCGCAGCCACGTCGCCGCGACGAAGCCACCGAGGTCGGTGGTGGCGCCGCCACCGAAGGTGACGACCGCGTCGGAGCGGGTGAAGCCCTTCTCCCCCAGTGCCGCCCAGCAGTCGTCGGCGACGGCGGTGGTCTTGGCGCTCTCCCCGTCCGGGAGGCCGAGGGCGAGCACCTCGTAGTGCTCGACGAGCACGTCCAGCACGGGCTCGGCGTACCGCCCCAGCTCGCCGGCGTAGAGCAGGGCGACCCGCTGGACGCCGTCGCCGAGGAGGCCCGGGAGCCGGTCGGCCAGATCGCGGCCGATGACGACGTCGTACGACGTGCCGACCTTGATGACGGTGCTCACGACAGCTCCTCGAGGTGGGTGGCGATCTCGGCGGCGATCTCGTCGGGTCGACGACCGTCGGTGTCGACCACCAGGACGGCTACCGACTCATAGATGGGCGCCCGCTCCTCCAGGATCGTCTTGATCCGGCTGCGGACGTTGCCGAGCAGCAGCGGCCGGCCCTGTCCGAGCCCGACGCGCTTGGACGCCTCGGCCAGACCGACGCGCAGGAAGACCACCCGATGACCCGCCAGCAACTGCCGGGTCTCCGGGTCGAGCACCGCGCCGCCGCCGAGCGAGAGGACGCCCTCGTGCTCGGCCAGGGCAACGGCCACGGCCTTCTTCTCCAGGTCGCGGAAGGTCGCCTCACCCTCGTCGACGAAGAGGTCCTGCACGCTCTTGCCGACGATCGCCTCGACGTCCTCGTCGGTGTCGCGGACCGGGATCTCCCAGCGCTCGGCCAGCAGCCTGCCGACGAGCGTCTTGCCGGCGCCCATCGGGCCGACGAGCACCGCACGCGGGCCGGTCATCGGTAGCGGAGGTGGGCCAGGTACGACTCGGCGTTGCGGCTGGTCTCTGCGACGGAGTCACCGCCGAACTTCTCCAGCACCGCGTCAGCCAGCACCAGCGCGACCATGGCCTCGGCCACGATGCCTGCAGCGGGTACGGCGCAGACGTCGCTGCGCTGGTGGTGTGCGACGGCCTCCTCGCCGGTGGCGACGTCGACCGTGCGCAACGCCCTGGGCACCGTCGCGATCGGCTTCATCGCCGCTCGCACGCGCAGCACCTCGCCGGTCGTCATGCCGCCCTCGGTGCCGCCGGAGCGGCCCGACGCGCGCCGGATGCCACCGTCGGTCGCGAGGATCTCGTCGTGCGCCTGGCTGCCGGGAGTGGCGGCGAGCTCGAAGCCGTCACCGACCTCGACGCCCTTGATCGCCTGGATGCCCATCAGGGCGCCGGCGAGCCGCGCATCGAGGCGGCGGTCCCAGTGCACGTGCGAGCCGAGGCCGGGCGGCAGGTCGTGGACGACGACCTCGACGACCCCGCCGAGCGTGTCGCCGTCCTTGTGGGCCTCGTCGATCCGCTCCACCATCAGCTTGGAGCTGTCGGCGTCCAGGCAGCGCACCGGGTCCTCGTCCAGCCGTGCGACGTCCTCGGGCCCGGGCAGGACGGTGCCGGTGGTGCGCACGCCACCCAGCTCGATGACATGGCTGACGATGCGAGCGCCGACCGTCTGCTCCAGGAAGGCGGCCGCGACCGCACCCAGCGCCACCCGAGCGGCCGTCTCGCGGGCGGAGGCGCGCTCCAGGATCGGACGCGCGTCGTCGAAGTCGTACTTCTGCATGCCCGCCAGATCGGCATGGCCGGGACGCGGCCGGGTGAGCGGTGCGTTGCGGGCCTGCTTGTCCAGCACGTCCGGGTCCACCGGGTCGGCCGACATCACCGTCTCCCACTTGGGCCACTCGGTGTTGCCGACCTCGATGGCGATCGGTCCGCCCTGGCTCTCGCCGTGCCGGACGCCGCCCACGAGGGTGACCTCGTCGCGCTCGAACTTCATCCGCGCGCCGCGACCGTAGCCCAGCCGGCGGCGCGCCAACGCGTCCCCGATCTGCTCGGAGGTGATCCGGACGTGGGCAGGAAGACCCTCCAGGATCGCGACCAGGGACGGGCCGTGGGACTCCCCCGCGGTGAGCCAGCGCAACATGGGCCTCATCCTCCCACGGCCCTCACGCCAGCAGGTGCACGGATCCGCCGAGTAGGACGCCGAGCAGGGTGCCGCCGATCATGAACGGCCCGAACGGATAGGCCCGCTTCAGCGTGGCCCGGTCGCGCCGGACGATCGTCAGCGTCAGCCCGAAGACCCCGAACAGGACCAGGCCGCCGTACAGGCCCAGCAACCAGTGGTTCCAGCCCAACCGGCCGAGCACCAGGCCCAGCAGCGCGGCCAGGCGGACGTCGCCGAAGCCCATGCCGGCGCGCCGGATGAACCACAGCACCCAGAAGACCGATCGCGCCACCAGTCCCGCCACCAGCGTCCGGACCAGCACGTCGGTCTCGCGGCCGACGAGCCATTCGACCAGCGCCAGCACCACCAGCACAGCTGTCACGGGCAGCACCACCAGCCGCGGCAGCAGCCGGGTGCGCCAGTCCACGACCGCGAGCAGGATCAGCACCGGCATCAGCAGGGCGATCACCCACGTCACCGGGTGGTCGCCCAACCGCAGCCCGATCGCGACATCGGCGACCACACCCACGACTGCGGACCACAGCGCGAGTCCCGGCAGCGCCGCCACCCGGAGATAGCTCTCCTTCGGCCCCTCCGCCCGCAGCATCCGCTCCAGCGCGGTGTCGTCCTCCGGCGACTCGGGCAGCACCTCGGGCGGCGGCTCGGGCAGCCGCCGGATGCCCGACGGTACGGCGAGGGCGAGCAGCCCGGCCAGCCCGGTCGAGGCGTCCAGCACGCTCACACCGTGAGGTCGGCGCGCTCGGCGGTGTGGTCGGGACCTTCGTCGGCAAGCGGCTCGGTCGCGCTCGCCGGATGGGCCGGAGCGAGCCCCAGTGCCGCCTCACCCGCCGCCCGCATCGCCGCCAGGGGCGCCGGTGAGGAGGTGAACAGCTCGAACTGGAGCACCGCCTGGTGCACCAGCAGGTCCAGCCCACTGACGACGGTGCCGGTCGCGGCGGCCATCAGCGGGGAGAGCCACGGGTCGTAGACGACCTCGAAGAGCAGGGGCACGTCGCGCCAGGCGGCGACCAGCGGGGCGACCTGCGCCGCGACCGGGATCGTGGAGACCAGTGCGTCCACGTCGGGCCGCGCCTCCAGCGGCTCGATCCGCACCTCCGGCCGGCTCGGGTGGGCGGCGATCACGGCCCGGCTCTCCTCGGCCCGGACGGCGTCGCGGGCCAGCAGGGAGATCGAGCGCGCGCCGAGCTCGACCAGGGCCAGGCCGGTCGAGCCGGCGGTGGCACCCGCTCCCAGCACGGCGCCCCTGCGGATCGGTGCGTCGTACCTCTCGCGCACGGCGGCGACGGCACCCGGGTAGTCGGTGTTGTCGCCCGCCCAGCCATAGGTCGTGCGGACCAGCGTGTTGACGCCCCCGGCGAGGCGGGCGCGCAGCGAGCAGTCCTCGACCAGCGCCAGCGCCTCGCGCTTGAGCGGCATCGTGAGCGAGAGCCCGCGCCAGGACTCGCCGAGCGAGGCCAGGAACTGCGGCAGGTGGCCCGAGCGCACCTGCCGCGGCTCGTAGTGCCAGTCCAGCCCGAGGGCGTCGTACCCGGCTCGGTGCAGCACCGGCGAGAGCGAGTGCTCGACGGGGTCGCCGAGCACGGCGCAGCGCATCCCCATCAGCAGGCGTCCGAGGTCTTGCAGTACTGCTGGAAGCGCTGTACCGCCGCATCGTGCTCGGCGAGCGTGGTGGAGAACACCGTCTCGCCGGTCTTCAGGTTGACGACCACCCAGTACAGCCAGGGCCCGCTGGCAGGGTCGAGCGCCGCCTTGAGGGTCGTCTCGCCCGGGTTGCCGATCGGGCCCGGCGGCAGGCCGGTGTGCTGGTAGGTGTTGTACGGCGAGGCGTTCTGCCGCATCGCCTGGGTGGTCCAGATCTCCCCGCTGACGTTGTTGGCGTAGGAGACGGTCGCGTCGGACTGCAACGGCATGTTCGCCTTGAGCCGGTTGTAGATCGCGCGCGCGACCTTCGGGTAGTCCTGGTTCCGGCTCGCCTCGTACTCCAGGATGCTGGCCACCGTGACGACCTGCTCGGGCGTCAGCCCGACCTTCGCGGCGGCGGTGTCCAGGTTGAGCTCCTTGCGCACCTCGGTGCCCTTGGCGACCATCTGCTTGAGCAACTCGGCGGCCGTCTCACCCGGCACCACGGTGTAGGTGGCCGGGAAGAGGTAGCCCTCCGGGTTGCCCTTGGCCTCGGCGGGCAGCCCGAGCGCGGAGCCGTTCTTGAGCGCGGCGACCACGTCCGCCTTCGTGATGTCGGTCTTGGCCACGATCGTCGAGACGATCTGCGCGACCCGCGCGCCCTCCGGGACGACGACCACCGTCTTGATCAGGCTCTTCGGGTTCACCAGCACGGTGAGGGCGTCGGAGGCCTTCATCTGCTTCTTGAGCTGGTAGAAGCCGACCTGGATCCTGCCGGAGTCGGGATTGGCCTGGGCCGCGTCGATGAAGGCGCCCACGGACTGCACCACGCCGGCGCTCTTGAGGTTGCGGCCGATCACCGTGGCGCTGTCGCCCTTGTGCACCTCGAAGGTCACGCTGCCGGTGCCGGGGCCCGCGTAGTCGGCGGCGGCACCGCCGAGGTGGTCCTTGAGGAAGGAGTAGCCCTTGGCCCCGCCGAGCGCCAGCAGACCGACCACGACCACGATCGCGACCAGGGCGGCCAGGCACCCGGGAAGACCGCGGCCACGGCGGGTACGGCGCGGGCCGGCGCGGCGGCCGCCGCGATCCCCGTCGGACTCGAGGTGGTCGTCGAGGAAGTACTGCCCGTCCTCGGCCTCGGCATCCTCGCTCGGCTGCTGTGTCGACCCGGCCACCGCCCCCTGGTCGGCGTAGCCCTGGTCGGCGTAGCCCTCCTCGGCGTACTCGGCCGGCTGCTCGGCGGCGTGCGCACCGCCGGGGCGAGGTGCCTCGGCGGCGTACGTCGACTCCGGGGCCGGCTCGTCCTCGAAGGGCACGATCGGAACGGCGCGGGTGCCGGTGTCGCCGGCGGCGTACGGGGGAAGGGCTCCCCCGCGCTCGGCCTCCTCATCGGGCAGCGGGTCGCTCAGCGGGTCGCTCAGGGGGTCGCTCAGCGGATCACCCCGATACGGCCGGGGCGGCTCGGGCGCGAAGCCGTGACGATCCTGCTCGTCACTCATGCGGAGTGTCTCCTTCGAGGTCGACGATCTCTCCGGGCGCGTCACCCGAGGCGCGTTCGGTATCCAATGCGTGCTGCAGGATCAGGACGGCGGCCGCCTGGTCGACGACCGAGCGGCGGTCCTGCCCCTTGCGGCCGCGATCTCGCAGCATAGCCTCAGCGCTGACAGTGGTGAGGCGCTCGTCGACCAGGCGCACCGGCACCGGCCGGATCCGGCGGGCCAGCGCGGCGGCGAAGTCGCGCACCTTCGCGGTCGCCGGGTTCTCCCCTCCCTTGAGCGAGCGGGGCAGCCCGACGACCACCTCGAGCAGCGTCGACTCCTCCGCGATCTCGTCCGCGATCGCCTTCAGCCGGGCCAGGTCGCCGCGACCGCGCTTGACCGTCTCCACCGGGGTGGCGAGGAACCCGGAGGGGTCGCTGCGCGCCACCCCGATCCTCGCGTCGCCCGGGTCGATGCCGAGGCGTACGCCGAAGCGCGCGCTCACCCGATCCCGCCTAGCGCGCCGGCGCGACGAGGGTCGGCACGAGACCGAGCGCCTCGTCGATCCTGGCCACGTCGGTGCCGCCGCCCTGCGCGAGGTCGTCCTTGCCGCCGCCGCGACCGCCGAGGACCGGCCCGAGCGCCTTGACGAAGTCGCCGGCCTTCAGCCCGCGGGCCCGGCCCGCCTCGTTGACAGTGGCCACCACCGCCACCTTCGCGTCCGCGTCACCGATGACCACCACGACGGCCGGGCGGTCCGCGGGGATGCGCCCGCGCACGTCCATGGCCAGCGTCCGTACGTCGTTGCCACCCGCACCGGCCGCGCGCGCGGCGACGACCGCCACCCCGCCGACGTCCACCGCCCCGCTGGCGATCGCGCCGGCGTTGGCCAGCAGCTGCGCCACCCGCACCTTCTCGATCTCCTTCTCGGCGCTGCGCAGCCGCTCGACCAGATCTCCGATCCGGTCGACCAGGCCGTCGGGCTGGGTCTTGAGCAGATCGGTCAGCTGGCCGACGACGTCACGCTCGCGGGCGAGGTAGCGGAAGCCCTCGATGCCGGTGAACGCCTCGATGCGCCGGTTGCCCGAGCCGACCGACGACTCGCCGGTGACGACGATCGTGCCGATCTGCGAGGAGTGGTCGACGTGGGTGCCACCGCACAGCTCGCGCGACCAGGGGCCGCCGATCTCGACGACGCGCACCTTGGCGTCGTCGTAGGTCTCGCCGAACAGGGCGATCGCGCCCCAGTCCTTGGCCTGGGAGAGGGTCATGTAGTCCCACCGGACCGGCAGGTCGGCGCGCAGCGCGTTGTTGGAGACCTCCTCGATCTCCTTGACCTGACCCGGGTTCAGCCCCTGGGTCCAACCGAAGTCGAGCCGCAGGTAGCCGGGACGGTTGTAGGACCCCGACTGCAGCGCCGTCGGGCCGAGCACCTCGCGCAGCGCGGCGTGCACCACGTGCGTGCCGGAGTGGGCCTGGCGGGCACCCGTGCGCCAGTCCTTGTCGACCTGCGCGTGGAACCGGGCGACGGCCGGGGTCAGCTCGCCGTCGACCACCCGCACCTGGTGGACCACCAGACCCTTGACCGGGCGCTGCACGTCCACCACCTCGAGCCGGCCACCGTCGAACTCGATGATGCCGGCGTCGGCGACCTGGCCGCCGGACTCGGCGTAGAACGGGGTGCGATCGAGGACGAGCTCCCCGATCTCGCCGTTGCCGAGCACGTCGACAGGCCTGCCGCCCGAGAGCAGGGCGACCCGCCCGGACTCGGTCTCCAGGGTGGTGTAGGCCTGCCAGTCGGTCGGCCCGTTGATGTCGAGGATCTCGCGGTAGACCGACAGGTCGGCGTGCTGGCCCTTCTTGGCGCGGGCGTCGGCCTTCGCGCGCTCGCGCTGCTCGGCCATCAGGGCGCGGAAGCCCTGCTCGTCGACGCTGAGGCCGGCCTCGCTCGCCATCTCCAGGGTCAGGTCGATCGGGAAGCCGTAGGTGTCGTGCAGCTGGAACGCCTGCGCGCCGGCCAGCACGGTGCCACCGGAGTCCTTCACGGACCCGGCGGCCAGGTCGAAGATCTGCGTGCCGGACTGCAGCGTCTTGCGGAACGCCTCCTCCTCGGCGTTCGCCACCCGGATGATGCGGTCCCAGTCGCTGTGCAGCTCGGTGTAGGTCTCACCCATCCGGTCGCGCGAGACCGGCATCAGCTCGGGCAGCGCCGGGTCCTCGTAGCCGAGCAGCCGGACGTTGCGCACAGCGCGGCGCAGCAGCCGGCGCAGCACGTAGCCTCGCCCCTCGTTGCCCGGCGTGACACCGTCACTGATCAGCATCATCGAGGAGCGGATGTGGTCGGCGACGACCCGGAAGCGGACGTCGTCCTCGTAGGCGGCGCCGTACTTCTTGCCGGTGAGCTGCTCGGCCTTCTCGATCACGGGGAAGACGACGTCGGTCTCGTACATGTTGTTGGTGCCCTGCAGCAGGTATGCCACCCGCTCCAGGCCCATCCCGGTGTCGATGTTCTTCTGCGGCAGCTGCCCGGCGATGTCGAAGTCCGACTTGGAGCGGACCGCGGAGAGCTCGTCCTGCATGAAGACCAGGTTCCAGAACTCCAGGTAGCGGTCGCCTGCGTCCCAGTCGCGGTCGGCGCCGAAGGCCGGCCCGCGGTCGATCAGGATCTCCGAGCACGGTCCACCGGGACCGGGGACGCCCATCGACCAGTAGTTCTCCTTGGGCGGCAGCCGGACGATGCGGTCGTCGGGCAGGCCGGTGATCCGGCGCCAGAGCCCCACTGCCTCCTCGTCGCCGTCCAGGACGCTCGGGTACAGGACGCTCTCGTCGAAGCCGAAGCCGCCGTCGGCGATCGCCTTGGTGACCAGCTCCCAGGCGAGCGTGATGGCGCCCTCCTTGAAGTAGTCGCCGAAGGAGAAGTTGCCGCACATCTCGAAGAACGTGCCGTGCCGGGTGGTCTTCCCGACCTCCTCGATGTCAGGGGTGCGGATGCACTTCTGCACGCTCGTGGCACGCGGGAACGGCGGCGTCGCCTGTCCCAGGAAGTAGGGCTTGAAGGGCACCATGCCGGCGTTGACGAACAGCAGGTTGGGGTCGTCGAGCAGCAGCGACGCCGAGGGCACGGCGGTGTGCGGGAGAGCCGGGTTGTCGGCGAAGTGGCTGGTGAACCGGCGGCGGATCTCCGCCGTGCTCAGCCAGGTGTCGGGCCGGCCGTCCGGTGTCGCTGTCGTCACTGCTTGCCATCCTTGCGTTCGTGGGTCGAGCCGCCGTCGTGGGGAACGAGCGACGGCGTGTCGAGACCGCTGGTCAGTTGCGGCGTGGAGTCGGGGGACGGGGCGAACCGCTCGCGGAGCCGGACCTCGGCGTCGGCCTTGCCGACGGCCACCTCCTCGCGGAAGAGCCGGGCGCCGAGACCGAGCGCCTGCCAGCGATCGCGCAGCCCGTCGGGGGTGAACGCCTCGGCGGCCCGGCGACCGCGGATCGCTGCGTAGAGCCCGGCACCGGCGCCGGCGGCGAACCACAGACCCCGGCGCATCTCAGGCCACCCCCGCGTCGGGTTCCTCGGCGGCCATGCCGGGCGCCGGGGCGGTCGTCGGGGTGGTCGTCGGGCCGCTGCCGGCGCGGCGCCGGGCGCGGTACTCCCGCAGCGCCTCCCTGGCCTCCAGCCTGCGCTCCTTGCGACTGCGCTTGAGCTCGCGCCTCATCTCGAACCGGATGCGGTTGCGGGTCTCGGGCGCAAGCGCGCGCCGCAGCCCGTGCGCCAGCGATGCCGTCTGCACGACTGTCTCGCGCAGCACCGCGTCCGCGAAGGCGGGCGCTGTCAGGCTCACCTGCGCCGGCGCGCGGTCGGTGCCGTCCGCCTCGAGAGCCTCGAGGGAGCCGAGCCTGGTGATCACGAACTCGCGGTCGTCGGCTGACTCAGCGTCGCCCCCTGACCGCGCACCGGGCCTCGTCCTCTGCTCGAGTACGGCGAGGCGCTCGCGCATCTCGGCGAGGTCCTGCTCCGCGACCTGCTCGCGCCGTGACGCCGCTGTCAGCGCGCGGCGTCCGGCGATCACCGCGACCAGCGCCAGGGCAGCCGCGACCACCGCCACGAGGGCGAGGGTGATCGAGAGCGCGGTCATGGCCCCCGACCCTATCGCGCACCACCACGGATGATCGCGCGGATCCGTTCCCAGCGCTCCTTGACCGCCGCCTCGGCGCCGTAGCTGGTCGGCTGGTAGTAGGCGGCGTCCTCGACGGCGTCCGGAGCGTACTGCTGCTCGGCGATGCCGAACGGCTCGTCGTGCGCGTACTTGTAGCCGGCACCGTGGCCCAGCTTCTTCGCGCCGCCGTAGTGGGCGTCGCGCAGGTGGGAGGGAACCTGACCGATCCGGCCGGCCTTCACGTCGGCGATCGCCGCGAAGATCGCGGTCGTGACCGCGTTGGACTTGGGCGCCACCGCGAGGGCGATGGTGGCGTGCGCCAGTGTCAGCTGTGCCTCGGGCAGGCCGATCAGCTGCACCGTCTGGGCCGCCGCGACGGCTGTCTGCAGTGCCGTCGGGTCGGCCAGGCCGATGTCCTCGCTGGCCAGGATCATCAGCCGCCGCGCGATGAAGCGCGGGTCCTCCCCCGCCTCGAGCATCCGGGCAAGATAGTGCAGCGCGGCGTCGGCGTCCGAGCCGCGCACCGACTTGATGAAGGCGCTGACCACGTCGTAGTGCTGGTCCCCCTGGCGGTCGTAGCGCACCGCCGCCTGGTCGACGGCCGTCTCCGCCGCCTCGAGGGTGATCTCGACAGGAGCCTCGACCGGCTCGGTCGAATCGGTCGAATCGGTCGAATCGGTCGACCCGGTCGAATCGGTCGACGTCGTGCGCGGAGCGCCACCGGGCGCCATCGACAGCGCCGCACCCGCGGCCGCCTCCAGGTAGGTCAGGGAGCGCCGCGCGTCGCCTCCTGCCAGCCGCACGAGGTGCTCCAGCGCCTCCTCGGCGATGGTGACCCGGCCGGCGAGGCCTCGCTCGTCGGTCAGCGCGCGTCGCAGCACGCCCCGTACGTCGTCATCGGTGAGCGACTCCAGTCGCAGCAGCAGACTGCGGGAGAGCAGCGGGCTGATCACCGAGAAGAACGGGTTCTCGGTGGTGGCCGCTACCAGCGTCACCCAGCGGTTCTCCACCCCCGGCAGCAGCGCGTCCTGCTGGGCCTTGGAGAACCGGTGCACCTCGTCGACGAAGAGCACCGTCTCGCGGCCGGTGCGGACGAGGTCGGCCCGGGCGGCGTCGATCGCTGCCCGCACCTCCTTCACCCCGGCACTGACGGCGGAGACCTCGACGAAGCGGCGATCGGTCTGCCGCGAGACGATCGAGGCGATCGTGGTCTTGCCCGTCCCCGGCGGGCCCCACAGCAGCAGCGAGAGCGACTGGTCGCCCTCGATCAACTGCCGCAGGGGCGAGCCGGGCGCGCGCAGCTGCTCCTGTCCGACCAGCTCGTCGAGCGTGCGCGGACGCATCCGCACCGCCAGTGGAGCCGCCACGTGGTCGGCGTCGGAGAGGGACCCGCCCTCCGGCGTACGCGAACCACGCGACGGCTCGTCGGCGATCTCGAAGAGCCCCTCCACGACTACGCAGTATGGATGGTGCGGTTCCCGAGGTCGAACCAGGTGTTGCTGAAGCTCGGTCCCGTCGGCAGCTCGACCGGGCTGGCGCCCGGGTCGGGGGTGCCGTAGTCGTCCACGCCCAGCAGACGCGAGGTCACCGGCGTCTCCGGCGCCTTGCCGATCTCGCCCGGGAAGTGGCAGGCCACCTTGTGCGTCGGGCCGATCTGCAGCAGCGGCGGCTCGACCTTCGCGCAGATCTCCTTGGCGATCGGGCAGCGGGTGCGGAACCGGCAGCCCGAGGGCGGGTTGATCGGGCTCGGCACGTCGCCGGTGAGCCGGATGCGCTCGCGGCGGCCGCCGAGCGTGGCCTGCTTGACGTCCGGCACGGCAGAGAGCAGTGCCTGCGTGTACGGGTGGTGAGCGTGGTTGTAGATGCTCTCGCGGTCGCCGATCTCGACGATCTTGCCCAGGTACATCACCGCGATCTCGGGGCAGAAGTGCCGCACCACCGCGAGGTCGTGGGCGATGAACAGGAACGCGATGCCGAACTCCCGCTGCAGGTCCTGGAGCAGGTTGATCACCTGCGCCTGGATCGACACGTCGAGAGCCGACACCGGCTCGTCGGCCACCAACAGCTTCGGCTGCAGGGTCAGGGCGCGGGCGATGCCGATGCGCTGACGCTGACCGCCGGAGAACTCGTGCGGGTAGCGGTTGTAGTGCTCCGGGTTGAGCCCGACGATCTCGAGCAGCTCCTGGACGCGGCCGAGGATCTTGTCCTTCGGCAGCACCTTGTGGATCTCCAGGGGCGCGCCGATGATCGAGCCGACGGTGTGCCGCGGGTTCAGCGAGGTCGCCGGGTCCTGGAAGATCATCTGGATCTCGCGCCGCAGCGGCAGCAGCTGGCGCTGGGAGAGGTGCGCGATGTCGCGGCCCTCGAACTCGATCGACCCGTCGGTCGGCTCGTAGAGCCGGGTGATCAGCCGGCCGGTGGTGGACTTGCCACAGCCGGACTCGCCCACCAGCCCGAGCGAGCCGTTGGTCGGCACCTGGAAGGAGACCCCGTCCACGGCCTTGACCGCGCCGACGGTACGCCGGATCACCCCGGGGCTCTTGACCGGGAAGTGCATCTGCAGGTCGTTGACCGTGAGCACCGGCGGTGCGGACGGGTCGGCCGTGACAGCGGTGTGCCCCGAGACCTTCAGGTCGTTGTCGGCACTCATCCCTGCTCCTCCACCAGGTCGGGCGCGATCTCGGGAAGTACCTCGATCGCGTACACCTCGTCCGGGTTGGCGAGGTGGCATCGCTTCGTGTGGTTGCGGCCCTCCGCCACAGGCAACAGCTCGGGCAGCTCGGTGAAGCACAGGTTCCCCGGCACCTTGTCGCGGTGCGTGCAGCGCGGGTGGAAGGCGCACCCGCTCGGCGGGTGCAGGAGGCTCGGAGGGTTGCCCGGGATCGGAATCAGCTTCGCGTCGGTGTCGCCCAGGACGTCCGGGACGCTGGAGAGCAGGCCCCAGGTGTAGGGCATCTCCGGTCGGACCAGGATCTCGGCGGTGGGGCCGTACTCGACCGCCCGGCCGCCGTACATCACCAGGACGTCGTCGGCCATCTCGGCCACGACACCGAGGTCGTGGGTGATGATGATGATCGCTGAGTTGAACTCCCGCTGCAGGTCCTGCAGCAGGTCGAGGATCTGCGCCTGGACGGTCACGTCGAGGGCGGTCGTCGGCTCGTCGGCGATCAGCAGGCCCGGGTCGTTGATCAGGCTCATCGCGATCATGGCGCGCTGGCGCATACCGCCGGAGAACTGGTGCGGGTAGTCGTCGACGCGGCGCGAGGGCTGCGGGATGCCGACCCGGTCGAGCATCTCGATCGCGCGGGCCCGCGCTGCGCGACGCGAGACGTGGTTGTGCACCCGGTAGGCCTCAGCGATCTGGTTGCCGACCGTGTAGTACGGGTGCATCGCCGAGAGCGGGTCCTGGAAGATCATCGCGACGTCCTTGCCGCGCCGCCGACGCATCTCCTCGTCGGAGACCTGCAGCAGGTCGACGCCGTCGAGCAGGATCTCGCCGGAGACCTGGGCGTTGGTGCCGCGGTGGAGTCCGAGGATCGCCGAGCTCGAGACGGACTTGCCCGAGCCGGACTCGCCGACGATCCCGAGCGTCTTGCCGCGCGCGACGTCGTAGGAGAGTCCGTCGGTCGCCTTGACGACACCGTCGGAGGTCGGGAAGTGGACCACCAGATCGCGGACGGACAGGTAGCCCTCGCTAGCGGCCGAGCTTCCGGTTTCAGCGTTGTTCACAAGTGTGCTCATGTTTCTTCCTCAGACCAGCCGCACGCGGGGGTCGATGAAGGCGTAGAGGATGTCGACGATCACGTTGGCGACGATCACGAACGCGGACAGCAGCAGCACGATGCCGACGATCGTCGGCAGGTCCTGCCGGGAGTTCGACGTCACCGCCAACAGGCCGAGGCCGTGGAAGGTGAAGACGTTCTCGGTGATGATCGCGCCGCCCAGCAGGATGGCCAGGTCCAGGCCTGCCATCGTCACCAGCGGCGTCAGCGCCGCGCGCAGGGTGTGCTTGAGCAGCAGCGGGACTCGTTTCACGCCCTTCGCCTTGGCCGTGCGGACGTAGTCCTCGCCTGAGGCCTCGATGATGAAGGCGCGGCTCATCCGGGCGTACGCAGCCATGTAGAACAGCGCGAGCGTCAGCGCCGGCAGGATGAGGTTCGTCAACCAGAGCCCAGGATTCTGGGTGAAAGGCACGTAGACCGGCAGCTCGAAGATCTGCCAGCGGATGGCGACGAAGCGCAGCAGCAGGAGGCCGATGACGAAGGTCGGGAACGCGTAGAAGACCAGCGAGAGCCCGACGATGCCGCGATCGAGGAACGAGCCCTTGGTCATGGCGGCGATGATGCCGAAGAGCAGGCCTCCGATGATCCAGAGCACGAAGGCGACGATCGCGATCGAGATCGAGACCGGAGCCGCTGACTTCAGCTCGCTGTTGACGGTCGTCGTGTTGACCATCGAGTAGCCCAGGCACGGGGCGGCGCAGTGCGTCACCAGGCTGGGGTTCGCCTTGCGCAGCGCCGGGTCGTCGGGGTAGTCGCGACCGGCGACGACGCCCTTGAGGAACTTGCCCCACTGCACGACGAGCGGCTTGTCGTAGCCGAGCGCCTTCTTGGTCTGCGCGATCTGGGCCGGCGAGCAGACCTTGCCGCAGGCGTTGCGGGCCGGGTCGAAGGCGCCGGAGAAGAACAGGATGAACGTCACCAGACTCATCACGATGAGCAGGGCGACGCCGATCACGGCTCGCCGGACGATGTAGGCAAACATGGGGTTGGGTGCACCTTGCCGTTCAGGGCCGACCGGTGCGGGGCGGGACGCTCACGAGTCCCTCCCCGCACCGATGTCAGTCACTTGGGTAGGCAGGCGGCGGCCGAGGTCATCGACCGCCGCCGTCGCCGTTACTTGACGTTGATCCCGCCGAGGTCGGGGTAGCCGTTCGAGGCCGGCGTGTTCGTGTAGCCGGTCACGTTGCTACCGCGCAGGAGGTTGAAGATCTGGTTCTCCAGCGGGATGTAGGCGTAGTCCTTGCCGAGCTGGGCGTCGGCCGCCTGCAGAGCGGTGGTCTGCGCGTCCAGCGAGGCGGCGTTCTGCGCCTGGTCCACGAGCTTGTTGAACGCCGGGTCGTTGTACTGACCGTAGTCGCTGTTCGTGGAGTCCTTGGTCAGGTTGACCCGGCCGTCGAACAGCGGCGGGGTGACGGTGATGGCGGACGGCCAGTCAGCGCCCCAGCCGGCCCAGTAGAGGTCACCGTTGTTCGAGGGCTTCTCGATGGTGGTGTAGTAGTTGTCGGCGTCGATACCGGTCAGCGTGACCTTGAAACCGGCCTGCTCCCACTGCGACTTGAGCACCGCGGCCTGCTTGTCGGCCGTGTCGGTCTTCTCGTACATGAAGTTGATCGGGTACGGCGTCTTCACACCGGCCTGCTGCAGCAGCTGCTTGGCCTTGTTGACGTCGCCGCTCTCCGGCGCGTCGAACGCGGGGTTCGCCTTGTAGCCGACGACGCTCGGGGCGACCAGCGAGTGAGCCGGCTTGTAGGAGCGCGAGCCGCCGCCGGCGTCGATCCAGCCCTGCTGGTTCGTCGCCTCGTACAGCGCCTGGCGCACCATCGGGTTGGTGATGTGCTTGACGTTGACGGCCAGGTAGTCGATGTAGGGCGACTCGACGGTGGCGAGGCGGTCGTTCACCGAACCCTTGAGCTGGCTGTAGCGGGTCGGCGGCACGGAGCGGTCGGTGACAGCGTTCTGGTCGTTGCCGCTGTCGGCGATGAGCCGGTCGGAGATGGTCTCGGTGGTCGAGCCGACCTGGAAGACGATCTTGTTCGGCAGCGCCTTGCGGATGTCGGTTGAGTCGGTCGACTTGTCGTAGTTCGGGTTGCGAACGAACGTGCCGCCGGTGTTCTCGTTCCAGGTGCCCTGGAGCTCGTACGGGCCGTCGGAGAAGACCTGGTAGTTGGACTTGTCGCCCTGGTCCTTGTCCTGGCGGTACGGGTCCATCATGTGCAGCGCGGCGATGGCCAGCGGGAAGTCCGGCCACGGCTTCTTGAAGTTGTACGTGATGGTGTTGCCCGAGCAGGTGATCGCCTTGTCGAAGGCGGCCTGGCCGGCCTTGTTGGCGGCCGTCTTGTCGTACGGCCCGGCGTAGATCGAGGTGCCGTCCTTGTTGGTCGGCACGTCGAGGTAGGACACCAGGTAGTTCGGGCCACCGGGGATGACGCTCTGGGCGAAGACGCGCGACGCGCCGTACTTGAGGTCGTCGCAGGTGATCGGCTTGCCGTCCTGCCACTTCACGCCGTCCTTCAGCGTGAACTTCCAGGTCTTGGCGCCGTTGCTCGAGGTACCGGTGTCGGTGGCGAGGTCCGGGACCGGCTTGGTGCCCGCCGTCACGTCCGAGGTGTCGGGGAACGTCACCAGCTGGCGGTAGGCCAGCCGCGACAGGTTGGTGATGTCGCGACCGATGTAGACCCGCTGCGGGTCCAGGTGCTCGGGCTTCGCGGAGGTGGCGGTGAGGTAGTACAGCGTGCCCTTGTTGGCAGAGCTGGAGCTACCGCCGCTGTTGCCCGCACCACCGCAGGCCGAGAGGACCCCGACCGAGAGCGCGGCGATCGCGCCCACGGCGGCGATCCGCCTACCGTTCGTCGTCATTCGTTTCTCCTTGGTTGAGGCGCCCCCGCTGGGCGGCGCACGTTCCCTTGTGGGGGTTCTGGGGGCGGTCGGCTACCGGCCGGCCTTCGGGTCGAGCGCGTCGCGCAGACCGTCGCCGAGCAGGTTGAAGCTGACGACCACGACCACGATCACGACCGCCGGGATCCAGAAGTAGATCGGATCACCGTCGATCCACTGCGTGGCATCCGAGAGCACGTTGCCCAGGGTGGGCAGCGGCGCCTGCACGCCGACCCCGAGGTAGCTCAGCGCGGCCTCCGCCGAGACGTAGGACGGGAGCATCAGCGTGCTGACGACCAGCAGCGGCGCCCACAGGTTGGGCAGCAGCTCGCGGAAGTAGATCCGGCTGTTGGAGGCACCCAGCGAACGAGCGGCGTCGATGAACTCCCGCTCGCGGATGGAGAGCACCTGGCCGCGGATGAGCCGCTGCACCGAGGGCCAGCCGAAGAAGCCGAGCACGAGGATGACGTAGAGCGCGTTCGCCAGGTTCCCCTGCAGGTGCAGGTGGTTGCGGAACAGCGTGATGATCGGCGCTGAGAGCGCCAGCAGCATCAGGGTCTGCGGGAAGGACAGCGTCAGGTCGACGATGCGGCCGATGAAGGAGTCCGCGAATCCGCGCGAGTATCCGCCGATGATGCCGAGCACGGTCCCGATGACGACGGAGACGATCGTGGCGCACAGGCAGATCCCGATCGAGAACGCGACCCCGACCCACAACCGCGACAGCACGTCCCAGCCGCTGCCCGGCACGACGCCCAGGAGGTGGTGCGAGCTGATGCCGCCGTGCGCCCCGGTCGGCGTACCGCCGTTCGCCGGGTCGGTCAGGTTCTGGTGCAGCGAGGAGTAGTCGAGGACGCCGAGGCGCACCAGGAGCGGCGCGAGGATCGCAGCGATCGCGAGGAGGGCCACCACGATGAAGGAGACCATCGAGAGCTTGTCCCTGCGGAACCGCTCGACCGCCAGGCGCGTGGGCGACTTGGCTGCCGGCGCCTCCCCGACGGTGACGACTCCGACCTCGGAGCGCTGTTCGGTCTCCGTGGGGCTGATGGCCATGCGTACCTCGTGGCTGCTCGGGTCGATCGGACTGGTGCCCCTCCTCGCACCCGGCTTCACGGACCCTGTGGTCGCGCGAGAGCCGGTGCAGCTGGCTGGTGCACCGTTCCGACTCTAAGTGACGCCACACCCGCGGGCGACCACCTGCCGGTAACGATCTGGTCTCAACCTGTTGCAGCGCCGTTTCACAGGACGTGTTCCGGCGCCGCCGCGGGCACTCCTACAGGTTCTTCGGTGTGACGGTGTCCACACCGGCTTCCTTGCGCTGCTCGGCGGTGATCGGCGCCGGTGCTGCGGTGAGGGGGTCGAACCCGCCACCGGACTTCGGGAACGCGATCACCTCACGGATGGAATCGGTCTTGGTGAGGTGCTGCAGGACGCGGTCCAGGCCGAGCGCGATGCCGCCGTGCGGCGGCGCACCGAACTTGAAGGCCTCGAGCAGGAAGCCGAACTTCTCCTCGGCCTGCTCCTCGCTGATCCCCATCACGCCGAAGACGCGCTTCTGGACGTCCTCGCGGTGGATCCGGATCGAGCCGCCACCCAGCTCGGTGCCGTTGCAGACGATGTCGTAGGCGTAGGCGAGCGCGGAACCGGGGTCGGTGTCGAAGGTCGCCTCGAACTCCGGCTTGGGACCGGTGAACGCGTGGTGCACGGCGGTCCAGCTGCCGGCCCCGACGGCGACGTCGCCGGAGGCGACGGCGTCGGCAGCGGGCTCGAACATCGGCGCGTCGACGACCCAGGTGAAGGCGAAGGTGTCCGGGTCCAGCAGGTCCAGGCGCCGCCCGATCTCCACGCGCGCCGCACCGAGCAGCGCGCGACTCGGCTTGGTGGCGCCGGCGGCGAAGAAGGCGCAGTCCCCCGGTGCGGCTCCCAGGTGGGCGGCCAGCCCGGCCTGCTCGTCCTGGGAGAGGTTCTTGGCGACCGGGCCGCCGAGCGTGCCGTCCTCGTTGAACAGCACGTAGGCCAGACCCCGGGCACCGCGCTGCCTCGCCCACTCCTGCCACGCGTCGAGCACCTTGCGGGGCTGGCTCGCGCCACCCGGCATCACGACGGCGCCGACGTACTCGGCGTTGCCAGGCTGGAACACCCGGAAGGGGGTGTCCCGGAAGTAGTCAGCGCACTCGACCAGCTCGAGGCCGAAGCGCAGGTCGGGCTTGTCGGAGCCGTACTTGGCCATCGCGTCGGCGTAGGTGATCCGCGGCAGCGGGGTCGAGACCTCGACGCCGATGGTGGCCCACATCGCCGTGACCAGGTCCTCCATCATCTCGATGACGTCGTCCTGGTCGACGAAGCTCATCTCGATGTCGAGCTGGGTGAACTCCGGCTGCCGGTCGGCACGGAAGTCCTCGTCGCGGTAGCAGCGCGCGATCTGGTAGTAGCGCTCCAGGCCGCCGACCATCAGGAGCTGCTTGAACAGCTGCGGACTCTGCGGCAGGGCGTACCAGCTGCCCGGGTGGAGCCGTGCGGGCACCAGGAAGTCGCGGGCCCCCTCCGGCGTGGAGCGGGTCAGCGTCGGGGTCTCGACCTCGACGAAGTCGCGGCGCCCGAGCACCTCGCGGATGGCCTGGTAGACCTTCGAGCGGAGCCGGATCGCGCTGGCGGGGCCGGAGCGACGCAGGTCGAGGTAGCGGTACTTGAGGCGGACGTCCTCGCCGACCTCACCGGCGCCGTGGGCGGCGGCGTCGTCGATCGGGAACGGCAGCGGCGCGCTCGCGTTGAGCACCTCGAGGTCGGAGACGACGACCTCGATCTCGCCGGTGGCCAGGTTCGGATTGACGTTGCCCTCGGAGCGGGCCACCACCTCGCCAGTGACCTTGAGACAGAACTCGCTGCGCAGGCTGTGCGCGAGCTCCTCGTCGCGGATCACCAGTTGGACCACCCCGCTGGCCTCGCGCAGGTCGATGAAGGCGACCCCACCGTGATCGCGGCGGCGGGCCACCCACCCGGCGAGGGTGACGGTCTGGCCGACGTGCTCGACGCGGAGGGTTCCGGCGTCATGGGTGCGGATCACTGCTGTTCCTAACGTTGAGTGGTCAGTTCTTGCGGGTCGAGTGGTCAGTTCTCGGCGGTCGAGTGGTCGCTCAGCACCACCCGCGGACGCCGGTCCTCGACCGGAGGCTCCCACGTCCGTACGTCGGCCGGCACCTGGTCACCGCTGCGGATGTCCTTGACCTGGTGCCCCTCGGCGGTGTCGAACCAGACGTAGGGGATCCCGCGGCGCTCGGCGAAACGGATCTGCTTGCCGAACTTCGCCGCGGTCGCGGCCACCTCGCAGGCGATGCCGCGGGCGCGCAGCGCCGTGGCGACGGCGTCCGCGGCCGGCCGCGACTCCTCGTCGTTGAGCGCCACCAGTACGGCGGAGGGCACCTGCCGGTCCGCGGTGAGGTGACCGCGCTGCATCAGCGGCACGAGCACGCGGCTCACGCCCAGGGAGATCCCCACGCCGGGGTACGTCGTACGCCCGTCGGAGGCCAGCGCGTCGTAACGGCCGCCGCTGCAGATCGAGCCCAGCGACTCGTAGCCCTCCAGGCGGGTCTCGAAGACGGTGCCGGTGTAGTAGTCCAGGCCGCGCGCGATCGAGAGATCGGCTACCACGCTCACCTTGTCGGTGTTGAGCGGCGCGCAGGCGCGGATCAGGGTGGCCAGCTCGGTCAGTCCCTCCTCCAGCAGCTCGCCGCTGACGCCCAGGGCGCGCACGCGCTCGACGAAGGAGTCGTCGCCGGCCGAGATGGTGGCCAGCTCGAGGCAGCGGTCCGCCTGCTCGTCGCTCAGACCGGCCTCGGCGACCAGAAGCTTCCCGACCTCGGCGACCGGCAGCTTGTCGAGCTTGTCGATCAGCCGCATCACCTCGTCCACGTCGGGGGCGCCGAGCGCGGAGTAGAAGCCCTGGATCAGCTTGCGGTTGTTCACCTGGAGCCGGAATCCCGGCAGACCGATCGAGTCGGCACCCGACAGCCGCGCGAGCGCCTCCAGCATGACCCGGGTGACCTCGACGTCGTGGTGGAAGGACAGCACGTCCTTGCCGACGATGTCGATATCGGCCTGGGTGAACTCCCGGAACCGGCCCTCCTGCGGCCGCTCGCCGCGCCACACCTTCTGGATCTGGTAGCGCCGGAAGGGGAACTCGATCTTGCCGGCGTTCTCCAGCACGTAGCGCGCGAACGGCACCGTGAGGTCGAAGTGCAGGCCCATGCCGGCATCCCCGGCGCCCTCGTCCTGGAGCCGCTTGAGGACGTAGACCTCCTTGGAGGTGTCGCCCTTGCGCAGCAACTGGTCCAACGGCTCGACCGCACGCGTCTCGACGTTGGCGAAGCCGTGCAGCTCGAAGGTCTGCGCCAGGGTGGCGACCACCTGCTGCTCCACGAAACGCTGCGCTGGCAGGAACTCGGGGAAGCCGGAGAGCGGCGTCGGCTTGGTCATCGAGGGAACCTCATCGGGTCGTCAGGTCCTGCAGGAACGGGTTGGTGGCGCGCTCGCGCCCGATCGAGGTCTGCTCGCCGTGGCCGGGCAGGACCACGATGTCGTCGGGAAGGGTCAGCACCTTCTCAGCGAGGCTGCGCAGGATCGTGGCGTGGTCCCCGCCGGGAAGGTCGGTGCGGCCGATGGAGCCCTGGAAGAGCAGATCGCCGGAGAACATGACCTCCGAGATGCCCGTGTCGGCGCCGTACGGCGAGCGGAAGGTCACCGAGCCCTCGGTGTGTCCCGGCGTGTGGTCGACCACGAACCGCAGGCCGGCGAGCTCCAGCGTCTGGCCGTCGGCCAGCTCCTGGACGTCGTCGGGCTCGGCCCAGGTGTGCTCGCCGCCGAGCATCATCCGCGCCGTCTCGGGCGACATGCCCTGCATCGGGTCGGCGAGCAGGTGCCTGTCCTTGGGATGGATCCACGCGGTGGCGTCGTACGTCCCGGCGACCGGTGCCACCGAGAACATGTGGTCGACGTGGCCGTGGGTCACCAGCACGGCGACCGGCTTGAGCCGGTGCTCGCGGACGACGGCGGCGATGCCCTCGGCCGCGTCCATGCCCGGATCGATCACGACGCACTCGGTCCCCGGACCGGTGGCGGCGAGGTAGCAGTTCGTTCCCCACGGGCCCGCGGGGAAGCCGGCGATCAACACCGGACAACCCTATCGAGCGCAACCGGGCGCCACCGCATCGACACCTCTGACTACGATGGGCACCCGCGGGTGAGAGCCAGCCCGGAGCAGCACAGCATCAGCCGACGAGAAGGACGACCAGTGACGAGCGAGCAGTGGGGCCGCGTCGACGACGAAGGCACGGTCTTCGTGCGCACCGCCGACGGCGAACGTGCGGTCGGGCAGTATCCCGAGGGCACGCCGGAGGAGGCGCTGCACTTCTTCACCGAGCGCTACGCGGCCCTCGCCTTCGAGGTCGAGCTGCTCGAGAAGCGGGTTCACGGCGCCAAGCTCAGCCCCGAAGAGGCCACCGAGTCGATCAAGAACGTCCGGGCCCAGGTGACCGACGCCAACGCCGTCGGCGACCTGGCGGCACTCGCCGCGCGCCTGGACGCGCTCACGCCCCTGATCGCGACCCAGCGCGAGGCCCGGAAGGCCGAGCGCGCCGCGAAGTCCGCCGAGGCCCGCACCGAGAAGGAGCGCGTGGTCGCCGAGGCCGAGCGACTCGCCGAGGGCAACGACTGGCGCAACGGCGCCAACCGGCTGCGCGAGCTGCTCGACCAGTGGAAGGCGCTCCCCCGCATCGACCGTGCCAGCGACGACGCGCTCTGGCGCCGCTTCTCCACCGCACGGACGGCCTACACCCGGCGGCGCAAGTCGCACTTCGCCGAGCTCAACGAGAAGCGCGAGGGTGCGCGGGCGGTCAAGGAGCGGCTCGCCGCCGAGGCCGAGCAGCTGGCCGGATCGACCGACTGGGGCGCTACTGCCGGCCGCTACCGGGAGCTGATGCGGCAGTGGAAGGCAGCCGGCCCGGCCCCGAAGGACATCGACGACGCGCTGTGGAAGCGCTTCCGAGGCGCTCAGGATCTCTTCTTCGGATCCCGCGACGAGGCCAACGCCGCCGTGGACGCGGAGTTCGCCGCCAACGCCGAGGTCAAGGAGCAGCTGCTGGTCGAGGCCGAGGCCCTGCTGCCGCAGATCGAGTCCGGTGACCTCGGTGCCGCCAAGTCGGCCTTCCGTGACCTCGCCGAGCGCTGGGACGCGGCCGGCAAGGTGCCGCGGGAGCGGATCCGCGACCTCGAGGGCCGGATGCGCAAGGTCGAGCAGGCGATCAAGTCCGTCGAGGACGAGCAGTGGCGCAAGTCCGACCCGGAGAAGTCGGCCCGCGCCGACGACATGATCAGCAAGCTCACCGACGCGATCGCGAAGGTGGAGTCGGATCTGGACAAGGCCCGAGCCGCCGGGGACGCCAAGCGGATCGCCTCCCTGGAGGAGAACCTCGAGTCGCGCAAGCAGTTCCTGGAGATGGCGAAGCGGGCCTCGGCCGACTTCAGCTGACCCGCCGAGACGTCAGTTTTCGCGGGTCGAGAGGTCAGTTCCTGCGGATCGAGTGGCCGCTACCGGTTCGGTAGCGGCCACTTTCCATCCACAGGTACGACGGCGGGCAGCGTCGTCCCCAGCCTGCCGATCGGCGGTGGTCAGGCCGTCGCCGGCACCGGAGGGTGGCGGCATGACCGAGACCACCACGACCAACGAGCCGTTCCACCTCTCCTCCCTGCCCGAGCTGGGGCTGACGGCGGGCGATCTGCGCCGAGCGCTCGAGCGCGGAGAGGTGCGCCGCGTCGTCCGCGGCGTGTACGTCGCCGCTGCGGCGCCCGACTCGATCGAGCTGCGGGCTGCTGCCCTGCGCCTGGTCGTCGGGCCGGCGCAGGTCGTCGTCGACCGAACGGCGGCGTGGCTGCACGGCACCGACACCTACGCGGCCGTCGAGCTGGGTCAAGGAGCGCCGATCGAGACGTGCGCGCTGCGCGGCCACACCCGCAGCCGGCTGGCCGGCGTGCGCGGACGCAGCCGCGACCTCCGTCCCGAGGACATCGTGGAGCTCGACGGTCTTCGCGTCACCACCCCGCTGCGCACCGCCCTGGACCTCGGGTGCCACCTGCGGCGTCGGGAGGCGTTCGCCGCGCTGTGCTCGCTGGCTCGGGGACACACCCTCGAACCCTGTGACCTGGTGACGGCCGCCGATCGATTCGTACGTCGTCGCGGTGTCGTCCAGCTGCGCGAGCTGGTGCCACTGGTGGACCTGCGCCTGGAGTCCCCGCGCGAGGCCTGGACGCTGCTCGCGATCCACGATGCCGGGCTGCCGCTGCCGGAGCCGCAGCTGTGGATCGAGGTCGACGGCGTGCCGACCTTCCGGCTCGACCTCGCCTACCCGCAGCAGCGCGTCTACGTCGAGTACGACGGTGTCGAGTTCCACGACAGGAGCGACGAGCAGCGCGACCACGACCGCGCCCGCCGACGATGGTTGCGCGAGCATGGCTGGACGGCCATCGTCGTGCAGCGCGGCGACTTCACCGGCGCCGAGCTCGATCGGTGGCTGGGCGAGCTGCGTCGCGCCCTGACTGCCGCGACGTACACGACCCGGCGCTGGTGAGACGGTCTTCGGCGGCCACTCGACCCGCAAGAAGTGACCTCTCGACCCGCGGAAGGTGACGTCTCGTCGGTCAGGAGGTCACGCGGTACGCGTCGAACACACCCGGTACGTTGCGCACCGCCTTGATCACCGTGTCGAGGTGCTTGGCGTCGGCCATCTCGAAGGAGAACCGCGACTTGGCGACCCTGTCGCGCGAGGTGCTCAGCTGGGCGGACAGGATGTTCACGTGCGCGTCCGAGAGCGCCATCGTGATGTCCGAGAGCAGCCGGGAACGGTCCAAGGCCTCCACCTGGATGTTGACCAGGAACGTCGAGGACGAGGTCGGCGCCCATTCCACGTCGATGAGCCGCTCGGGCTGGTTCTTCAGCTCGGCCGCGTTGGTGCAGTCCAGCCGGTGCACCGAGACCCCGCCGCCCTTGGTCACGAAGCCCAGGATGGGGTCGGGGGGCACCGGCGTGCAGCACCGGGCCAGCTTGATCCAGACATCCGCGCTGCCCTTGACGATGACGCCGGCGTCGCCGCCGGTGGCGATCTTCGAACGGCGCGGGCGGGTGATGGTGACGGCCTCGGCGAGGTCCTCGGCCGCGCCCTGGTCACCGCCGTGCTCGTCGACGACCCGGCGCACCACCGCCTGCGCGGAGAGGTTGCCCTCCCCCACCGCGGCGTAGAGGGCACTGACGTCGGCGATGTTGAAGTGTCGGGCCGCGAGCGTCAGCGACTCGTGGGACATCAACCGCTTGAGCGGCAGCCCCTCCTTGCGCATCAGCTTGGCGATCGCGTCCTGGCCCTTCTCGATGGCCTCCTCGCGGCGCTCCTTGGTGAACCAGGCGCGGATCTTCGAGCGGGCCCGGTTCGACTTGACGAACGAGAGCCAGTCCCGCGAGGGCCCTGCGGTGGGCGCCTTGGAGGTGAACATCTCGACCACGTCGCCGTTCTCGAGCGTGGACTCCAAGGGCACCAGCCGGCCGTTGACCCTAGCCCCGATGGTCCGGTGACCGACCTCGGTGTGCACCGCGTAGGCGAAGTCCACCGGCGTGGATCCGGCCGGCAGCGCGATCACGTCACCGCGCGGCGTGAAGACGTAGACCTCGGCGCGGTTCATCTCGAAGCGCAGCGACTCCAGGAACTCACCCGGGTCCTCGACCTCGGACTGCCAGTCGAGCAGCTGCTTGACCCAGCTCATGTCGTCGACGTCGCCACGCTTGTCGGTGTCGAC
The DNA here is from genome assembly GCF_029873215.1 of Nocardioides sp. BP30. Taxonomy (NCBI): domain Bacteria; kingdom Bacillati; phylum Actinomycetota; class Actinomycetes; order Propionibacteriales; family Nocardioidaceae; genus Nocardioides; species Nocardioides lacus. The sequence goes on along the minus strand of NZ_CP123620.1, from coordinate 2,239,058 downwards.
GCCGGCCCGGCCGTCCTCCTTGTACTTCCAGTGCGCCGCGACGCCGTACTCCGCCCTTCGGTGCATGCCGAAGGTGCGGATCTGCATCTCCACCGGCTTGCCCTGCGGGCCGATGACGGTGGTGTGCAGCGACTGGTACATGTTGAACTTCGGCATCGCGACGTAGTCCTTGAACCGCCCCAGCACCGGGTTCCAGCGCGAGTGCAGCACGCCCAGGACGCTGTAGCAGTCGCGATCCTCGGCCACCAGGATGCGGATGCCGACCAGGTCGTAGATGTCGGAGAAGTCCTTACCTCCGACGATCATCTTCTGGTAGATCGAGTAGTAGTGCTTCGGTCGGCCGGTGACCGTCGCCTTGATCTTGGCCTCGCGTACGTCGTTCTCCACCTGGCTGATCACCTGGGCCAGGAACTGGTCGCGCGAGGGGGCACGCTCGGCCACCAGCCGCACGATCTCGTCGTAGATCTTGGGGTGCAGGGTGGCGAACGCGAGGTCCTCCAGCTCCCACTTGATCGTGTTCATGCCGAGCCGGTGGGCCAGCGGCGCGTAGATGTCGAGGGTCTCCCGGGCCGACCGCTCCTGCGACTTCTGCGGCACGTAGCGCAGCGTGCGCATGTTGTGCAGCCGGTCGGCCAGCTTGATCACCAGGACGCGGATGTCCTTCGACATCGCCACGATCATCTTGCGGATGGTCTCGGCCTGGGCGTTCTCGCCGTACTGGACCTTGTCCAGTTTGGTGACGCCGTCGACCATCACCGCTACCTCGTCACCGAAGTCCCGACGCAGCTCCTCGAGCGCGTACGGCGTGTCCTCGACGGTGTCGTGCAGCAGGGCCGCGACCAGGGTCGGCTCGGTCATGCCGAGCTCGGCGAGGATGGTCGTGACAGCGAGCGGATGGGTGATGTAGGGGTCACCGCTCTTGCGCATCTGCCCCTCGTGCAGCCGCTCGGCCGTCACGTAGGCGCGCTCGAGGAGCGCCAGGTCCGCCTTGGGGTGGTTGGCACGGACCGCGCGGAACAGCGGCTCGAGCACCGGATTGGCGCCGTTGTTGCGCTGCCCCATCCGCGCCAGCCGTGCCCGCATGCTTCGGCCCGACGGCGCCGAGGACCCGCCCTCGCGCACGCGCACCGCCCGCTCGCGCGGGGTGGCGACAGCGCGTTCCTCACTCATGCAACGAGTCTAGTCAGAAGCCCGCAGCCGGCGGCTCAGACCCGCATCAAGGCGTGCACCGGTACGTCGTCGCCGATCGCGGCGCGACCGCCCAACGCACCGAGCTCCATCAGCACCGCGACCGCCACGACGTCGGCGCCGCTGCGCCGCGCGAGGTCGACCGTGGCCGCGACGGTGCCGCCGGTGGCCAGGACGTCGTCGACCAGCAGCACCCGCTCGCCGGGAGCGACCGCGTCCTGGTGCAGCTCCAAGGTGGCGTTGCCGTACTCGAGCGCATAGGACACCGCGTGCGTCTTGCGCGGCAGCTTGCCCGCCTTGCGCACCGGCACGAACCCCGCGCCGAGCGCCAGGGCGACCGGCGCCGCCAGGATGAACCCTCGCGCCTCCATGCCGAGGACCTTGTCGACGATGGGGCGCCCGGACTCGTCGCAGCCGGCGGCCGCCAGGGCCTGCACCACCTCGGTGAAGCCGTCGTGATCGGCCAGCAGCGGCGTGATGTCCTTGAAGACGATCCCCGGCTCGGGGAAGTCGGGGACGTCGACGATCAGCCGGTCGAGGGTCTGCGCCAGCGTCACGGCACTCACTTCGCCCGCTTGGAGCGGGTCTGCCGGGACGGCTGCGGACGCCCGGCAGCACCGCTGTCACGGACCGGGCCGCGGGTCTGCGGCGCCGTACGGCCGCGGAAGGGCTGCGGGTCGGGCTGGTCCGCCTCCACCGGCAGCTCGCCGTTGTCCTCGACCTCCATGCCCTCGGCGAAGGACGGCACGTGCGCGTACGGGTCGACCTGCTTGGCCCGCTGGGCGGCTCGCCGCTCGGAGTCCACGACCTCCTGCTCGCGCGCCTTGAGCTGCACGAACAGCGGCGTGGCGATGAAGATCGAGGAGTACGCACCTGCCGCCATGCCGACGAAGAGCGCGAGCGCGAGGTCCTTCAGCGTGGAGGTCCCCAGCTGGACCGCGGAGACCCAGAGGATGGCCGCCACCGGGATCAGCGCGACGATCGAGGTGTTGATCGAGCGGACCAGGGTCTGGTTGACGGCCAGGTTGCAGGCGGCCGCGAACGAGCGCTTGGTGGCGCGCAGGTTCTTGGTGTTCTCCTTGATCTTGTCGAACACCACCACCGTGTCGTAGAGCGAGAAGCCCAGAATCGTCAGGAAGCCGGTGACGGTGGCGGGCGAGACCTCGAAGCCCACCAGCGCGTAGACGCCGACGGTGATGATGACGTCGTGCGCCAGCGCGACCAGTGCCGCGACCGACATCTTCCACTGCCGGGTGTAGACAGCGATGAAGATCGTCACCGCGATGAGGAACACGATCAGGCCCTGGATCGCCTTGGTGGCGACCTCCTTGCCCCAGCTCGCGCCGACGTGATCCTGGCTGATGTCGTCGGCCTTCGCCCCGGTGGTCGAGGTGATCGTCTTGAGGACGGTGTTGTTCTCCGAGGTCGAGACCGACTTGATCTGGATGATCAGGTTGTGCGCGCCCGAGGTGGTGACGGTCGGGTCGGCGGCTGCCTCGACACCGCTGTCGCCCACGGCGTTGCGGACCTTGTCGGCCAGCGACTGCGAGGCCGAGCCCGAGACGGTCACGGTGTACTGGGTGCCGCCGGTGAACTCCAGGCTCATGTTGAGCCCACGAACCGAGAGACCGACGATCGCCGCGACGATCACGACGGCCGAGATGGCGTACCAGGTCCACTTGCGGCCGACGAAGTCGATCGACCTCTTGCCGGTGTAGAGCTGATTGCCGAGACGGGTGAACTTGCTCATCAGGCGCGGCCTCCCACGGTGATGCGGTCGACGCCGAGAGCCTCGGCGTCGAGACCGGAGAGCCGGTGCCCGCGATTGAAGAACTTGAAGTGCGACAGCCACTTGATCATCGGGTGGGTGAAGAAGAAGAACACCACCAGGTCGATGATCGTGGACAGACCGAGCGCGAAGGCGAACCCGCGCACGTCACCGGCGCCGAAGATGTAGAGGATCAGCGCGGCGAGGATGGAGACGCCGTCCGCCGCCAGACAGGTCGATCGCGCGCGGAGCCAGCCCGCGTCGACGGCGACGCGCATCGACTTGCCGTCGCGCATCTCGTCACGGATGCGCTCGAAGTAGACGATGAAGGAGTCCGCGGTGATGCCGACCGCCACGATAAGACCGGCGATGCCCGGCAGATCGAGGGTGAAGCCGGCGCTCTTGCTGAGCAGCAGCACCATCGCGTACGTCGAGGCGCCCGCGATGATGAGCGACCCGATCACGACCACGCCGAGGCCCCGGTAGTAGATGAGGCAGTAGATCATCACCAGCAGGAGCCCGATGCCACCGGCCCACAGACCGGCGGAGAGCTGGTTGCCCGCCAGCGAGGGACCGACCGTCGTGTGCGAGATGCCGTTCTCCTTGTCGAAGGAGACCGGCAACGCGCCGAACTTCAGGTTGTTGGCCAGCGCCGAGGCCGAGTCCTGGGTGAAGGATCCGCTGATCTGGGCGCTGCCGCTGATCCGGCTCTCGGCGGTCGCCGCCGAGATGACCTGACCGTCCAGGACGATCGCGAACAGCTGGCTGGTGCCGGCGATCGCGCCGGTGGCGTCGGCGAACGCCTTGCGGCCGGCGCTGTGGAAGTCGAGCGTGACGACGTAGCTGACGCTGCCCTGCGGGATGCCCGAGCTGGCGTCGCTCACCTGCGTGCCCTCGATGATCGCCGGCGAGAGCAGGTACTTCACCCCGCTCGCGTCGCAGGTGATGAGCGGCTGGCTGGGGTTGTCCTCGACGGTCGGCGCACCGCTGGTGGGACAGGTGTAGGCATCGAACTTGGTGACCTGGTCGGCCGGCGGGTTGTTCATGAAGGCGACCGCGTCATCGACGCTCACGTCGTTCTTCTGGTCCGGCGTGCCGGAGGTCGACGGTGTCGCGGAGGCCGAGGGGCTCGCCGCGGCGCTCGGCGCGGCCGAGGCGGTCGCGGTGGGCGTCGCGGCGGCGGCTGCCTTCTGCTGCTTCTTCTTGGCCTTGGCCTTCTCGGCGGCCTTCGTGGTGGCCTTGTGGTCGAAGCCGAGGGCGGCGCGCGGGGCACCGGTGCTGCCGCCGGTGGCGCCCGTGCCGCCGGTGGCGCCCGTACCGCCGGCGGTGCCCGTGCCGGCAACACCGGAGGAGCTACCGCTGGTCGAGCTGGTGGCACACGTGCTCTGGCAGGCGACGAGGCGGAAGCGCAGCTGCGCGGTCTGGGAGACCTCGTTCACCAGGTCGTCGCGACTCTTGCCGGGGATCTCGACCACGATCTGGTTGCCACCCTGGGTGGTGACCTTCGCGGCCGTCACGCCGGAGCCGTTGACGCGCTGGTCGATGATGTTGCGGGCTTCCTTCATCGCATCGGAGCTGGGGTGCCCCTTCGCGATCATCATGATCCGGGTGCCGCCCTGGAGATCCAGGCCCAGCTCGGGCTTCCAACTGCCGCCCAGCGCCACGAGCCCGTAGGCGATGGCCAGGACCAGGAAGAACACCCCGAGGGTGCGGCCGGGCCGACTGGTCTTGCGTGCCATCACTCGTTCTCCTTCGGCTCGGCGGGACCGACCTCGGCGCTGGACTCGACCTCGGCGGTCGTCTCAGCCTCGGCAGTCGGATCGGTCTCCTCGGTCGGCTCGCCGAACTCCGCGGGCAGGACCCGACCGATCGCCGCACGGACGACCTTGATCGCCATGTCGTCGGCGACCTCGACCAGGACGTAGTCGTCGGTGATCTCCCGGACGACGCCGAAGATCCCCGAGGTCAGCATGACCTTGGTGTCGGGAACGAGCATCGCCTGCATCTGCTGGGCTTCACGCTGGCGCCTCTGCTGCGGCCGGATCATCAGGAACCACATGGCCACGATGACGATGAAGAAGATGGGTAGAAGCGCCACGACGGATACTCAGACTCCAGGAATTGGGGATTCAGGCAGGCCTGCGGCCAGCCGACGCGCAAGTGTAGCCGTGCCAACGCGACAGGACCGCAGTCCTGCGGGATCCGACTCACTCGTCGAGGAGTGTTTCCCAGCCGTTCGCGTTGCCCGGCGGTGCGGACAGCCCGAGATGCGCCCATGCGGCGGGCGTGGCGATGCGCCCGCGCGGCGTCCGGGCCAGGAAGCCGTTGCGCACCAGGAACGGCTCGGCGACCTCCTCGACGGTCTCGCGCTCCTCGCCGACGGCGACCGCGAGCGTGGAGATGCCGACCGGTCCCCCACCGAACCGGCGACACAGGGCGTCGAGCACACCGCGATCGAGGCGGTCCAGACCCAACGGGTCGACCTCGTAGAGGTCGAGCGCCTTGCGCGCGATATCGAGCGTGACGATGCCGTCGGCCCGGACCTGGGCGTAGTCGCGGACGCGCCGCAGGAGCCGGTTGGCGATGCGGGGCGTCCCCCGGGATCGGGAGGCGATCTCCGCCGAGCCTTCCGCGTTGACCTCGACGCCCAGCAGGCCCGCGGACCGTCGCACGATGAGGTCGAGCTCGTCGGGCTCGTAGAACTCCAGGTGCCCGGTGAAGCCGAACCGGTCCCGCAGCGGACCGGGCAGCAGTCCGGCGCGGGTGGTGGCGCCGACGAGGGTGAACGGTGGCAGCTCGAGCGGGATGGCCGTAGCGCCGGGGCCCTTGCCGATGACGACGTCCACCCGGAAGTCCTCCATCGCCAGGTAGAGCATCTCCTCGGCCGGGCGCGACATCCGGTGCACCTCGTCGACGAAGAGCACGTCGCCCTCGTTGAGGCCGCTGAGGATCGCGGCCAGGTCACCGGCGTGGGTGATCGCCGGCCCGCTCGTCAGCCGCAACGGCGAGCCCATCTCGGCGGCGATGATCATCGCCAGCGTGGTCTTGCCCAGCCCGGGAGGCCCGCTGAGCAGCACGTGGTCAGGTGCACGCCCACGCTGCTTGGCCGCCTCCAGGACCAGCCCGAGCTGTGCCCGCACCCGGCCCTGGCCGACGACCTCGTCGAGGTTGCGGGGGCGCAGCGCCGCCTCGATCGCGCGCTCGTCCCCCTCCGCCTCTGCCGCTGTCAGCCGCTGCAGGTGTGCTCCCTCGGCGGCCTCGAGCTCGTCCTCGTGGAACGGCATGCTCAGGCCTTCGACAGCGTGCGAAGCGCGGCCCGCAGCAGCGCGCCGACGTCAGGGGTGCCGTCGGCCTGGTCTGCCACCGCCTCGACCGCCTTCTCCGCATCCTTGACGGGGTAGCCCAGGCCCATCAGGCCCTGCGTGACCTGGTCGCGCCACGGCGCGACCCGCGCCGCGACAGCTGTGGCCGACGCGGCGCGCGTCGGCGCACCGATGCGGTCCTTGAGCTCCAGGATGATCCGCTGGGCGCCCTTCTGGCCGATCCCCGGCACGCGGGTCAGCGTCTTCACGTCGTCGCCGGCGATGGCCGACCGCAGACCGTCCGGCGAGAGTACGGCGAGCATGGCCTGGGCCAGCTTCGGCCCGACGCCCGACGCGGTCTGGAGCAGCTCGAACATCTGCTTCTCGTCCTCGTCGGCGAACCCGAAGAGGGTGAGGCTGTCCTCCCGGACCACCATGCTGGTCGGCAGCGTGGCCTCCGCGCCGGTGCGCAGGCCGGCCAGGGTGGCCGGCGTGCACATCAGCTCCAGGCCCACACCGCCCACCTCGAGGACGGCGCTGGCCAGGGTCACCGCGGCCACGGTGCCGCGCACGAATGCGATCACTTCGTTCCCATCGTCGTACGGATTGACCGGGGGGCGCGCGTCGAGCGCGACTGCGCGAGAGCGGCCTCGATGCGAGCCCGGTTGCGCTCGGCGACGCCGGACCCGCTCCCGTCGGCGGCATCGGCCCGCGCGACCGCCTGCTCGATCCGGCTCTGCGCGCCACCGCGCCAGATGTGGGTGATGGCCAGGGCGAGCGCGTCGGCGGCGTCCGCGGGCTTCGGCATCGCGGCGAGTCGCAGGATGCGGGTCACCATCGCGCCCACCTGCGCCTTGTCGGCGCGCCCGCTGCCCGAGACCGCCGCCTTCACCTCGGAAGGCGTGTGCAGCGCCACCGGGATCCCGCGCCGGGCCGCGCACACCATCGCCAGCCCGCTGGCCTGTGCCGTCCCCATGATCGTCGAGACGTCCGAACGCGCGAAGATCCGCTCGATGGCGACCGCGTCGGGACGGTGCTCCTCGATCCAGGCGTCGATGCCCTTCTCGATCGAGACCAGGCGCTCCCAGACCGGGAGCGTGGAGGTGGTGCGGATGACGTTGACGTCGACCAGGGACAGCTGCTTGCCGACGTCGCCGTCGACCACGCCCATGCCGCAGCGGGTCAGCCCCGGGTCGATCCCCAGCACGCGCATCAGCCCACCATCCCTTCGAACGTCTGTTCGCAGCCTAGCCGGAGACACCGACGGCCCCGCGTAGGACACGCGGGGCCGTCGGGGCGCTCGGACGGCGATGAGGCGAGGCGCTCACTCCTCGTCGAGCTGCTCGAGCACCTCGTCGGGGATGTCGGCGTTGGAGAAGACGTTCTGCACGTCATCGAGGTCGTCGATCGCGTCCACGAGCTTCATCACCTTGCCGGCGGTGGCGGCGTCGGCGACAGGGATCTCCAGGCTGGCCACGAACTCGACGTCGGCGGAGTCGTAGTCGAGCCCCGCCTCCTGCACGGCCCATCGGACCGCTACCAGGTCGGTGGCCTCGGAGACGACCTGCCAGGCCTCACCGAGGTCGTTGACGTCCTCGGCGCCGGCGTCGAGCGTGGCCTCGAGGACGCTGTCCTCGTCGACCTGCCTGCCCTCCTGGTCCTTGGCGAGGACGACGACGCCCTTGCGGTTGAACAGCCGGCTGACCGACCCGGGGTCGGCCATGGTGCCGCCGTTGCGGGTCACGGCGGTGCGGACCTCCATCGCGGCCCGGTTCTTGTTGTCGGTCAGGCACTCCACCAGCAGCGCGACGCCGCTGGGGCCATAGACCTCGTACATGATGGTGGTGTAGTCGACGCCGCCACCGTCGAGACCGCCACCGCGCTTGACCGCACGGTCGATGTTGTCGTTGGGGACCGACTGCTTCTTGGCCTTCTGGACCGCGTCATAGAGGGTCGGGTTGCCGGCCAGGTCGGGGCCACCGGCCTTCGCCGCGATCTCGATGTTCTTGATGAGCTTGGCGAAGAGCTTGCCGCGCTTCGCATCGATCGCAGCCTTCTTGTGCTTCGTCGTTGCCCATTTTGAGTGGCCAGACATAGTTCCTACTTCAGCGTTGTCACTTCAGGATGTTCGGTGCTGGGGGGTCGCCCGATCCTACCGACCGGCCACCATGTCCACGAACACACCGTGGACCCGGGCGTCGCCGCCGACCTCCGGGTGGAAGCTGGTCGCGAGGAGATGCTCCTGCCGGACAGCGACGGGATGGCCGGCCGCGCTGGCGAGGACCTCGACGCTGTCGCCCACCTGCTCGACCCACGGAGCGCGGATGAAGAAGGCGTGGACCGGCTCGGGAAGGCCTCGTACGTCGAGGTCCTCCTCGAACGAGTCGACCTGGCGGCCGAACGCGTTGCGCCGCACCGTGATGTCGAGGCCGCCGATCGTCTCCTGACCGGCAGTGCCGTCGACGATCCGGTCCGCGAGCAGGATCATCCCGGCGCAGGTGCCGAAGGTCGGCATGCCGGCCCCGATCCGCTCGCGCAGCGGCTCGAGCAGCTCGAAGATGCGCGCCAGCTTCGCGATCGTCGTCGACTCACCGCCCGGGATGACCAGGCCGTCGCACCGGTCGAGCTCGCTGCTGCGGCGTACGCCGAACGCCTCCACGCCGAGGCCGGTGAGGGTCGCGACGTGCTCGCGCACGTCGCCTTGCAGGGCGAGGACTCCGATCGCAGGCACGGGACGCAAGCCTAGTGTCAGCGCTCAGGTGTCGGCTCCGCAGGCCAGGCTGGTTCCGAGGACGCCGACGGTCAGGGCCCGGGTGTGCGGCGTCGGCGAGGTCCAGCTGGGGGCGCCCGGCAGGACGGTCGTGATGTCGACGTAGGTCGTCGAGGCGCCGAGCGAGGACAGGAAGCTCGATGTCACCTGCACGGACGCCGATGAGCCACTGGTCGTGACCGTGACGGCGGCGGCGCTGCCCCGTACCTTGGCCGTGTAGCTCATCGTGACCGGGGCCGTCTGCACCGTCCAGCCGATCGTCGCGGTGAATCCGGTGACGGCGTTCCCGGCGACGGCGCACGTGGTGGCGGGCACCTTGGGCACCGTCAGAGCGGTAGCGGTCGTCGTCACCGTCGCTGTGTCGGTCCACCACGCGAAGGCCCGCGGCGCCACGAGGCCGCAGATCAGCGCCACCGCCAGCGAGACCATGGCCGCCAGGCGCCTGCCGGCCCTCACGGCTGCCCCACCTGCTCCCCCACGAACCGGATGTTCACGCTCGACGTCTGGCCCTGCAGCGCGCTCGCGGCCGAGGTGGGCAAGGATGCCTGCACGCAGATAGTCGTCGAGGCGGGCGTCGGGCCGCCCGCGGGCCACACCGTGACGGAGCGGCCGGCAGAAGCGCTGGCATAGGCGATCGGTGATCCGGGCGAGACGGTCGGCATGGTCGAGGCGGAGGGGACCAGCTGCGTGCCACCACAGGTCGCGCTGGCACCCGATCCGGTCACCGCCCCCGCATCGGTCACCTTGATGACCAGCGCGGCTCCGAGCGCTCCGGAGGCCCAGCCCTCGGCGTAGTACGACAGCGGCAGGGTGCCGGCGTTGGTGACCTGATAGACCTGAGCGACCGACGCTCCCGGGTACAGGGCCGTGGTGTCGAGTCCGACCGTGGCCGAGCGACTCGCGGAGATGTCGATCGTGCCCAGGTCGATCGTCTGTGACGGCATGGTCTGCTGTGCGGTCCAGTAGGCCCACGCGGGCCGCGCTCCGAGCACGACGGCGACGGCCACCACGGCAAGGATGCGCCTGCGCTTGCTAGGTCGTCTCGGCATCGGAGTCCTCCTCCCGTCGCCGAGACAACGCGGCGATCCCCACGCCCCCACCGAGGCAGAACAGGCCCAGGCCGACGGCCCAGGCGATCTCGGGTGCCCCGGTGCTCGGCAGCAGTCCGCCCGGCCCGCTGCTCTTCGCGGCGTTGCCGGAACCACCGGTGCCGGCATCGCCGTGCGACGGCGAGCCGCCTCCGCCGACCGTCTGGGCGGAGGGGCCCGCGATCTGACTGAGCGTCACCCGGAAGTCGACGGAGGCCGAGTCATGCATGCTCGCATTCGTCGACGCCGGGTTGAAGACGGCCGTCACAGCCACGTCGCTGGTGGCACCCTCGCCCAGGGACGTGCCGCCGAGGGCTATCCATCCCGTGCCGGGGGCGAGCGTCACGGGTGCACCCGCATCCACTGTCGCGGTCACGGTGAGGTCGTCTGCCGAGAGGAGCGCGGAGGGCGGCATGGTGTAGTCGACGGCGAGCCGTGCCGCGTCCCCGCCCTGGTCACGGACATAGAAGTGCTGGGTGTCGCTGTCCCCTGGCACCCAGCGCTCGATCGGGCTGGTGCCGAAGAGGCTGCCGGTCAGCGCGGCGGACCAGGTCCTCCCATCCCAGCTGAGGCCGAGCCGGTCCGGATCGGCGGCAGCAGGTGCCGCGGCACCCATCAGGACGGAGCACAGCGCCAGCACCGGGGTGGCAGGGCCGCGACCGAGCGTTCTCATCCGCCGCTCCCTCGCACCGGAGTGCGGCGCCCGCCCACCCTGCGCTCGACAGCGGACCGGCGTCGCAGGCGGTCGCGGCCGGCGCCGGCGAACATCACCAGGGCATAGCCACCCAGGGCCGCGACGGCCGCGTCGAGGAGCCACTGATGCTCGCGAGCGTCCAGGAGCACGTTGAGGCGGCCCACGACGGGGACCCAGTACCACCGCCGACCGCGGACCTGCACGGGCATGACCCACTTCTCGTCGGGGACGTCGTTGGCGTCCCCCTGGGTCCGGAACAGCCTGGAGCCGTCCTTGGCGACGCTCAGCGCCACGATCCGGTGGGTCACCACCGTCGGATCACCGGAGGTGAGCTGGTAGGTGATCACGTCGCCGACGGCGAGCGTGGCCGGGTCGACCGGCCTGGCGACCACCAGCGTGCCCGGCGGCATCCCCGGTGTCATGGAACCGGTGAGGATCGTGTACGGCGTCGCCCCGCCCAGCCGCGGGATCACCACGGCGACGGCGAGGACCGCCGCCGCGAACAGGATGACCGTCCAGGCGACGACCTGACCGATCCACCTCGCTCCGGCTCGCGACAGTCTCACGCGTGCACCTGCTGAAGACTGACGGTCGCGCCGCCGACGGTCAACGACGTGCCCTGGAGCGTGGAGACGGGGTCCGGGACGGTCAGCACGATGGTGGCCACCAGACTGGCGTTGTCGTCGAGCTCGGTGACGCTCGTCGCGGCGGCCCCGTTGACCGTGTACGTCGCGCTCGCTGCGACACCGGCAGTGGTGGCGGCGGAGGAGGAGATCGTCGCTTGGGTCAGCGCGATCGTGGCACGCAGGTGCTCGCCGGTCGCGCTGAGCCTGTAGGTGCAGGTCTGGGTCAGCCTATCGTGCGGCTCGACGTACTGCGTGCCGTTCGCGTTGGTCGTCGAGGCCGGATAGGACGTGCCCTGCCACGCGGCCGGGCCGCCGGTCTGGGTGAACCTCCAGCCGCCGCACCCCGGGTTCGCCACCAGGCGGAGGGCCCCGGACGCCGTCGACGCCGTCGGCAGGGTGGCGCTCGCCTTCCACAAGGCGAGGGATCCCTGTCCTCCCACGAGCAGCACCACCGTCACCGTCGCGAGCGCCGCGCCGCTGACGGCACGGAGCAGGGGACGACGAGCCGTCGCGCGGTGGCGCGGCGTGTGACGGGAGGACATGACGATCCGGGGCGGTGTCGAGCCTCGCTCAGCTGTGGGCCTGGGTGGCGGTCAGGGCGATGGCGTCGAGCGTCTTCTGGTTCGCGATCGTGGAGTTGTCGCTACTGCTCGGCAGCGTCACGCTGATCGTCACGCTCAGCTGGTGGCCGTTGTTCGCCTCGGTGAAGACCCCGCCACTGATCGGTGTCACCGCATCGGTGATCGAGCTGACGCTCACGGTGAACGGCGTGATGTCGCTCGGCGTGCTGGCGACGATGGTGCCGCGCATGTGCTCGCCGGTGGCGGTCAGCGTCGTCGTACAGGTCTCGCTCACCACATCGCCGGGCACCAGCAGCGAGCCGTTGCCGGTGCCGCCGGGCGTGAACGTCGCCCCCGCCGTGGCCTCCTTGGTGTCGTAGGTCCAGCTGCCACAGCTCGGCGTGGTCAGGGCCAGCGAGCCGGCCGTGATCGTGCCGCCGGCGACGCTGCCCGACGCGGTCCAGTACGCCAGCGACCCCGCTCCGCCCAGCAGCAGCACAGCGGCTCCACCGGCGGCGAGTGCGCCCTTGGTCGACTTCCTCATGGTGTCCCCCTCGTGATCAGGAGACTCGATGAAGTGGTCGGGTCGTGCGGTCGAGCGCCGCCTCACCGAGTCAGGTATCGAAGGAACGAGCGACCTGGGGAGACGTGACGCGATTCATCCCGCGTGAGTCACATTTTACTCTCGGGAAGGTGTGAAGCACCGTCGGACCGGTATCACCAGCCGCGTTCGGCGAGCCGGTGCGGCTGCGGGATCTCCTCGACGTTGATGCCGACCATCGCCTCACCCAGACCGCGCGAGACCTTCGCGATCACGTCCGGGTCGTCGAAGAAGGTGGTCGCCTTGACGATCGCCTCCGCGCGCTGCGCCGGGTTGCCGGACTTGAAGATGCCCGAGCCGACGAACACGCCCTCGGCACCGAGCTGCATCATCATCGCGGCGTCCGCAGGCGTCGCGATGCCACCCGCGGTGAACAGCACCACCGGCAGCTTGCCGGTCGAGGCGATCTCGGCCACCAGGTCGTACGGCGCCTGCAGCTCCTTGGCCGCGACGTACAGCTCGTCCTTGGGCAGCGACCCGAGACGACGGATCTCCTTGCGCAGGGTGCGCATGTGCGTCACCGCGTTGGAGACGTCACCGGTGCCGGCCTCACCCTTGGAACGGATCATCGCCGCGCCCTCGGTGATCCGGCGCAGCGCCTCACCCAGGTTCGTCGCACCGCAGACGAAGGGGACGGTGAACTCCCACTTGTCGATGTGGTTGGCGTAGTCGGCCGGGGTCAGCACCTCGGACTCGTCGATGTAGTCCACGCACAGGGACTGCAGCACCTGCGCCTCGGCGAAGTGGCCGATGCGGGCCTTGGCCATCACCGGGATCGAGACGGCCTCGATGATGCCGTCGATCATGTCCGGGTCCGACATCCGGGAGACACCGCCCTGGGCGCGGATGTCGGCCGGAACACGCTCCAGCGCCATCACCGCGACCGCACCGGCGTCCTCGGCGATCTTCGCCTGGTCGGGGGTGACCACGTCCATGATCACACCCCCCTTGAGCATCTCCGCCATGCCGCGCTTGACGGGGGTGGTGCCAGTGGTGCCAGTGCCAGGAGTGCCTTCAGCCATGGCGGCCATCCTAGGGCGTTTTGCCCACAGCGCCGCTTCGGGGTCAGGGCTGACCGTCGGCCTCCGCGAGCGCCTGCTGACGCACGACCCAGATCCGCTGGCCCACGGTGATGGTGGAGGCGAAGGCGAGCGCCCACAGCGTGATGTAGGTCAGCCACGGCAGGCCCAGCAGGCCGTTGAAGCCGGTCATCACCAGGATCGAGACCAACCGGTCCGAGCGCTCGGCGATCCCCACCTTCGCCTGGTAGCCCAGGGTCTCCGCGCGCGAGCGGGCGTACGAGGTCACCGAGCCCATCACCAGGCAGATCAGCGAGAGCCACAGGTAGAGCCGGCTGTCACCGGGACCGGCGTAGTAGAGCGCGAGGCCGCCGAAGATCGCACCGTCCCCGACCCGGTCCAAGGTGGAGTCCAAGAAGGCACCGAACTTGCTCGTCGTGCCGGCCGTGCGCGACATGTAGCCGTCGATCAGGTCGCTGAAGACGAAGCAGGTGATGAACAGGACGCCGATGAGCAGGTGTCCCGTGGGGAAGAACGCCAGCGCTCCGACGACGACGCCGAGCGTGCCGACGAGGGTGACCGCGTCGGCGCTGATCCCGAGGCGGATGAACAGGTGGGCGATGGGCGCGAGGAGCTTGGTCCAGAAGGCGCGGAATCGTTCGAGCATGGCGGCAGCAGGCTACCGGCCGCACGCCGCGATCAGGATGCTGCCACGCACTGCGGGTCGTCCAACACCGGCTCGAAGGCCAGCTCCGCGGCTCCGAGCAGCGAGGAGTCCTGACCCAGCATCGCCGGGCGTACGGCGACGGCGGCCCGCGGCGCGAGCAGCGCGCGCCGACCCAGGATCTCCTCGATCACCGGCGCGGCGGTCTCCCACAGCTGCGCCAGGCTGCCGCCGAGGACGATCACCTCGGGGTTGAAGACGTTGATCAGGGAGCGCAGCCCGATGCCGGTCCACTCGGCGACCTCCTGGATCGCCCGCCGGGCGCGGTCCTCGCCCTCGTCGGCCGCGGCGATCACCTCGGCCACTGCCTCCGGTCCCCCTCCGGCCTCACGACCGGCCAGGGCGAGCAGTCGGTTCTCGCCGACCTTGAGCTCCCAGCAGCCGATCCCACCGCACCGGCACTCGGGTCCGCTGGCGTCGACCTGGAGGTGGCCCACCTCGCCGGCGTACCCGGTGGCACCCTCGAGGAGGCGACCGTCCACGAGGAAGCCACCGCCGATGCCGACGCTCGCCGAGAGGTAGATGACGTGCTGCCGCTGCAGCGCGGCGCCTCGCAGGTGCTCGGCCAGGACGCCCAGGTTGGCGTCGTTGCCGGCCCGCACCGGCCGGCCCAGCCGATGCGAGAGCATCTGGGTGAACGGCTCGCCGTGCCACCCGAGGTTCGGCGCGAACTGCACCATGCCGTCCTCGAGCCGGACCGCGCCCGGGATCGACGCGGCGATGCCCAGGAAGCGCCGCGGCGGGGTGGCGGCGACCATGTCCTCGACCATCGCGGCGACCCGCTCCACGACGTGGCGCACGTCGTGCTCGCCGCGCGCGTGGGCCCGTACCCGCCGGTCCAGGACGGTGCCGCCCAGGCCGACCAGGGCGACCTGGACGCGCTCGACGCCGAGGTCGATGGCGACGACCGCGTTCTCCGATCGCGGCACGACCAGGTGCGAGGGCCGACCGCTGCGGGCGCCGCCGGAGGCGGCACCCGCAGCGGTGCGCTCGGCCACCAGGCCGAGGTCGATCAAGGCGGCGGTGAGGCCACCGATGGTGCTGCGATTGAGTCCGAGCAGGCGGGTGAGCTCCGCCCGGGTCATCGGCCCCCGGGTGTGCACCGCACGCAGCAGTGCCCGGAGGTTCGTCCGCCGCAGCTCCTCCGTGCCCGAGAGAGTCGCTGCCGCGACCATGGGCGGGTCAGACCCGCCCGGATGCGCTGGCGCGTCGGCGGCTGACCGCGTCCACGCTCGCAGCGATGAGCAGCACGCCGCCGGTCACGATCCACACGGTGCCCTGGGTCTTGTTGAGCAGGCCCATGCCGTTGTCGATGATGGCGACCACCGTGCCACCGATCAGGGCGTCGATGATGCGGCCCTTGCCACCGAAGAGGCTGGTACCACCGATGACGGCGGCGCCGACCGCGTACAGCAGGGTGGTGTTACCACCGGTCTGCGGGCCGACCGAGTTGGTGCGCGAGGCCAGCATGATGCCGGCGATGGCCGCGATCACCGAGGAGACGACGAAGCAGCTCAGCTTGATCCGGGCGACGTTGATGCCGGCACGACGTGCGGCCTCGGCGTTGCCGCCGACGGCGTAGACGTGGCGACCCCACGTGGTGCGGCTCAGCGCGAAGGTCAGGATCAGCAGCAGGCCGATCATGATCACCAGCGCGATCGGCAGACCCTTGATCGACTTGATCTGCGGGTGCGGGCCACGCTCGCGGGAGAGGTAGAAGGTCACCGCGAGCACGATGACGGTCAGCACGATCGCCTTGAGCGCCCACTGCAGGGTGGACTGCGCGGTCAGGCCGTTGCGGCGGCGACGCTGGTTGGTCAGGAAGGACCCGCCGACGTAGACCACCACGATCGCGATCGCGAGGATCCAGCCCAGCCACACCGGCAGGTTGCCGTTGTTGAGCTTGATGATGAAGTCGTTCTGCAGCGGGATGGTGCCGCCGGCACCGGTCATCTTCAGCAGCACGCCCTGCCAGGCGAGGAAGGTGGCCAGGGTGACGACGAACGACGGGATGCCCAGTCGCGAGACCAGGACACCGATGAACAGACCGATCACCAGGCCGGTGACCAGCGCGGCGAGGATGGAGGGGACCAGCGGCCAGCCGTGCCGGGTCATGGCCAGGCCGAGCGAGCCGGCGCAGACACCGCCGGTGTAGCCGGCACTCAGGTCGATCTCACCGAGCAGCAGCACGAAGACCAGGCCCATCGCCAGCACCGTGACACCGGCCGACTGGCCGATCAGGTTGCCGATGTTGAAGGCCTTGGGGAACGTGTCGGGCCGCAGCAGGGTGAAGACGACCACCAGCGCGATGAGGCCCAGGATCGCCGGCAGCGAGCCGACGTCGCCGCCACGGAGGCGGGTGATGTAGCCGGAGACGATGCCACCGATGGTGGTGGGCGCCTCGTCCTCGGGGTGCCAGTTCTCCGTGGGAGGGGTGGTCGTGGTGGTGCTCATGCTGCGCCCCCGTTCTTGACCGGGAGCTGCCCGGTGGTGATGGCCTGGACGATCTGCTCGCGGTTGTAGTCCTTGGTCTCGACCTGTCCGACCATCTGGCCGAGGTAGAGGATGGCGATGTCGTCGGCGACCTCGAACACGTCGTTCAGGTTGTGGCTGATCAGCACCACGCCCAGACCGCGGTCGGCGAGGCGGCGGACCAGCTTGAGGACCTGCTCGGTCTGGGCGACGCCCAGTGCGGCGGTCGGCTCGTCGAGGATGACGACCTTGGAGTTCCACAGCACCGACCGGGCGATCGCGACCGTCTGGCGCTGACCGCCGGACAGGGACGCCACCGGCGTGCGGACAGACTTCAACGTGCGCACCGAGAGGCCGTCGAGGGTCTCCCGGGCACGCTGCTCCATGGTGTCCTCGTCGATGAGGCCACCCTTGGTGAGCTCGCGGCCGAGGAACATGTTGTGCACCACGTCGAGGTTGTCGCACAGCGCGAGGTCCTGGTACACGACCTCGATGCCGAGGTTGTTGGAGTCCTTGGGGCCGTGCACCTTCACCGGCGCACCCTCGAAGAGGTAGTCGCCTTCGTCGAAGGGGTGGATGCCGGCGATGCCCTTGATCAGGGTGCTCTTACCGGCACCGTTGTCGCCGACCAGCGCGGTGACGCGGCCGGGACGGACGTCGAGGTCGACGCCACGCAGCACGTGTACGGCGCCGAAGCTCTTCTGGATGCCGCGCAGTGACAGCAGCGGCTGAGTGGTCGGCCCGGTGGGGCCGGTGCGCTCGGGCGTTTCGACGCTCACGAGATCTCCTTGCTTGGGGTGCGCTGAGGTACCTGGAACGTTCCACACACCCCGGGCGATTCCTTGCGGAGCGCCCGGGGTGCGACGTGGAACGTCCCTGACCGCCGAGCCGGCACGATAGGGGTGTGCCGGCCCGACGGACGCGGGGGTGTTACTTGACGCCGAACTTGGTGCAGAGCTTGGCGACGTTGCCGGTGCAGATCTGCGAGGCGTCGGCCTGGCCGTCGGCGACGACCTGCTTGACGGTGTCCTGGGTGATCCAGACCGGGGTGGCCAGGACCGAGGGCACGGCCTTGTTCAGCTTGGTGTCCTGAACGGTGCCGGTCGCCAGGGCGGCGGCAGCGCTCTTGTCGCCCTTGATCAGGTCGATCGCGAGCTTGGAGGCGGCGTCGGCCTCGAGCGAGGTGTTCTTGTACACCGTGCCGGCCTGGTAGCCGCGCAGGATGTTCTGCAGACCCTCGGTGGAGGCGTCCTGACCGGTGGTCGGGACCTTGCCCGCGACACCGTCGGCCTTCAGACGAGCGATCACACCGCCGGACATGGTGTCGTTGGCGACGACCACACCGTCGATGTTGCCCTTGTTCTGGGTGTAGAGCTGGTCGAAGACCTGGCCCGCCTTGGTGGCGTCCCAGTTACCCGACTGCTGACCGAGGACCTTGTACTGCGGGTTGGCCTTCAGCACGCCGTCGTAGCCCTGCTTGAACAGCGCAGCGTTGTTGTCGGTGGTGGCACCGTCGATGGTGACGACGTTGCCGCTCTTCTTGCCCTCCTTGCCCAGGGCGTCGACCAGGCCCTGGCCCATCAGCTTGCCGACCTCGACGTTGTCGAAGGAGACGTAGTACGACGCGCCGCCGCCGAGGGTGAGGCGGTCGTAGTCGATCGTCGCGACACCGGCGTCGGCGGCCTTCTTGAGGCAGGCCGCGCCGGAGTCCGAGTCGAGGTTGGTGATCATGAGGACGGTGACGCCCTCACCGATCATGCTGTCGCACAGCTGGCCGAACTTGGCCGTGTCGCCCTGCGCGTTCTGGATGTCCGACTTCAGACCAGCAGCGTCGAACGCCTTCTGCAGGTTCGGACGGTCCTGGCTCTCCCACCGCGGGGAGGTGGTGGCGTCGGGCAGGATCACGCCGACGTCCGCCTTGCCCGAGCCGCCGCCGGCGGCCGAGCTGGAGTTGCCGCCGGACGAGCCGGCGCTGTTGTTGTCATCACTGCTGCCACAGGCGGCCAGCGCACCGAACGCCAGCACCCCCGTCGCGACGAGCGCACCCATGCGGGCAGCCTTGCTCGTGTTCATCCCTCGACCTCCGTTGCTCGAGAACAATGACGTGACTACCGTCACTTTGATTGTTGCCGTCGGCAACATACTCATCGCGCAGGTGGTTGACAAGCGAACTTGAGCGCTCGTGGGACAAGCGTGACCTAGCCGTGATCTAAGCGCGGCCGCAGCAAGGGCCGGTCGCGCCAGGACTAGACCACCGCGCGGCACGCTTGCGCCGCGCGGTGAGCGCCGATGACCCTGGACGTGCGGTGAAGCGCCTAGCTCAGGCCCAGGCCTCGGCGAGCAGCGACCGGGTGTCCCCGAGCAGCTCGGGCAGCGTCTTGGTGCGGCCGATGATCGGCATGAAGTTCTGGTCGCCGACCCAGCGCGGGACGATGTGCTGGTGCAGGTGGGCGGCGATGCCCGCTCCCCCGGCGACACCCTGGTTCATCCCGATGTTGAAGCCCGCCGGCTTCGAGACCCGCTTGAGCGTCTCCACCGCCGTCTTGGTCAGGGCGGCGATCTCGGCCGCCTCTTCCACGGTGGTGTCGGTGTAGTTGGCGATGTGCCGGTAGGGGCAGACCATCACGTGGCCGGGCGCGTAGGGGTAGAGGTTCAGCACCGCGTAGGCGAGCTGGCCACGATGCACGATCAGACCGTCCGCGTCGTCCATCGCGGGGATCCGACAGAAGGGGCACTGGTCGGCCGAGGGGTCCTCCGGCTTGTTCTCGCCGCGGATGTAGGCCATCCGGTACGGCGTCCACAGCCGTTCGAGGGTGTCGGGCTGCCCGATCCCGTCCTGGTGGACAGCGGTGTGCGGCGCCCCGTCGATCGTCTGCTCCCCGGTCACGGACCGACTGTATCCGCCGAGGGCGAGAGGTCGGACCTGGCGGCAAGGAGCTCGGTCACCGTCAGGCCGGGATCGAGCGTGACGCCCGCGGCCCGCGCATGCCCGTCCAGCACGAACCAGACCGACTGACTCACGGTCGTCTGCAGCCGCTCCGCGCTGAGCGCGCGCTGCGGCCGGTTCAGCCAGCGCCGTACGGAGCCGAAGACGGCGCCGACCAGGCCGTGCATCAACGGGTCGAGCTCGGCCTCGTCGAAGTCGAGCGTGCCACCGAAGGCGGCGATGGCGAACGAGACGATGCCGCCGATCTCACGGGCGATCTCGTCCAGGGCCTGCTCCAGCGCACCGCTGCCGTAGTCGTGGTCGACGACGTGGTGCAGTGCCGGGTGCCCGACCGCCCAGCCGACGTAGGTCCCGACGATCCGATCGATGATCTGCGGCACGGTGCCGTCCAGCGTCACCGCGGGGAGCAGCTGCTCCCACAGCCGGGCGACGATCGCGCGCTGGATGGCCAGGTCGAGGTCGGCGCGATCCTCGAAGTAGCGGTAGACCACCGTCCGGTTGACGCCCGCCCGCTGGGCGATCTGCTGGACGTGCAGCTCGGCGCCGGGCTCGCGCTCGGCGATCACCGCGACGGCGGCAGCGATGATCTGCTGGCGGCGCTCCTGGTTGTGTCGCGCCCAGCGGGCCTGGCGACCGTCCGGCTTGCCGGTTCCCCTGGCCCCGTCGGCCGGGGACCCGGCACCGGGCGCGGATGCCGGCACGGACACGGGAGAGGCGCCGTCCGTCGCACCGCTCGCGCCGGCTCGACCGACGTCAGCTCCAGGCGAGGTCATGCGAGCCACGGTATCGCCCGGGCCTACCCGGACGCGCGGCGACGCAGACCGGCGTAGCGCGGCGCGTGGGCTGTGGCGGCGACCCGGCGCATCTCCTCCATGTCCACGATCTTGACCCGGGGACGTCCTGCCGCCGCCCCGCGGCGCCGCTCCTCGCGGTCGATCGCCTGCCATCCGGCCAGGTCGACCATGCCCGGCTGGCGGCTGCGGATCACGCTGCGCAGGCCGCGGGTGGTGCCGACCGGCTCCGGGATCTCACCCGCGTCCAGGTCGTCGAGCAGTCGGTCCACCGTCTCCTCGGCGTCGGTCTTGTTGGTGCCGATGAACCCCGTCGGCCCGCGCTTGACCCAGCCAGCGACGTAGACGCCGGGCCGCACCCGGCCGCGATCGTTGGGCACGGTGCCGCGTGCCGCGTCGTAGGGCAGGTCGGTGACCGGCAGGCCGTGGTAGCCGACGGCACGCAGCAGCATCCCCGCGGCCAGCACCTCCGTCTCCCCGGTGGGTACGGCGCGGGGCACGCCGTACTCGTCGACCACCAGCCGGTTGCGGGCGATCTCGACCGCCCGGACCCGGCCCTCGCCGTGGACCGCCACCGGCGAGGCGTGGAAGCGCAGCACGATGGTCCGCCGGGCAGGGTCGACCGGCCGCTGGGCCAGGTCGCGCAGCACCCGGGTCTTGACGTCCTCGCCGACCAGCTCGTGTCCGCCGGTGTCGATGACGACGTTCACGCCGCTGTGACCGGACAGGCCCACCAGCTCGGGCACGGTGAACGCGGCCTGCGCGGGACCACGCCGGCCGAGGACCACCACCTCGCGGACGTTGCTGGTCAGCAGGCCACCGAGCGGCAGGGTGGCGATGTCGGTCGAGGCGAGCAGTCGCGGGTCCTCGGCCAGGACACGCGCGCAGTCGAGGGCGACGTTGCCGTTGCCGACGATCACCACGCGCTCGCCGGAGAGGTCGACGGCGAGATCCTGCTTGTCCGGGTGCCCGTTGTACCAACCGACGAAGTCGGTGGCCGAGAGCGAGCCGGCGTGGTCGTCGCCCGGGATGTCGAGCGGCTTGTCGCTGGCCGCGCCCACCGTGTAGACGACCGCGTGGTAGCGCGCCGCCAGCTCGGCGTGGGAGATGTCCTTGCCGACCTCGACACCGAGGAAGTAGCGGAATCCGGGCTGGCGCTCGATCTGGCCGAAGAGCTTCTCGACCTGCTTGGTGTGCTGGTGGTCGGGGGCGACACCGGCGCGGACCAGACCGTACGGCGTCGGCAGACGATCGAAGACGTCGACGCTGATCTCGGGGTGCCGCAGGAGCTCGTCGGCGGTGTAGAGACCGGCGGGCCCGGCTCCCACCAGGGCGACCCGGAAGGGACCCGGGCGGCGCAGCCGGCGCTGCTCGTGCACGAGCGCGAGCGGCGTCCGGTCCGCGTGCGGGAAGACCTTGTAGTAGTCGGCGTTGAGCGCCAGGAACGGCAGCTGCGGGCCGGTCAACGAGGTGTGCGGGACGATGGCGTCCGCCGGACAGGCGGTGGCGCAGGCGCCGCAGTCGACGCAGGCGTCGGCGTCGACGTACAGCATCTCGGCCTCGGCGAAGCCGGGCTCGCCGGGCGCCGGATGGATGCAGTTGACCGGGCACGCCACGACGCAGGACGCATCCGAGCAGCAGGACTGGGTGACGACGTGGGGCACGCGCGCTCCGCTCCGGGACTAGACCGGCGACGTCGGAGGCGCCGCCGGTGGTGGATCAGACGGGGAGGTCAGGACGCCGCGGAGGCGACCTCGCTGCGGTGTCGCGAGGGCCGTCCGTCGATCTTGAGCATCTTCCACAGCAGCCTGGCCCCGCCGCGGCGGATGCCGAGGTTGTCGGCCAGGAGCCGTACGTCGCCGAACAGGTCGCGCAGGAGCTTGGCCGACTCCTCGGCGTCCCACCAGATCTGCTCGGCCACCTCGTCGGGGATGCCCATGTCGCGCCGGGCCTGCTTGGAGGGCACCATGATGACGTCGCACAGCGCCCGCATGACGACCGGGAACAGGTAGGCCAGCACCCGCCGCTTGACCGGCCCGAGCTGCGCCCAGTGGTGCTCGAGGTACTGGTGGGCGAAGCCGATGTGCCGCGCCTCCTCGGCGATGTGGATCTGCATCACCCGGTCGATGAGCGGATGGCTGCCGCCGGCACGCATGATGCTCTTCTGCAGATGGTCGATCGGCTCCTCGCCGGCCAGGATGCCGACGAAGAACAGCTCGGGGAACCACGTGCCGGCCGAGGTCACCAGCGGCGCCGTCCTGGTGAACCAGCGCGGCGCGCCGGCGACGCTGCCCAGACCGGCGTTGGCCACGAACCGGTTCACCGACTCCTGGAACATCTGGATGTGGTGGGTCTCCTCGGTGACCTCGTGCATCGCGTAGCGGAACTCGGGGTTGCCGTCCTCGGCCTGGATCAGGTGGTGCATCACGCCGCCGATGAGCACCTGCTCGAACTGGCGGCCGACCTTGGCGATCTGGGCGTAGCGGTAGGCGCCGACCTCGATCTGACGCGCCCTGGGCAAGGACTTGTACCAGTCGCTCGCGCCGATCTCGTCGGCGTCGGTGAGGATGAAGCGCTCGTCGCCGGGGTGGACCTCGAGGGCCGGGTCGTCCCAGGCGATGTCCTTGAACGCCTCGAAGTGCTGGTCCACCGACGCCTGCGACAGCGTGCGCAAGGTGTCGTAGTAGCCCTGCTTGCCCTGCAGCTTCTGCCCGTGAGGCGCCTGCTCCGGCTTCACCGCGGTCATGTCGAACCCCCGTCACATCGTTGGAAACACAGCCGACATACCGACGGTATATCGAGGGTGCCCTCCGTCACAAGGGTTCGCGTGACACCGTGTTGCGGAAACTCCTGCGAGCCCCGGAGATGACGGCGGCCCGGTCCGACACGGGGTCGGACCGGGCCGTCGCGAGGTGACCTCAGACCTGCTCGCGCGACTCCACCGCGGCGACGACGCGGGCGATCGCGTCGGCGATCGGCACGCCGTTGTCCTGGCGCCCGTCCCGGTAGCGGAAGCTGACCGCGCCCTTCTCCACGTCCTCGCCTCCGGCGATGAGCATGAAGGGCACCTTCTGCAGCTGGGCGTTGCGGATCTTCTTCTGGAAGCGATCCGTGGAGTCGTCGACCTCGACCCTGATCCCTGCCCGCTTGAGCTGGTCGGCGACCCCGTAGAGGTAGTCGGCGAACGCGTCGGCGACAGGGATCGCCTGCACCTGGACCGGCGCCAGCCACGGCGGCATCGCGCCGGCGTAGTGCTCGACCAGCACGCCGAGGAACCGCTCGATCGAGCCGAACTTGGCCGAGTGGATCATCACCGGCTGCTGCCGGGTGCCGTCGGCGGCCTGGTACTCCAGCTCGAAGCGGGCCGGCTGGTTGAAGTCGTACTGCACCGTGCCCATCTGCCAGGTGCGACCGATCGCGTCCTTGGCCTGGACGGAGATCTTCGGGCCGTAGAAGGCCGCGCCGCCCGGGTCGGGGACAAGCTCGAGCCCCGTCTCGGTGGCGACGTCCTCGAGCACCCGGGTGGCGACCGCCCAGTCCTCGTCGGAGCCGACGAACTTGTCCTTCTTCGCGTCGTCGCGGGTGGAGAGCTCCAGGTAGAAGTCGTCGAGCCCGAAGTCGCGCAGCACGCTGAGCATGAAGTCCAGCAGGTGCTTGACCTCGGCGGGCGCCTGCTCCTTGGTGACGTAGGAGTGGCTGTCGTCCTGGGCGAAGCCGCGGACCCGGGTGAGGCCGTGGATCACGCCGGACTTCTCGTAGCGGTAGACCGATCCGAACTCGAAGAGTCGCACGGGCAGCTCGCGGTAGGACCGGCCCTTGGACTTGAAGATCAGGTTGTGCATCGGGCAGTTCATCGCCTTGAGCTGGTAGTTCGCGCCCTCGAACTCCATCGGCGGGAACATCGTGTCGGCGTAGTAGGGCAGGTGGCCCGAGGTGTGGAAGAGCCCGTCCTTGGTGATGTGCGGGGTGCCGACGTAGGAGAAGCCCTCCTCGATGTGGCGACGACGTACGTAGTCCTCCATCTCGCGCTTGATCACCCCGCCCTTGGGGTGGAAGACCGGCAGGCCCGACCCGATCTCGTCGGGGAAGCTGAACAGGTCCAGCTCCTTGCCGAGCTTGCGATGGTCGCGGCGCTCGGCCTCCTCGATCCGATGCAGGTGCTCCTCGAGCGCCTCCTTGGACTCCCACGCGGTGCCGTAGATGCGCTGCAGCTGCTTGTTCTTCTCGTCCCCGCGCCAGTACGCCGCGGCCGAGCGCATGAGCTTGAACGCCGGGATCCGCCGGGTGGTCGGCAGGTGCGGACCGCGGCACAGGTCCTTCCACGCCACCGCGCCGTTGCGATCGAGGTTGTCGTAGATGGTCAGCTCGCCGGCACCGACCTCGGCGCCCGCGCCCTCGGCGGCGTCGGCAGCGCCGCCCTTGAGGCCGATCAGCTCGAGCTTGTAGGGCTCGTCGGCCAGCTCCGCGCGGGCGTCCTCGTCCGTGGTGACCCGGCGGGAGAAGCGCTGGTTCTCCTTGACGATCTTGCGCATGCGCGACTCGATCTTCTCCAGATCGGCCGGCACGAACGGTGTCGCGACGTCGAAGTCGTAGTAGAAGCCGTCCTGAACCGGCGGACCGATGCCGAGCCGGGCCTCGGGGAAGATCTCCTGCACGGCCTGGGCCATCACGTGCGCTGTCGAGTGGCGCAGGATGTCGCGCCCGTCCTTGGAGGCGATCTCGACCCCTGCCACCTCCTCGCCGTCCACGAGCTCATAGGAGAGGTCCTTGAGGTCGCCACCGACCCGGGCGGCGATGATCTCGGGCTGCTCGCGGAAGAGCTCCCAGGCCTTCGTGCCGGTCGTGACCGACCGTTCCTCACGACCCGCGGGGGTGAGTACGACGATCTTGATCTCGGACACGATGCTCTCCTGTGCTGGTCTGGTCCCGGTCGCTCTCCGGGCGCGCTGACGATGCTATCGGCCGCCGCGTGCCGCCCGCGCGGCAGTTCTGCGGCTGCTAGGGTTTCGAACGTGCGTTCGACATCGCGCGATGCCGCCGCCGAGCCGGCCCTGCCGCTGGGCGTCCCCGACCCGACCGAGCCCCGTTCCCGGCGACCCGGACGACCGGTGCGCCGTCGGCCACGACCCGGAGCGGAGTACGTGCACAGCCTGGGAAGCAACGCGCTCGCCTCGCTGGGGCTGCCGGCCGGGACGCAGATGATCGTCGACACCGAGCGCACCCCGCAGCGGGGCGACATCGTCTTCCTGCGCACCCGCGGCCGACTCCGGGTCGGGGTCCTCGACGTGGAGCTCGGGCGCCCGGCGCTGCGCGGCGACGAGGGCACGTTCTGGCTCGACCAGACCACCGAGGTCTGGGGTGTGGCCACCGCTGCCGATCCCCCGTTGGACGGGCTGACGTGGTGAGACCCGAGGAAGCAGCTTCGCGGCGGTCCCCGTGAGCGTGCGATCGTCGTAGGCTGCCAGAAGCACCATCGATACGGCGCCCGGCGCCCGTGACGGAGGGACTGGCCTTGAGCAGCTACGACGCGACCCACCGCAGTCCTCAACCCGCCGGCCGACCACCGTACGGCGGCACGCCAGGCGGTCGCGTGCTCGAAGAGATCGCCAACCACTGGGGGCTGGTGGTCGGGTACGGCGTGGCGAGTGCCGGGCTGGGCATCGTGCTGGCGGTCTGGCCCGACGAGACGCTGGCCGTCTGCGCCGTGCTGATAGCGATCCAGCTGATCGTCTCCGGCGTCATGCGGCTGACCGTCGCCGTCGCCGGACGCGGCCTGGACGGCGGCCTGGACGGTGGCCTGGACGGTGGCCTGCGGGTGGTCATCGGACTCTCCGGCGCTGTCGGCCTGATCATCGGCCTGCTCTGCCTGCGACACCCGATCCAGACGCTGGTGGCGATCAGCGTGCTCATCGGCGTGTGGTGGGTGCTCGCCGGCATCGTCGACATCCTCGGCGCACTGGTCGCGCCGGTGCGCGGCCGACGCGGCTGGGACCTGACCACCGGTGTGATCAGCCTCCTCGCGGGCGGCTTCTTGCTGATCGATCCCAGGCTGACCCTGGGGGTGCTGGTCGCGGTGGTGTGCGTCTGGCTGATCGCCATCGGCGTGGTGGCGATCGCCGCCGGCCTGCGACTGCGCTCGCTGGCCCGGCAGGCGCCACCCACCGCTCCACCCGCTGCTCCGCCCGTCGGCCTGCACCCGGTCGACTGAGGACGCCGGTGAGTCAGGGGTTCGCGGCGCGACCCGCGCCGGTGACAGCGCCCGCACGCTCCGGCCGGTGGCGACCCGCCGTCGCCGCCGTGTGCCTGGTGCTGCTCGGCCTGGTGGCGCCGCTCGCGATCGTCTCGCTGTGGACGCACCACGAGATCGCCGACACGGACAGGTACGTCGCGACGGTCGCCCCGCTCGCCCGCGACCCCGACGTCCAGGACGCCGTCGCCACCCGGCTCACCGAGGAGGTGTCCTCCCGGCTCGCTACCAGCGGCATCCCGCTCAGCGGGGCGCTCGGTGAACGACTCGACAGCCAGATCCGCGCGACGGTGGCCAGCACCGCCTTCGGCACCGTCTGGGACACCGCGAACCGGCAGGCGCACCGGCAGCTGATGGCCTTGCTGACCGGCGAGGGCAGCGTCGCCCGAATCCAGGACGACGCGGTGAGGATCGACCTGGCCGCGTTCATCGAGCTGGTCAAGCAGCGGCTCGTCGCCGCCGGACTGCCGCTCGCGGCCAGGATCCCGACGATGCACGTGGAGTTCACCGTGTTCCAGGCACGCGATCTCTCGGTCCTTCAGCGCGTCTTCCGGACCCTGAACGACCTGGCCTACGTCCTGCCGGTCATCGGGCTCGCGCTGCTGGTGCTCGCGCTCGCGCTCGCCCGCAGCCGGCGGCGTACGTTGCTGGCGGCGGCCGTCGTGGTGGCGGTCTCGATGCTGCTGCTGTGGCTGGCCCTGGCCGTTGCGCGCTACGTCTACCTCGACGCGGTCTCGGCTCGGGAGATCTCCCGGACCACGGCCGAGGCGTTCTACGACGCGATCGTGCGGTTCATCCGCACCAGCCTGCTCGTGGTGCTGGCCTCGGCGGTGGTGGTCGCCGCGCTGGCAGCGCTGGCCGGCGCGGTGGCGCGCAGGCCCGAGGCCACCCGCCCATCATGAGCAGGCCGCGTCACTCCTCGGCAGGCGGGACGCGGCGCTGGTCCCGCGCCGTGGAGGCTGCCCGGCGCAGTCGGGTGGTCAGGAGGCTGGCGGCAGCGGCGACGAACACCACGTCGAAGGCCATCTGGATCAACACGAGCGCTCGTGCGACCTGACCGGTGGCGTGGATGTCGCCGTACCCCACGGTGAGCATCGTCGAGGCGGCGAAGTAGAGCGCGTCGAGGCGGGTGTGGATGCCCGCCAGCTGGTGCGGATGATGGACCTGCAGCAGGTAGAAGCCCAGCGCGAACCCGGCCCAGACCAGCGCGATCGCGCCGACCAGTCCGTCCACGTGCCGGTCGGGTACCGCCAAGGAGAGCCGCACCTGCGCGAGCACCAGGGCGGCGAGAGCGAACAACAGTCCGGCGGTGACCGCTACCCGCAACGCCATTCCGCCGCGAGCCTGGTCGTCGACCGGAACCAGGAAGTACAGCGCCAGGATGACCCCCAGCAGGGCTGCGAGCCGGATCCGGTGCGCGATGGTCACGGCGACCCGGAATCGTCGCGCGCCACCGCCTCCTCGACGAGTGCGCGCAGCTCGGCGGGCGCGTCGTCGGAGAGGCGCGCGTACAGCAGCTCCACGTCGCCGCGCGCCAGGCCGCGCGACACGAACGTCCTGACCGTCTCGGGATCGGCCTCACTGGAGAGCACCACGAGCGCCGAGCGCCCGGGCGCCAGCCGGGCGCGCAGGTCCTCCAGCAGCGAGCGCTCGATGCCGACGCCGTGCAGCCTGCTCATCAGCACACCGGCTCCTGCCCCCACGGCCACGCCGGCGACCGGCACGAACAGCGCGGCGCCGAGGATGACCCCGAGCATCGAGCCCTGGCCGGCGCTGAGCAACGCCCGGTGCCGGACGTGCCCGATCCGTGGCTCGTGCGCGCCCGGGAACCAGGTCACGGTGACGGCGTCGTGCACCACCAGCGCGTTGCGCTGCTCCAGGTCCTTGAGTCTGACCTCGCCGGCGGCGGCGCCCAGCGCCGAGTCGTAGACCCAGACCGTCAAGGTGGTGGACCCGGACATCACCGCCCCCTTCCCCCGGCGGGAGCCTCGGCGTGCCGTCGTGCCTGCCGCGCGCGCCCGCGCTGCACCCGGTACCCCACGACGGCGAGCACGACCCACGACACCCCGAGCAGGACGCTGCCGGTGGCCGAGTCGGGATGCCACAGCTGCGCGGTGTCGCCCGATCCGATCCGGCCGACGCCGGAGAGCAGCAGCGCAGCTCCGGCGGCTGCGGTGGCCAGCCGCAGGAAGCCACGCTGCCAACGGTCGGCCAGGAAGCCGCACAGGACCCCGATCGCCGGTACGACGATGCACGCCAGCAGCACATCGGGGTCGCCGTGCCCGACCCCCGAGTCGGCCACCACGAACAGCTTGGCACCCAGCACCGCGCCGGCGCACAGGCCGCCGATGAAGAACAGCAGCTTGGCGACCAGGAGGGTGGCGACGAACGCCGCCAGGGCCGCGACGAGGCCGACCAGCGCCCGAACCGCCACGGAGGCGTCGAACACCTCGGCGAGGATCCAGCCGCCGCCGAACCCCGCGGCCAGCACGCCGAGCCGGATCGACACGGCACCCAGGAAGCACAGCACCGCGCCCAACAGCAGCAGGACCGTCGCCGACAAGACCGCCTCCCCCCGATCCCCGGACGGGGACGCGACGAGTCAACGCCCGCGGCGGCACGCTCGCATCCCCCTTTTCGCGCGAGCGCTACCCGGCCAGATCGGGCAGCTGACCGAGCACCATGTTGACCGCCACGCCGGTGAGGAACCCGAGCATCACCGAATACGACACGAACCGGATGTAGCGCCCGAGGCCGAGGAGAGCAGCTGCCACCATCAGCAGTCCGGCGAGCACCGTCAGCAAGAGCAGGGCGTGGTTGCGCTGCGGGCCGGCCTGGTAACCCGAGAGTGCGGACCCGGCCGCCAGCGCCGCTGCACTGGTCGTCGTCACCACCATCAAGCGGGTGGAGGACGTCAGGCCGCCCACGATGGGGCCGGCGAAGGAGGCGTAGAGACCATGGGCCGACCCGACACCGGCCAGCACGCTGGAGGCCATCCCGTCCGGCACGCTCGAGATCGCGCCGGGCAGGCCGGCGAGCAGGTCGCGGCGCCATTGGTGCCGGC
The DNA here is from genome assembly GCF_029873215.1 of Nocardioides sp. BP30. Lineage (NCBI taxonomy): Bacteria > Bacillati > Actinomycetota > Actinomycetes > Propionibacteriales > Nocardioidaceae > Nocardioides > Nocardioides lacus. Next base: position 2,209,197 of record NZ_CP123620.1, on the reverse strand, counting down.
GCGGGACGATCTCGCGGGCCTCGTGGCCCAGCCACCGCCCCGCTCGTGCCTGCGCCCGGCGCAACGACGCGCCGTACAGAGTCTTCAGGGACGGGCGTTCCTGGGACGGGCGTTCCGGTGGGCTCACGGCGCTGCGGGGGCGCGGTTGGACACCAGGGGTCGCAGCCAGTGGCTGGCCGGGTCAGCGTCGATGAGCAGCGCCTTGACGAACAACGAGAGCGGAATGGCCAAGATCGCGCCCAGCGGTCCGATCACCCAGGACCAGAACACCAGCGAGAGGAAGGTGAGGGTCGTCGAGAGTCCCACCGCATCGCCGACCACCTTCGGCTGGATGGCCGACTGGATCACCAGGTTCAGCAGGCTGTAGACCACCACCACGGCGATCAGGAGCCCCAGCCCGGAGTCCAGGCCGGCCAGCACCGCGGGCGGCACCAGTCCGATGAGGAAGCCGATGTTGGGGATGTAGTTGGTCAGGAAGGCCAGCAGCCCCCACAGCATCGGAGCCGGAACGCCCATGATCGCCAGGGCCACCGTGTCGCAGACCGCCACGATGAGCCCGAAGACCGTCGAGACGAGCAGGTAGCGCCGGGTGCCCCGGGCGAAGCCCACCACCGCCTCCACCAGCGCCGGGCGCGCCTCGGCCGCCTCGGCGAGCCGGGCCGGGAAGCCGCTGCCGTCGATGGTCATGAAGAGCACCAGCGCGAGGATGAACAGCAACCCCGAGAGCGCGCCGAAGATCCCCGAGAGCGCCGAGGTGACGACGTCTGTCAACCGACCCAGGTCGAGGTGGTCGCGCAGGTGCTGGATCTGGTCCTGGGAGACGGACAGCGTGCGCAGATGGGCGGTGAGCTGGTCGAGGTGCTCGTCGAACGTCGCCTCGTACTGCGGCAGCAGCGAGGCGAAGCGCGCGACCGCGACGATCAGGACGCAGCCGAGTCCGACGATCACCAGGTTGACCACGAGCAGGCTGATCAGCGACGAGACCCAGCGCGGGAGGTGCCGGTCGAGGCGGGCGCGGAGCGGATGGGCGGCGATCGTCACCACCAGCGCCAGGAAGATCGGCCCGATCAGCGCCGAGGCGACTCGGGCGCCGGCGATGACGACGACGGCCGCCGCGACCTCGAGCAGGACGACCAGGACGCGCGGCGTCCTCGGAACGCCCGGCACCAGGCGCTCAGTCATCGGGGATGGTCACCACCTCGACGACGTCGATCCCCAGTGCGCTGAGCAGGTTGAGCACGCCCTGCAGCTCCTGCTGGTCGATCACGTCCCCGATCAGGGTCGTCGAGGCCCGCTGCTGGCGTGCGATCAGGTGCGGGAAGGCACTCGTGACGTCCTCGGGGATCTCGCCGTCCACCCTGATCAGGGCCCTGGTCATCGTGTCCCCACGCTCCGCACGGCGATGCTGGTCAGCGACCTGCCGTCCCCCGGTGCCATGGCCGCCCCCTCCCTGCGCCGAACCCCGCCGAACCCCGCCGACGGCCCAACCTACGAGCGGGCCCGACCGGTGGGGTCACCGGATTCAGGCGAGGAGCACGTGCACGCCCCGCCTGCGTGGGCAACTGGCCGGGGACGAGCAGTACGCCGCTGCGCACGGGCCGCTCGTGCGCGATCGGCCACCGGGTCGCCCCACCGTCTCGAGGCCATGCTGGGACGCGTCCACCGCTGCCATCACGTTGGGGCCGGTGCGGTCTGCGCTCACCCGATGCGGGTGACAACCCGTCGCCGCGGCGGTGCCTAGGCTGCGGCGGGCACGCCGGTGAGCTCACCGCTGAGCTCACCGGCGAAGGTCCGCCCGACGCGTCGAAAGGGACCATCGTGCCCAAGCTGATCGCCCCGTCCTTCTCGGCGTACACGGCCGGATGGGTCCGGTCCGACCTGGTCGCGGGCCTGACGGTCTGGGCGGTGCTGGTGCCGGAGTCGCTGGCCTACGCCACCATCGCCGGTGTCACGCCGGTGGTCGGCCTCTACGCCGCGGTGCCGGCGCTGCTGCTCTACGCGCTCCTCGGCTCCTCGCGCCACCTCATCGTGGCGCCGATGTCGGCGACCGCCGCGCTGTCGGCAGGCGTGGTCGCGGCGGTCGGCACCGGGCACGGCCAGGCGGCCGTTCTCACCGCCGGCCTCGCGGTCGCCACCGGGATCGTGGCGCTGTTGGCCGGGTTGCTGCGCCTGGGCTTCCTGGCGGCCTTCATCAGCGAACCGGTGCTCAAGGGCTTCATCATCGGCCTGGCGCTGACCATCATGGTCGGCCAGGTGCCCGCACTGCTCGGCGTGGGCAAGGGCTCGGGCGACTTCTTCGAGAAGGCCTGGGACGTGCTGCGGCACCTGGGCGATGCCGACGGGCTCACCGTCCTGGTCGGGCTGGCCAGCCTGACCGCACTCCTGGTGCTCCGCCGCTGGCTGCCCCTCCTACCCGGCTCCCTGGTGGTGGCGCTGGCCTGCATCGGCCTGACCGCCGGGCTCGACCTCGACCAGCATGGTCTGGACATCGTCGGGCATATCGGGGCGGGCCTTCCCCGGCTCGGCTTCCCCGACGTGTCCTTCGACCAGTTCCGCGACCTGCTCGGTGGTGCTGTCGGAGTGATGCTGGTCGGGTTCGCCGAGGGCCTCGGCGCCGCCAAGACGTACGCCGCCCGCAGCGGTTACGAGATCGACGCCAACCGCGAGCTCATCGGGCTCGGTGGCGCCAACCTGGGCGCTGGCCTGGCTTCGGGCATGGTGGTCAACGGCTCGCTGTCGAAGACAGCTGTCAACGGCTCGGCGGGAGCGCGCTCGCAGCTTTCCGGCGTGACCGCCGCGGTGCTGACGGTCCTGACGCTGCTGTTCCTGACCGGCCTGTTCGAGAACCTGCCCGAGGCGACGCTGGCGGCGATCGTCATCGCCGCGGTGATCGAGCTCGTCGACCTCGCCTCCCTGCGACAGCTGTGGCGGGTCAGAGCGGGTCAGCTGGCCAAGGTCTACCAGCTCAGCGCACGAGCCGACTTCGTGGGCGCCGTCGCGGCGATGCTCGGCGTGCTCGTCTTCGACACGCTCCCGGGGCTGGTGATCGGGATCGGCGTCTCGCTGCTGCTCCTCATCGACCGCACGTCCCGCCCGCACCTCGCACCGCTGGCGCCCGTCGGCGGCATCGAGCTCGCGCAGACCGGTCATCCGGCCGGCCCGTGGGTGGACACGACCCGCAACCCCGAGTACGCCGAGGTCCCCGGCGTACTCGTGCTCCGGGTGGAGGCCGCCCTGGTCTTCGCGAACGCCGACTACGTCCGCGAACGGGTGCGCGCGTTCGCCGACGCGGACGACGACCTGCGGCTGGTGATCCTCGACGGCCGGACCACACCGTCGATCGACGTGACCGCGACCGGCATGCTCATCCAGCTTCGGGCCGACCTGCGCCGCCGTGGGGCCGAGCTCGTGCTCGCCGAGGACGTCGGCCAGGTCCGCGACGTGCTCGAGCGGGCCGCCGACTCCGCCGAGCCGGCGATCTACCGCACCGTCGAGGCGGCGATCGCCGCCTCGTTCACCGAGAACGGGTGAGCAGCGCGAGAGTCGTTGTGCCCACGCTGAGGTCAGCGGGATCCCGCGCACTCACAGCGAAGGAGCACACGATGGCCAACGGAACCCTGACCGTTTGGAGGTTCGACACGCCGAACGGAGCCGACGAGGCGGCCCACACGCTGGCCAGGCTCGCCGAGGAGCAGGTGATCAAGGTCCACGACGCCGCCACTGTCTCGTGGGAGGTCGGCAAGAAGAAGCCGAAGACCCATCAGCTCAACAACCTCACCGGCGGCGGGGCCCTCGGCGGCGCGTTCTGGGGGCTGCTGTTCGGGCTGATCTTCTTCGTGCCGCTGCTCGGGGCGGCGATCGGCGCAGCCACCGGCGCTCTCGCGGGGTCGCTGACGGATGTCGGGATCGACGACCGGTTCATCAACAAGATCCGCGACGAGGTGACGCCCGGGACCTCGGCCCTGTTCGTGATGACGTCGGACGCGGTGATGGACAAGGTCCACGACGCCTTCGCCGGGCACGGGCCCTCGGAGCTGATCTTCACCAACCTCTCGGCCGAGCAGGAGCGAGCGCTGCGCGACGTGTTCGAGTCCGACGCCGTCGAGGCCTGAGCGAGAGCCACGTGGTGGAGCCGTCATGAGCGAGCCGTTCCCGACTCGCTACGAGAGGTCCCCGTCGTTCGCTGCGGCCGGGCTGGCCCTGTTCGCCGGGATGATGCTCGTGCTGCTCGGCATCCTGCAGGCCCTCGAGGGGCTGGCAGCCGTCCTCGGCGGCGACGTCTTCGTCCTGCGGTCGGGCTACGCCTTCAAGCTGGACCTCACCGCGTGGGGCTGGATCCTCCTGATCGTGGGAGTGGTGGCCGCGCTCGTCGGCGCCGGCATCGTGGCCGGTCAGGAACTCGCCTACGTCCTCGGGATCCTCATCGCGACCCTCTCGCTCGTGGCGACGTTCCTGTTCCTGCCCTACTACCCGCTGGCCTCGATCGTGCTGATCGTCTTCGACATCGCCGTGATCTGGGCCCTGGCCGCCATGATCCCCCGCCGCGTCTGACCACCGTCCTCGACCGTCCCGACCCGCCGACCCAGGAGGTCCGCCGATGAGCACCACCAGTCCGCGCCGCGACGACGACGACAACCCCGCCCGCGGGATGCTGTCCCTGTCCACCGCGATCTTCGCCGCCTGCATGCTGTCGATGATCGGCATCCTCCAGGTCCTGCAGGGGATAGCCGCCGTGGCCGACGACAAGATCTACGTGACGGGGATCGACTATGCCTACGAGTTCGACGTCTCGGCATGGGGCTGGATCCACATCGCGGTGGGCGCTGTCGCGCTCGCCGTGGGCGTGGGCATCCTGACCAACCAGACCTGGGGACGCCTCGGCGGCATCGTCGTCGGCGTCGTCGGCGCGATCGCCAACTTCCTGTTCCTGCCCTACTACCCGTTCTGGTCCCTGGTGCTGGTCGGCTTCAACGCGCTGGTGATCTGGGCGCTGTGCTTCCAGATCGGCTCCGACCGCCGTTCCGGTTACTGAGCGGTCTCGCCGTGGATGCTGGTCGCGGTCAGGAGAACACCCCGAGGACCAGTCGCGAGCCGGCCCAGGCGGCCGCGGCCAGCAGACCACCGACCATGCCGGCGAGCGCCAGCATCGCCACGACGCCGGCGACGATGGTGCCGATGCTGTGCCGCTCGCCCGGCGGCACCCGGTGCTCGCGGATGGGGACGTGGAACCGTGCGATGTGGGCCATGACCGTCTCCTCCCGAGTGGATGCCGCGCGGGCCTACTGGTCCGAGGGTGCACCTGCGGCCCCGCGGCGCCGCCACCCGAAACGGGCGAACCGGTCGCGGCGTGGCGCGACATTCCTCGCCGGGCCGGTCCCGGAGGACGTCCGATGAGCGAGCCGTCCGAGAGCGATGCGGAACGACTGCGGCGGCTCCGTGCCGAGGTCACGGGACTCGAGGCGCGCCTCGGGGAGCCCACCGGCCGGCGTACGGCGCGGGGCGGGTGGTGGCGCGGCCCCACCGTGGCGCTGTGCCTGGTGCTGCTCGGTGTGGTGGCGCCGCTGTCCATCGTCGCCGCATGGGCGCACGACGAGATCTCCGACACCGACAGGTACGTCTCCACCGTCGCTCCGCTGGCCCGCGACCCGCAGCTCCAGCGTGCCATCAGCACCCGGATCACCCGCGAGATCGCCTCCCGGATCGACGTCAGCGGCCTCACCGCCAGCGCCGCTGCAGCCCTCCAGCAGCGCGGCGCCCCGCCCGCTGCGGCCGCGGGCCTGCGGGCGTTGAGCCGGCCGCTCGCCGACGCCCTCGACGGCTGGATCGGCACCCAGGTCCACACGATCGTCTCCTCGGGTGCCTTCGCCACCGCCTGGGACGAGGCCAACCGGCAGGCGCACAGCCAGATGGTCGCGGTGCTGACCGGCAAGACCGACGGGATCACCCAGGTCCAGGACGGCGCCGTCACCATCGACCTGGCAGCCTTCATCGCCACGGTGAAGGAGCAGCTGGTCGCGGCCGGCTTCGGGCTGGCCGCGAACATCCCGACGATCGACGCCCGGTTCACCGTCTTCGAGTCGACCGACCTGGACAAGGCCCAGCGTGGCTTCCGGGCGCTGTCGGCGCTGGCCCACACCCTGCCGGTCCTCGGTGTGCTGCTCCTCGCCGCCGCGATCGCGCTCGCCCGCGACCGGCGCCGTACGGTCACGACGGCGGCACTCGTGGTCGCCGGCTCGATGCTGGTCCTCGGCATCGCGCTCAACGGCGCGCGCACCCTCTACCTCGATGCTCTCTCCGGCCAGGACATCTCCCAGACGACGGCCGAGCTCTTCTACGACACCATCGTCCGGTTCATCCGGTTCAACCTCAGGGCGCTGCTGGTGCTCACGCTGGCGGTCGCGCTGGTGGCCTGGCTGGCGGGCCCCTCCCCCTCGGCACGAGCGGTACGGCGGGGCAGCGGCCGGCTGCTCGACACCGTCCGGTCGGGCTCGGACCGGCTGGGCTTGGACACCGGGTTCGTCGGCGTCTTCCTGCACCGGAACCGGACGGCGGTGCGGGTGGCGATCGGTGCCGTCGTCCTCGTGGTGTACGCCCTCGCCGACCACCCGACGGGCGCCTGGACGCTGACGCTGATCGTGGTGGCGGCGCTGGTCCTGCTGGTCCTGGAGGTGATCGCCCGCCTGGCGCCGCACGAGCTGCCGCACGACCCTGGGCACAAGCCTGGCCCGCCTGCTTCCTCAGGCGGCCAGGACGCAGCGGAACCCCACGTGTGAGGTGGTGTCGCGCACGCCGTGCCCCTGCCGGGCGGCGGGCCGGTAGCGACGGCAGTAGGACGGCGAGCACAGGTGCGAGCCGCCCTTGGTCACCATCCGGTCGCCCTCCTGCAGCTCCGGCAGCCGGGTCACGCTGCCGCAGCAGCTGTGCACGGGAGCGACCGCCAGCTCGACGCCCGGCTCCGTGTGGCCGGCGCTCCAGCGTGTGCTGGTCCACTCCCAGACGTTGCCGATCATGTCGAACAGTCCGTACCCGTTGGCCGGGTAGGAGCCGACCGGTGAGGTGCGGTGGTGGCCGCGCGGGTCCTCACTCCGCCAGGGGAAGGGTCCCTGCCAGGTGTTCGCCATGATCCGACCCTGCGGACGCAGCTCCTCGCCCCAGGCGTAGGTGGCGCCGACCAGCCCGCCCCGAGCGGCGTGCTCCCATTCGGCCTCGGCAGCCAGCCGCTTCCCGGCCCAGGAGGCGTACGCCGCGGCGTCCTCCCAACCCACGTGCACGACGGGGTGGTCCGGGCAGCCGCGCCAGTCGCTGCCCGGTCCGTCCGGGTGCCGCCACTGCGCCCCGGGCTGCCAGCGCCACCAGCGGGTCCAGTCGTCGAGGCCCACAGGTCCCGGTGGCTGGGTGAACACCTGCGAGCCGGGCACCAGCAGAGCCGGGTCGGCGCCCGGGAAGTCGGTCGGGTCGAGGTCCCGCTCGGCAACGGTGAGGTGTCCGGTCGCGAGCACGAAGGAGGCGAACTGCGCGTTGGTGACGGGGTGGGCGTCGAACCACAGGTCCGGCACGGCCGTCGCGACCACCGGACCCTCCTCGGGGTAGGACCCGAGCGCTCCCATCCGATCCGCGCCGCCGGGGACCAGCACCATCGGCGTGGTCCCGGGTCCTGCGACAGTCTCGTCTCGGCCATGCGGAGGGACTCGCTGGGGCTCGGGTGCCATGGTGCGTCCTCCTCGGGTGCCGCGCTGCGCGGCCCATCGGCGTCAGCACGCCGCGCCGCGTGCGGTTCCCATGCTCACCCGTTCGCGCGCCCGGGCTGCTCACCCGACCCGGGTGATGTGGACCGGCGTACGCCGCAGCCACGGTGGGTCCGTGCCACGGACCGTGCCCGCCTGGTGGTGCCCCTCGATGCGGGGGTACCGGCGGGCCTGGTTGCGCACCGACGTCCTCGCCGGCCTCACCGCCGGCACGGTGGTGATCCCGCAGGCGATGGCCTACGCCACCATCGCCGGACTGCCGGTGCAGGTGGGTCTGTACACGTGCCTGGTGCCGATGGTCGTCTACGCGCTCTTCGGCGGGGCCAGGGCGCTCAGCGTGTCGACCACCTCGACGATCGCGGTGCTGGTCGCCTCGGCCCTGGCCGGGCTGCCGCGCGGCGCCGTCGACTCCGTGACCGACCAGGTGCAGGCGGCAGCGACGCTGACCTTCATGGTCGGCGTGTGCTTGCTCGGCATGCGACTGCTCCGGATCGGCGCGCTGGTCGAGATGGTCTCCCCCGCGACGCTGAGCGGCATCCGGATCGGCGTCGGCCTCACCGTCGCGGCCAGTCAGCTCCCGGCGCTGGTCGGGGTCGCCCCCGACCCCGACGACGACGGCTTCTTCGGCCGGATCGCCGACCTGCTGCCCAAGCTCGACACCGCCAACGGCGCGACCGTCGCCGTCGGCCTGGGTAGCGTCGCCGTGCTCCTGGTGCTGCGCCGGCTCGCTCCTCGGCTCCCGGCGCCCCTGTTCGTGGTGGGTGCCGGCATCGCACTGGTGGCGCTCACCTCGGTCGAGGCTCACGGGGTGGCACTCATCGACAAGGTACCGCGCGGCCTTCCCGCCGTACGGCTGCCGGTCGCGGGCGACGTGCTCGGCCTCCTGCCGGCGGCGCTCGCCATCGCGGTGATGGCCTTCCTGGAGACGGTGCTGGTCTCGCGCACGAACAGGCGCCGGGAGGAGCCCTCGATCGACGTCGACCAGGAGCTGGTGGCGGTGGGCCTGGCGGCCCTCGGCGGCGGGCTCACCCAGACGCTGCCGCCGGCCGGCGGCCTATCGCAATCGGCGGTGAACCTGCGGGCCGGCGCCCGATCCCAGGTTGCCCAGCTCGCCACCGCAGTGCTGGCGCTGCTGGTGGCGCTCGTGCTCGCGCCGGTGCTCGACGACCTCCCCCGGGCGGTGCTGGCGGCGATGGTGCTGGTGGCGATCCTCGGTCTGCTCGACCCCAGCGACTTCGCCGACTACGCGCGGATCGATCGAGCGGAGCTGTGGGTGGCGCTGGTGGTGGCGGCGATCGGGTTGACCGGCGGCATGCTGCTCGGCGTCGCCGTGGGACTGGTGCTGACGCTGGCGCTGGTGGTGCGCCAGGTCAACCGCCCGCGCGTACGTCGCCTCTACCCGCGGCCCGAGGGTGGCTGGACGACGACGCCGACGCCCGTCCCATCGCCCGCGGGCGTGCTGCTCCTGCACCTGGACGGCGGGCTGTACGCCGGCAATGCCCAGGCCACCGTCGACGCGGCGCTCCGGACAGCGGCCAGCGTGCAGCCGCCCACCCGCGCCGTGCTGCTGGAGTGCTCCGCCGTGCACGAGGTCACCGTGCCGTTCCTCGACGCGCTGCGGGCGCTCGCGAGCGATCTCGAGCAGTCGGGCGCGACGCTCATGGTCACCGCGCTGCCACCGGAGACCTCTGCCGTCCTCGACCGCTCGCCGTGGTTCCGCGAGCAGCGGACGGTCGGGCGGGTCCACGAGAGCATCGGGGAGGCGCTGACCGCTGTGGCACCGGTGCGGGCGCCGGCCAAGGAAGGCACCTAGATGAGGTGGTGGGATCGGGCCAGCGCGAGCGCTTCGCTGCGTCGCGCCGCCCCGAGCTTGGCGTAGAGGTTGCTGACGTGGGTCTTGACGGTGTTCTCCGAGACGAACAGCGTCGCGCTGATGTCCGCGTAGGTGGCACCGCGTGCCAGCTGGCGCAGCACCTCACGTTCACGCGCGCTCAGCAGGGGCAGGTGGACGGTCTGCTCCTCGACGGCCTCGGCCGGTGTCGCCGTACCGGGGTCGAAGTAGGTCGCGATGCTGGTCGCACACGCCATCGCATCGGCCAGCTCCTTGGCCCACGGCCGCGGCCCGCGCTGGACCAGCTGGTCGAGCAGGGTCTGGATCGGGGTGCCCTGTCGGGTCCATCCGAGGAAGGGCGCCGCGTTGCGGCGTACCTCCGTCTCCACCACCGCGCGCCGCAGCAGCTCATGGGCCTCGCGGCCCTCGCCGAGCTCGTCGAGCAGCTGCGCACGGGCGACCAGCGCGACGGGGCGGATGACCGGCTGAGCGAAGGTGGCATCGTCGGCAGCCGTCTCGAGGAGCTCGGCAGCCAGACGCCGATCGCCCTCCAGGTCCGCCCGCAGCGCCCCCACCCAGCCCGCCTCACCGCGGAAGCCGCCGGCGGCGAGCCGGACCTCGACCGCCTTCAACGAGGTCCTGTCGCCCGCGAGGGCGGCGAGCGTCGCCTCCTCGACCAACCACACCACCAGCAGGTGGTCGGGCAGGGCCGAGGACTCGGGCAGGTCGAGGGGCTGCTGGAGCAGCGCTCGGCCGTCCGCGATCGAGCCGGCCGTGAGCGCCGCGTGGGCGTTGTGCACCCGCAGCCAGAACACACTGCACAGGTCGGCCGGATGGACCCGGGCATCCTGCAGCGCGGGTGGGACATCCCAGGGCACGTCGACGGTCCGGGCCAGGCCGAGGGCGAGCTCGAGCCGCCACCGGGTGAACTGCGGCGACCAGGAACGCGCGGCGTCGAGCCGGGACAGCGCCTCCCCGGCGACCTCGGTGCAGGCCCGCTCGCGCCCGAGCATGTACTGCGCCAGCGCCAGGTGGCTCAGGGCCGCGGCCCGCAGGGCCGGGAGCTCGCGGGTCCTGGCCAGCCCGACGGCCGCCACCAGGTTCACCTCGGCCTCGTGCAGGTCGCCGAGCCACGACTGCGTCATCGCCAGCTCGGTGAGCAGCTGCGGCAGGATCTCCGCGCTGACGTCGCTGGCCTTCTCCGCGAGCACCACGCCGCGGGCGAATCCGACCGCCGGGAGCAACGGCTCACGTCCGAGCCGGGCCCGCATCAGCCGAGCACAGGCGAGCTCCTCCTCGCGCAGACACCCGCCGTGCGCCAGGCACTGGTCGAGCAGGCGCTCGGTGGCGGCGGTGTCGCCGGCGACCCACCGCTCGATGGCCAGGGGGAACCACAGGTCCGGGCAGCTCTCGACCTGATCGGGATGGTCGCGGGCGAACGCCGCCAGGGCGGCACCCTCGCCGCGCATCACCATCGCCGCGCCGTAGTCGGCGAGGAACGCGGCCCCCTCCTCGAAGGCCCTGACGGTCTCCAGCCGCGGGAGCGCTCGATCGGTGGCGCCGCCCGCGGCGTCCAGCAGCACAGCCCGGACGACTGTCGCGCGGGCGCCCATGACGTCGACACCGTCGGTGATCAACCGTCGCCGGACCACCTCGTTGAGCAGGGGATGGAGTCGGTAGCGGACGGGTTCCTCGGCATCGTCGGTCACGATCCGGGAGACCAGCAGGCCGGTGCCGTCGAGGTCGGCCAGGATCTCACCGGCCATCGCGTCGTTCGCCAGGTGAGCGGCCGTCGCAGGGGTCACGACCTGCTCCGCCGAGAGGCACAGCAGCAGGTGGCGGGTGCGCGGCGAGAGCGAGGCGAAGACGTCGCTCGCGATCCGGTCGCCGAAGCGGCTGTCGCCCGTCGTGCACCGCCGGGCCGCGGCCACCGGGTCCGGGCTCACCGCCACGGCACGCGAGGCGAGCACCACCGCTGCGCACCAGCCCTGGGCATAGCTGGTGATCGCCTCGACGACCGTCGGGTCGGCCGTGCGGGCGTGCTCCACGATCAGGGCACGGGCCTCCTGCTCGTCGAGTCGCAGGACGTCGCCGCGGATCATGGCGAAGTGGCCGAGCAGCTCGGGCACCAGATGGGCGATGGGCAGGTCCCATCGACTCAGCAGCACCAGCCGCATCGACTCGGGATCCTCGTTGAGCCTCTCCGCCAGCGCGCGGCACGAGGCCGCCGGCAGCAGGTGGGCGTCGTCGATCACGACGCGGCCCGGTGGTCTGGCGCTGCCGGAGGCCCCGCTGCGCCCACCGGCCCCCTCACCGGCCCCCTCGACGACCCGCTCAGCGGCTGCGTGGTCCAGCACCTCGCGCAGGCGATCGGGCCCCCACGTCTCGTCGGCGTGCAGCCACCTGGCGGCGGGTTCACCGGCGGTGAACGCCGCACCGATCCACCCGGCGACGCTGAAGGTCTTGCCCGCTCCGGCCGGGGCGACGACCTGGGTGACGGCACAGTCCCGCGCCTGGTCGAGACGTCGTGACACCCGGATCCGCGGTACGTAGACCCGGGGCAGCCGCGGCATCGCATCGAGCGCCTCGCGCGGTCGTGGCACCCGGGCCCGCGGCTGGGGATCGTCCCCCTGCTCGGCCGTCTCTCGCCTGCCCGTCACGTCCGTGAGGCCTGACGCACGACGTCGGTCCACCCTTCGCTCCCCTCGAACCCGGGGAAGCCGGCAGACTCCCCCGCCCGATCGGTTCATCTACTGGCGTGTCACGTGGACTCGATCCGCATCTGGATCGGTGCCGCGTGTGTGTGTCCCGCAACCACGGTAGATCCGGGTCCGGCGCCCCGCTCACCTTTTCCGGGTGAATTTTCCCTGACCTGGCAGATACCTGCTCGCCGCACCCCGGCCGGCGTCGCCCACGTGCAGCGCACGAGCTCTGGCCTAAGGTGCTGGCAGGACTGCAGGAAGGAAACCCGCCATGCGACGTACGGTCTTCAACGACGACCACGAGACGTTCCGCAAGACCCTCCGTGCCTTCATCGAGGCCGAGGTCGTCCCGCACTACCAGGAGTGGTTCGAGGCGGGCCTCGTCCCGCGCGAGTTCTACGGCAAGCTCGCCGACCTCGGCCTGTTCGGGATCGAGGTCCCCGAGGAGTACGGCGGGGCGGGGATCAGCTCGTTCAAGTACGCGGCCATCCAGACCGAGGAGACGGCCCGCGCCGGCGTCGGCTTCGGGGGCTCGGGGGTGCACGTCGCCCTGTGCCTGCCCTACCTGCTCAAGCTCGGCACGCCCGAGCAGCTCCAGGCATGGATGCCGGGCTTCGTCTCGGGCGAGACCATGTTCGCGATCGCGATGACCGAGCCCGGCACCGGCTCCGACCTCGCCGGGATGCGCACCACGGCGCGCCTCTCCGACGACGGCACCCACTACGTGCTCAACGGCGCCAAGACGTTCATCACCGGAGGCGTGCACGCGGACCGGGTGATCGTGTGCGCCCGCACGTCGGCACCGCTGGAGAACGACCGCCGTTTCGGCATCTCGCTGCTGGTGGTCGACACCGCGTCTGAGGGTTACACCGTGGGCCGCAAGCTGGACAAGCTCGGCCTGCGCACCTCCGACACCGCGGAGCTCGCCTTCAACGACGTCATCGTGCCGGCGGAGAACCTGCTGGGCGAGCAGGACAAGGGCTTCTCCTACCTCGGTCAGAACCTGCCCCAGGAGCGGTTGAGCATCGCCTACGGCGCGTACGCGCAGGCGCAGGCGGCGGTGTGGTTCGCGCAGAAGTACACCCAGGAACGGCAGGTGTTCGGCCAGCCGGTGGCGTCCTTCCAGAACACCAAGTTCGAGCTCGCCGCGTGCCAGGCGAAGGTCGACGCGATGCAGGCCGTGGCCGATCGCGCCCTGGAGGCGCTGGACGCCGACGAGCTGAGCCCCGCCGAGGCTGCCTCGGCGAAGCTGTTCTGCACCGAGGCCGCGGCCGAGGTCATCGACCGCTGCCTGCAGCTGCACGGCGGCTACGGCTACATGAACGAGTACCCGATCGCGCGGCTGTACGCCGACAGCCGCGTCAACCGGATCTACGGCGGGACCTCGGAGGTGATGAAGATGATCATCGCCAAGCAGATGGGCCTCTGAGCGGCCCCAGCGTCGACAGTGGGCGGGCCGGGCGCCCGTCCACTGTCATCGACTCCCGGGTCTCCGCGTCCCTGTTGTGAAAGCACCATCGCAGCAGGAGGAACGGCATGGCCATCGAGACATCGCCGGACGGCGCGCAGCCCGACGTCGAGAGCTGGCTCACCCTGCTCGTGGAGGCCGTGGTCAAGCAGGAGTTGGAGGACCTTGACCGGCCGCACGTCATCGTGACCTGGGATCTGCTGGCCGGCACCACCTTCGTGACCGGGCCCTTCGCCGATGCCGCCTCGGCGCTGGCCGCAGCTGCGCGGGAGCTGGCCTACGACCGTGCCGAGCTCGGCAACGTCAGCCGCCGTCACGAGATCCTCCCCCTGCTCCATCCGGCTCCCGTGAGTTGAGGCGGCGATGAGCGGTCGCAGCCGACGGCCGCTCGTCGGCGCAAAGTGGCCACGGACGTCGCGCGTAACGGCTGTCGGATCCTCGCCGGCCGCTCCTAGGGTCGGTCCCGCGGCTTCATGGGGGGCCGTTCCTTGGGGGAGGAATTCATGCAGTCGATCCATGCCGCGCGCCGAAGCGGGCGACCCGATCCAGCAACGCTTCGCACCGGCGTCACCGACGTCGGGGACCGGGCACGCCGGTGAGACCGCTCGCCGCGACAGCGGACGCCGAGCTGGTCACCCAGATCCGCACCGGGCACGACCTGGACGGGCAGGCCACCGAGGAGCTCTACCTGCGACACGCGCCGATGGCGCTGCGGCTCGCCCATCGACTGCGCGGCGGTGACGGATCCGGAGAGGACCTGGTCTCCGAGGCGTTCCTGCGAAGCTGGCAGCGGATCGTCGCCGGTCACCCGATCGACTCGTTCAAGAGCTACCTGATGCAGGCCGTGCGCAACCTGCACGTGGACCGTCTGCGCCGCGACTCCTACCTGATCCATCTCGAGACGCTCGGCGAGCACGAGCTCGACCTCGCCGCCGACTCGACGGCCGACGAGCTCGATCGGCTCGAGGATGCCGACGAGGTGCGCTCGGCGATGACGAAGGTGAATCCACGCTACCGCCGAGCCCTGTGGCTCAGCGCCGTCGAGGGCATGTCGCTGCCCGAGGTCGCCGAGGCCCTCGACGCCAGCCGCAGCACCACCGCGGTGGTGCTCTTCCGCGCCCGCAAGGCGCTGCGGGCGGCGTACGGCGACGTCAGCACGCGCCTGGCCTGCTGACCGTAGCCCAGCCGACCCACCACCCAGCCCGCGTGCGGCGCGGCAACAGCCGCGCCCGTGCCCACCAGTCGCAGGCAGCCGTGCCCCCACCCCGCGCACGCCTGCCCACGGAGGATCCATGAGAACCCCTGTCCTGAGCCGTGCGCTCACCGTCACGACGGTGATCGGCCTCACGTTCGGCCTCGCGCTGTCACGCCCTGCCCACCCCGGCCCATCCAGCGCAGCCGGCACGGCGACCCTGGCGCCGCACACCCCGCTGCGGCTGCTCGCCGCGGGCGTGCCAGCAGCCGGCACGCCCGTCTACACCGAGACCTTCTCCCACCAGGACGCCAGCAGCGCCGCCATCTCCGTCCTGGACTACAACGGCGGGGCCGACGCCGCCAACCAGACCTACACCGCCGACCCGCAGTGGACCCCTGCCGGCGGCCAGTGCGACGGCTGGATCCTCAATGGCTCCTCGCCGCTGGCCACCTCGGACGCCGGCTGCCTGCACAACCAACCCAGCGCCTGGAACGGTCTGCAGTCGCTGGCCAAGCAGCTCGGTCTCGCCCAGGGCCAGACCGCCGCCCAGGCGACGGCCAACCAGGCCCTGGCGGAGTACACCAACGCGGCCTCGGGCGCGATCGCCGCCGGCACGGAGTTCAAGACCGTCAACGCCAGCGCGATCCCGGCCGTCGCCGGGCACTACTACGCCGTCTCCGCCTACTTCGCCGAGACCAACTGCAACGCCAGCCACGCCAGCGAGACCTTCAGCCTGCTGATCAACGGCTCCGCCACGGTGCTGGGCACGGGACTCGACCCCTGCGGCACCGCCACGAGCGGCACCCAGGTGAGCAGGCTGCAGTCCGGTGCGATCCAGATCCCGGCCGGCACCACGGCGTCGTTGGGGCTGTCGCTGTACAACGCGACAGCGACGGGGCTCGGGAACGACGTCGCCTTCGACCTGCCTCAGATCCTCGACGTCACGCCGACGGTCGACAAGTCCTTCTCCCCGACCCTGGTCGCGCCGGGCCAGACCTCGGTGCTGACGCTCACGGTGACGAACACCAGCGAGCTGATGGCGAAGTCCGACTGGGGGTTCGTGGACACGCTGCCCAGCGGGCTCACCCTCGCCGACACCACGTTCGGCGGCACCTGCACCCAGGTGAGCGGCACGGCCTTCAGCACCACCGGGACCGCCGGCGGCAGCACGATCACCGTCAAGGGCGGGGACCTGGCCAAGGGCGCCTCGTCGTGCACGATCACCGCCCACGTCACCTCCGCCACCGAGGCGACCTACACCAACTCGCCCACGTCCAACATGACGTTGACCGGGCTCCTGCCCGGCGCACCGGCGACGGTGCGGTTCGCCTCTCCGCGGATCCGACTGGTCAAGGCCCTGGGCACCGCGCGCGTGCGGGCCGGCGACCAGTTCACCATGGCCCTGCGCACGGGCTCGCCCACCGGGACCATCGTCAGCAACCAGACCAACGCGACCACCGCCGGCAGCGGCTCGACCGTCACCCCGGGCACCGGCACCACCGGCACCTACGTGGCCACCGGCACGACCACCTACTACCTCACCGAGGCGGCCGCGGGTGGCGCCATCCTGGCGCTCTACAACGGCTCGCTGACCTGCACCGACAGCAGTGGCCTGAGCACCGGGCTGCCCCAGGGGCAGGCCTTCCTCGGGAGCACGTCGATCACACCGGTGGCCGGCGCCGACATCACCTGCACCGTGACCAACAGCGCGGTGCCGCCGACGATCAGGCTGGTCAAGGCACTCGACGGCAGCCGCATCGCCGACACCGACGAGTTCACCGTCGCCATCCACACCGGCTCCGGCTCGGGACCGATCGTCAACTCCACCTCCTCGTCCACCACCACCGGCACCGGGAACACCGTCACGAGCGGTACCGGCACCACCGGGACCTACACCGCCACGGCGGGGACGACGTACTACCTCGACGAGGCGGCCGCCGGGACCACGACGGCCGCGACGTACGGCAGGAGGATCACGTGCACCGACGCCAACGGGGTCCAGGCCGGACTGCCGGCGAACCTCGCCCTCACCGGCGCCTACGCCCTGACGCCGGTGGCCGGCGCCAGCATCAGCTGCACCCTGACCAACAAGGCGACCAGACAGGACGTGCTGCTGCGGAAGGTGGGCACCGACGGTGCCGGCAGCACGATCACCCTGACCGGCTCGCAGTGGCAGCTCCAGACCGACGCCTCCGGCGCACCTGGGACGACCATCGCCGGCGGCGTGGCGCCGGTCCCCGGCCAGAGCGGGGAGTTCGTCATGACCGGCCTCACGCCGGGTGGCTACTGGCTCACCGAGACGCAGGCTCCCGACGGGTACACGCTGCTGGCCCAGCCGGTCGCCTTCACGGTCGGGACCGACGGCAGCGTCACCGTGCCGCGTGCATCCGCCGCCACGCTGGCGATCGGCACCGCCGCGACGGGTCAACCGGAGCTCACGGTGCACGACGTCGGGGTGTTCACGCTGCCCCACGCCGGCGGTCACGGCGCGCGCGCGTTCGGCTTCGCCGGCATCGGACTGCTCGTCCTGGCCGGCGCGGCGGTGGTGCTCGGCGGCCGGCGCCGTACTCGGAGGACCCGGACCCCCGGAAGGCGGGTGAAGAGGTAGGCAGCCGTCGCCGCGGCCGCGGCATGCACCCACCCCACCACCGTCACCAGCACGAATCCGGCAGTACAGAAAGATGAGAAGCGCCTCATGACCCGATCACGCCAGCGACCTCTCCGGGGCCTTACCCTCCTGATCGTCGCCCTGCTCAGCACCGCGGGCGCCCTGGGCGCCGTCGCACCCGCCCACGCGGCGACAGCCGCCTCGCTCCCCGACCCCAGCAAGGCGGGGTCCCTCACGATCCACAAGTTCGCCACCCCGGACACCGCCACGGGCCTGCCCCACGACGGCACCCAGGTGGACACCAGTGGCCTGACGCCGATCGCCGCAGTGACCTTCAGCGTCCAGCAGGTCGGCGGCATCGACCTGACCACCAACAGCGGCTGGCAGAAGGCCGACGCGCTCAGCAAGACCTACAACGCTGCCGACGCGACCGGATCCATCACCTCGGCCGGGTACGGCCTGACGAGCGCGCAGGGCTCGCCGGTCACCACGAACGCCAGCGGTACGGCGTCGCTGGCCGGCCTCCCGCTCGGTCTCTACCTGGTCACCGAGACCTCGTGGCCGGCCGGCGCGACCCCTTCCGCGCCCTTCCTGGTCTCGGTCCCGCTGACCGACCCCACCACGCACAACTCCTGGCTCTACGACGTCGACGTCTACCCAAAGAACGCGACGACCACCGTCGCCAAGACCGTCTCCGACGCCAGCGCCACCAAGCTCGGGGATCCGCTGTCGTGGACCATCGCCGCCGACATCCCGAACCTCGACACGATCGACGGCTACAAGGTCACCGATCAGCTGGACGCCAAGCTCGACTACGCGAGCACGGCGGTGAGCCTCGCCGACGGCACCACCGTGGCCCAGGGCACCGACTACACGGCCGACTACGACGCCTCGAGCCGCACGTTGACGGTCAGCTTCACGGCTGCCGGTCGGGCGGTCCTGGCCGCCCACGACACCAGCCAGGTCCTGGTCAAGGTCGTCACGACTGTCCATGCCGTCGGCGAGATCACCAACACGGCGCTGCTCTACCCCAACCAGGCCAGCTTCTCGATCACCCCGGGTCAGCCGGGCGGCCCGGTCGTCACCCCGCCGGTCCAGACGAAGTGGGGCTCGCTGACCGTGCAGAAGACCGACCCCGACGGCACGGCGCTCGGTGGCGCCGTCTTCAGCGTCTACGCCACTCAGGCCGACGCCGAAGCCGGCAACAACCCGATCGCCCTCGCCGGCCAGACCACTTTCACCGCCGGCACCGACGGGACGGTGACGATCTCGGGCCTGCGCTACTCCGACTTCGCCGACGGCCAGACGGTCACGGCAGGCTCCGCCGGCTACCGCGACTACTGGCTGGCCGAGGTCCAGGCCCCCGCGGGGTACGAGCTCCTGGCCGACCCGGTGAAGTTCGACGTCACAGCGCAGACCTCGACGGTCGGCGTCGACCTGAAGGTCCAGGACGTGCCGTCCAACAGCGGGTTCGCCCTGCCCTTCACCGGAGGTCCGGGCGGTCGGCTCGTCTATCTCGGCGGTGGCCTGTCGCTGGCGGGCGCTCTCGTGATCGCCCTCGGCCGACGCCGCCGTACCGGCACGGCGAGCTGACGCCCGTCCGACGGTCCGCGGGGCGGCGACTTCCGTCGCCCCGCGGTCGGTCAGGCCCGCCGCGCACGAAGAGCCCCGCTCCGGAGACACGCAGCCAGATGAGCATCCAGTCCAGTCCCGCCGGCGTGCCGCGCACGGCCGCCAGCCTCCGTCCCCGTGCGCCTCACCGCGCCCGTCACCGCGCCCGTCACCGTGCCCGCGGCTGGGCTCGGCCCGCCCTGGGTCGCTGGGGGCGGCGCCGTACGTGCGTGGTCCTGCTGGCCCTCGTCGGCATCGGGGTGCTGCTCTACCCGTCGAGTGCCCGCTGGTTCTCCGACCGCTCCCACGCCGCCGTCGTCTCCGGCTACGCCAAGGCGGTGGAGTCGATGCTGCCCGCTGACAAGCAGCGCGCACTGGCGGCCGCCCACGCCTACAACGACCACCTGCCCCCCGGTCCGCTCCGGGACCCCTACGGTGCCGGTGCCGCGGCGCCGACGGTCGACGCCGCCTACCGGGCCTACCTCGACACGCTCGACGTCGGCGCGGGCGGCGTGATCGGCTACGTCTCGGCGCCCTCGATCGGGCTCAGCCTGCCGATCTACCACGGCACCGCTGCCGAGACGCTCGATCGCGGCGTCGGACACCTGTACGGCACCGCGCTCCCGGTCGGCGGAGCCGGCACCCACAGCGTCCTGACCGCTCATTCGGGTCTGGTCAACGCCACCATGTTCACCGACATCGACAAGCTGCGTGACGGCGACGAGTTCAGCGTGACGGTGCTCGACCAGACCATCACCTATCGGGTCGACCGGATCCGAACGGTGCTGCCCGATCAGACCGACTCGTTGCGGCCCGTCGCCGGGAAGGACCTGCTCACCCTCGTCACCTGCGCTCCCATCGGGGTCAACACGCACCGGCTGTTGGTCGAGGGTGTCCGGGTGCCTGACGCCGACACAGCCTCGGCCCGGCGGTCGATCGTCGGGCGGGCCGGCGGTCCGGGCTTCCCCGGGTGGCTCGTGGAGGCCCTCGGCGCCGCCCTCCTCATCGTGGTGGCCACGCGCCGGCTCGGCGACACGTCCGCCCCGAGGCGGCGGGGATCGGCGCCGTGAGGTCCGGTGTGCACGCCGGACCTCGGGGCCGGATCGAGCACGGCCCCGCGCAGCGGCCGCCCGCACACCCGACCCGGTCCCGTTGGGTCCTGCTCGGCATCGGGCTGCTCGGCGCGGGGCTGGCCGTGTTGGGCTACGTGGCCTGGGAGTTCTGGGGCACGACCTGGGTCTCCCACCGACATCGCGACCAGACGCTGGCCCAGCTGCGGTCGGGCTGGCGCGGCTCGACCGGGGAGGGGGTGCGAACGCGGTTCGGCGTGGCCGACGCCATCGTGCAGATCCCGGACTTCGGTCCCGATTACGCCGTCCCGGTGCTCGAGGGCACCGGGAGCGACGTCCTCGCCACCGGTTTCGGACACTTCGTCGGCACCGCCGGGCCGGGCGACGTGGGCAACTACGTCCTCGCCGCCCACCGGGTCACCCATGGTGAGCCGCTGCGACGGATGCCCGAGCTGCGTCCCGGATCGGTGATCAAGGTCGTCACCCGCAGCCGCACCTACGTCTACCGGCTGCTGACGAGTGGCTCCGCGCTCGTGGTGCCGATGACCGCCTCCTGGGTCACCACGCCGCTCCCCCGCAATCCGGACGGCGGGGTGGAGCCGCCCCAGGCCGCCGGAGAGCGGCTGATCACGTTGACGACCTGCGCGGAGCTGTTCCATACCGACAACCGGCTGGTTGCCTTCGGCGTGCTGGACCACGTCGACCGGCACCGCCCGGGACGCGCCTGAGCGTCGGCCCAGTGCATGGCGGGGCCCGGTCCTCTCGGAACCGGGCCCCGCCATGACAGCGGCCCCGCCAGGGCGCCGCCGGTGCGACCCCATCGCCCCCGCGATATCGCACCGGCGGCGGGCCAGTCGTGCTGGCCCTCAGTGAAGACGCGATGAAGCAACGTTGCTTACACCAGTCGCCAGCGGTCCGGCGCGCTCGACCTCACCGGGCTCAGCCGCGGCCCGATCGCAAGGTCGCGGCAGGCGTCTCGCCGTACCGCTCCCGGTACTTCGCCGAGAAGCGGCCGTAGTTGCCGAATCCCCACATCAGGGCCACCGAGGTCGCCGACAGGCTGCCGCGCGGCGCCTCGCGCAGCGTCCGGTGGGCCCGCTCGAGTCGGACCTGGGTGAGGTAGGAGCCCGGGGTGACGCCCAGGGTCTGCCGGAAGCCGCTCTGCAGCGCGCGAACGCTGATCCCGACCTCGGCGGCGATGCCCGAGATGGTCAGCGGCTCGTTCGGGCGCTCCTCGATGATCTCGATCGCGCGCTGGACCGACGCGGGACCGGCCTGACGCCCCGCACGCCACAGGAAGTCGCTGAACTGGTTGTCGCAGGCGAGCAGCAGCCCGGTCATGACCGCATCCGAGGTCCGCGCGGCCAGGAGCGGGTGCCAGCCGATGGCGTCCGATTCGCCGGTGCGGTCGGCGGCGTCGTCCAGGAGGCCCTGAGCCAGCCGCAACCACTGCGGACCGATGCCGCGGTCGAGCCGCATCTCGACGTCGAAGCGGATCTCCTCCTCCACGTCGCGGCCGATCAGTGCCCGCAGCTGGCACTCGAGAGCCGGCCTGCCGACCTTGACGCCCAGGAGCCAGTCCCGGCCGGATCGCCAGCCGCTCACCCGGGCCGGAGTGGAGGGCCCGGCGACGACACCCACCGACGGATCGGCGACGAGGTGGCGGCGCTGGATCCAGACGTCGACGGCTCCGCTGAGCCCCACGGTGACGTGGTAGGCGTCCTCCCTCTCCAGGATGCTGTAAGAGGTCTCGGTGTCGAAGCGCACCAGCGCCGCGGCGATCACGCCCAGGTCGACGACGCGCATCTCCATCCCGAAGCCGTCGGCCGTGGGCGCCTCGATCCGGTTCGGGTAGAAGTGGCCGGCGGCCCTGGCCGAGGCCTCCGCCGGATCGTTGGTGCGGATGATCTCCAGCGACCTGCGGGCGCCACCGGACGTCGCTCCCGCAGCTGCTTCCTCTGCGTCCATGTCTCCTCCCCCTGCCGCCCGGGATGATCCGGGGACGGGAGTGAGACGGAGGAACGTGCCGTTCCTGACACAGATATGCCGCCCGAGTTCGCGCCGAGGCGGCGCTACGTCTCGGTTCGCCCGGCCGTGGGCCGGGCGTGGCCAGGCGTAGGCCGGGCGAGAGCTCACTCGTCGAGCAGGAGTCGCATCTTCGTCAGGCTGCGTCGCAACAGCCGCGAGACCTGCATCTGCGAGACGCCGAGGACGCGCGCGATCTCGGCCTGGGTCTTGCCGTCGGTGAAGCGCAACGTGACCACCTGACGCTCGGACTCGCTCAGCTCGGCGATCGCGTCGCTGAGGTCGACCCGGGCCTCCACGTTGACGTATCCGCGCTCCTCGGCGGCGATGAGCTGCTGCAGCGAGCCGCCCGCGGGATCCATCAGCGGCTCGAGCGGATGGCCCTCGCGGCTGCGGCCGACCTCGATCGTCTCCACCACGTCCTCGGGGCTGGCGCCGATGCGCTGGGCGAGCTCGGAGATCGTCGGCGCGCGGCCCAGCTCCTGGCTCAGCCGCTCCCGCGCCTCGATGACCGCGCCCTGCAGCTCCTGGGCACGCCGAGGTGCCCGGACCAGCGAGCCGGAGTCGCGCAGGTAGCGCTTGATCTCGCCCAGGATCATCGGTGCGGCATAGGCGACGAACTCGTAGCCGCGCTGCGGCTCGAACCGGTCGACGGCCTTGATCAGGCCCACCGATCCGACCTGGACGAGGTCCTCGAGCGAACCCTTGCGGCCTGCCAGGCGCTGGGCCAGGTAGCCCACGAGCGGGAGGTTCGCCTCGATGATCTCCTCGCGGACCGCGCGATACTCCTCGACCCCGATCCCGGGCGCCGACAATCGATCGAAGAGCCGCCCGACCTCCTCAGCCTTCTTGGAGGACCAGCGGGACTGGTTCTGCGTCACGAAGAGATGTCCTCGCGGCGCCGCGTGACCTTGATCGCGGCCTCGCCGCCCTGTGAGGAGACCGACACCTCCGCATCGATGGCCGTCAGCATCATCCACGGCATGCCGGTGCGGTCGACGGCGCTGCCCGGCCGGCACGGCGCGCTCATCACGATGCCGACGCAGCCCTCCTCGACCTCGAAGGTAGCGGTGAGCATCCGCGACTCGGCCGACCCGGCGTCGTCGACCAAGGGAAGCAACAGGATCGCCGACTCGTCGACGGCCATCTGGAGTTCCTCGGCATCCTCCAGGGCCAGGTCGGCGAGGACCGCCACCGACCGACTCATCGCTCGGATCGAGGCCACGAAGTCGGGGTGAGCGGGCACCTTCACCGTCACGACCGACGAGGGCCAGGAGACGTTGCCAGGGAAGATCATTGCTACCTCATCACTGCTTGCGCGGCACCCGGGTCTCGGCGATCTCCGCGCCCGGATCGACCGGGCGGGAGCCGACCGATCAGCCCCGTACGTCGACGCGCGTCACGCGTCGCCCTGTCGAGCTGCGAACAGGTCGGTGATGCCTGCGACGGCGAGGACCCGGTCGACCGCGGCCGACTGCCCGACCACCACCACATCGGTCCCGACGCCAGCGGCGGCGCGGCGGATCTCGAGCAGCGCACTGATCCCGGTCGAGTCCAGGAAGGTCACCCCGCTCAGGTCCAGCCGCACCGGACCGCTCCCGCCGCCCGCCGTCCAGGCGTCGGCGGCGGCGACGAACTCGTGGGCGGTCGCCAGATCGACGTCACCGGTCACCACCAGGACGTCCTGGCCGGTCGCGTCGATCTCGCGCGTGGCTGCGAAGAGGGGCACGACGCCCATCCTAACGATCCACCGTGCTGGCACTGACCAGCGACGGCGCAGCGGCCCACACCCGATCCAGGCCGGTGAGCTCGAAGACACGCTCGACCCGGGGCGAGCGCGGCGCGACGACCATGACGGCGTCGCGGGCGGCGGCCTCGCGGGAGAGCTCGACCAGCGAACCCAGCCCCGTCGAGTCGATGAAGTCCACCGCTGCCATGTCCAGGGTCAGCGCCTTGCCCTCGGCCAGGACGTCCCGTCCGGCCTCGACCAACGCCTGGCGGGTGACCAGGTCGACGGATCCCTCGAGAGCCAGGGTGCTGGCGCCCTCCGAGTCCCGCCGCGTGATCGTGAGCTTCATACCTTCTCGCCTTCCCTATCCGCTTGACCCCAGGTCGCCTTCGCGACCGCGAGCCGGAACCACACCGTCTTGCCCGGGGCGCCTCGATCGACGTCCACGCCCCACTGCGCCGCCAGCCGCTCGACGATGCCGAGCCCACGGCCCGAGGCGGCCGCCGGATCGCTGATGCCGGCACCCATCATCGGCAGCTCGGCGCCGTCGTCGTGCACCGCGACCGTCAGCATCTCCTCGGAGAGCGAGAGGGTCAGCACGGCGATGCCGGCACCGTGCCGCACGGCGTTGCTCATCAACTCCGAGACCAGCAGTGCCGCATCGTCGCGCAGCGACTGCGGCAGGTCCGCAGCGAACCTGGCGACGGCTGTCCGTGCCGTGCCGATCGAATCGGCGACGGCAGGCAGCTCGAGAGACTCCCGACGTTCGATCACAGCGCCCACAACTCCACCGGCAATTCCACTGGCACCTTCGAAGGCAACACTACTGACCGGCTCGCTGGCTGTGCCACGGGCGGGGTTCCTCTCGTTCACGAGCGAAGAGACGGTCACACACTGTTGGAAGCGCGATCGCCTCCGCCGGCCCGCGGCCGGGGCGGAGATACGTCTGAATCGCGCGCGTCGCGTTCGGGCAGCGACCTGACGCGTCATGCCGCGGTGTCCATGTCGGTGGCCCCGCACCAGCACTCGAACTGCCGTACGGCGACACCGTCATCGAAGACCACCTCGGCAACACGCCAGTCGTGGCCATGCGCACCCATCTCGGCAACAGCCTTCCTCATGACCCCTCCCCTCCTGGTCCTACAGCGGTCGAGGCCATCACTGCCCGAGAGGCCGGATCCTTAAACAACGCGATCTCATGAGCGCCGCGGACGGCTCGGTCGGGCGAATGTCGCAGCGCTCTGCCAAGATACGCAGGCGGTGAGATCCTTTACCGTGCAACTCCTGCGACGAAGGATGGCAAGACGTGTCGTCACAACCCGAGCACGACTGGATCGACCTGCTCCGCCAGAACCGGGACGAGCTCATCCCCGCCTGGACCGAGATCGTCGAGACCTCGCTCGCCGGCCGCATGACCGCGAGCGAGCTGACCAACGACATCCGTGAGATCTTCGACGGCCTCACCTCCGCCGACGGCCGCGAGAGCGACATCCGCAGCACGACCTACGACGGGTTGCGTGCGCTGCTCGCCGACCTCGGCCGCACCCGCGCCCGCCAGGGCTTCTCACCCACCGAGGCGGCGGTGAGCGTCTTCGCACTCAAGACGGCGACCCTCACCCTGCTCGAGCAGCGCGGGGACCTCGCCGCCTACCAGGCGTTCGCCAGCCTCTCGCGCGTCGTCGACGATCTCGGGCTCTACATGCTGGAGACCTACGCCAGTGCCCGCGAGACGGTGATCGCCCAGCAGGCCGAGACCCTCCTCGAGCTCTCCACGCCTGTCGTCAAGCTGTGGGACGGCATCGTGGCGCTGCCGCTGGTCGGCACCCTCGACTCCGCCCGCACCCAGGTGGTGATGGAGGCGCTGCTGCAGGCCCTGGTGGACACCGGCTCCGAGCACGCGATCATCGACATCACCGGCGTCGCCGCCGTCGACACCCAGGTCGCCCAGCACCTGCTCAAGACGGTCCAGGCCGCGCGCCTGCTCGGCGCCGAGTGCATCGTCTCCGGGATCCGGCCCCAGATCGCCCAGACGGTCGTGGCGCTCGGGATCGAGTTCGGCGACATCCACACCAAGGCGAGCCTGTCGGACGCGATGCTCCTGGCGATGCGTCGGTCGGGCCTCGACGTGGTCAGCAGGGCATGATGGAGCGGATCCCGATCCTGCGGATCGGCGACATGCTGCTGGTCTCCATCCAGGTGGACCTGCAGGACCACACCGCCCTGATGCTCCAGGACGACCTCAGCAACCGGATCGTCGAGACGGGCGCCAAGGGTGTGCTGATCGACATCTCGGCGCTGGAGATCGTGGACAGCTTCATCGGCCGGATGATCTCGACCACGGCAGCCGTCTCGCGAGTGCTCGACGCCGAGACGGTCGTCGTCGGCATGCAGCCGGCCGTGGCGATCACGCTGGTCGAGCTGG
Source organism: Nocardioides sp. BP30 (assembly GCF_029873215.1). Lineage (NCBI taxonomy): Bacteria > Bacillati > Actinomycetota > Actinomycetes > Propionibacteriales > Nocardioidaceae > Nocardioides > Nocardioides lacus. The sequence continues at coordinate 2,182,791 of NZ_CP123620.1, read as the reverse complement.
GATTGACCCTGTCGGGAGTCCGCACAGCACTCGACGTGGACCGCGGCATCCGGATGCTGAGCCGCAGCATCAGCGCGCCCGCCCGCGGAGGGGACGTGACCCGCGATGACGACCTCGCCGAGTGAGACCGGCACCGTCATCGAGGTGCACGCCGACTCCGACGTCGTACGGGTGCGCCAGTCGGTGCGCGACGTCGCCATGGCGGCGAAGCTCTCCCTGGTCGACCAGACGAAGCTGGTGACGGCGGCCAGCGAGCTGGCCCGCAACACCCTCGTGTACGGCGGCGGTGGCGACGCGACCGTCCGCCTCCTGGAGCGCGCCGGCCTGATCGGCGTGCAGGTGGTCTTCAGCGACGAAGGACCGGGCATCGCCGACGTCGACCTGGCGCTCACCGACGGCTGGACGAGTGGCAGTGGTCTGGGCCTGGGTCTGTCGGGTACCCGCCGGCTCGTCGACGAGTTCGACCTCGACACCGCCGCGGGCCGCGGCACGCGCGTCACGGTCGTCAAGTGGAGACGATGAGGGTGGCCGCGCTGCCCGGCGCCACCGGTGACAGCTGGTGGAACGTGACCGAGAGCGCGGCAGTCCCCGCCGTACGACGGGCGGCGGCCGCCCTGGCCTCCGACCTGGGTCTCGACCCGGAGCGGGTGGCCGAGGTCGGCATCGTGGTGACCGAGCTCGCCACCAACCTGGTGAAGCACGCCGGCGGGGGCGAGCTCGTGCTGCGCGTGCTCGGCGAGGGCGACCGGGCGGCCGTCCGGGTGCTGGCGATCGACGCGGGTCCGGGCAGCCGCAACATCGACGCGCTGATCTCCGACGGCGCCTCCACCCGCGGAACGCTCGGGATCGGGCTGGGCGCCTGCCAGCGGCTCGCCTCGGCGTTCGACGTCTACTCCGTCCCGGCGCTGGGGACGATCGCGCAGGCGATCATGGGCCCCGACCCGGCGGGGACGCGGGATCACCTCGAGCAGGGCGGCGGCGCTGACGTGGCAGCGCTCACCCGGCCGCTGTCCGGCGAGGGCCCGTGCGGTGACACCGCTGCCCACCGCACGACCGACGAAATCCAGCTGGTGATGGTCGCCGACGGCCTCGGGCACGGGCCTCTGGCCGCCGCGGCGTCGCAGCGCGCGGCCGACGTGCTGATGTCCCTCGACAGCGTCTCGCCCGCCGCCGTCCTGGAGCGGATCCACGCCTCGCTCGGCGGCACGCGCGGTGCGGCGGTCACGGTGGTCAGCTACGACCCGGCGACGCGGCGGCTGGTGCACGCCGGCATCGGGAACGTCGCCGCCCGGCTGGTCGGCCCCGGTGGCACCCGCACCCTCCCCGCCCAGCCCGGCATCGCGGGCCACCGCGCTCCGCGGCTGCGGGAGACGACCTACCCCGTGGAACCGGCGAGCCTGGTGGTGATGCACACCGACGGCCTGTCCCAGCGCTGGTCGCCGGCCGACATGCCCGACGTCCTGACGCACGCCCCGGGCGTGGTCTGCGCTGCGCTGGTCCGAGCCGCCGCGAGCCGCCGCGACGATGCCGGCGTCCTGGTGCTGCGGACGGCTGCATGAGCACCACCGCCCTGACGCAGGTAGCGCTGCGCACCGAGGACGACCTCTTCGTGGCGCGCCAGCTGGGCCGCGAGTGTGCGGTCGGCCTGGGCCTGGATCGCCTGGACGCCCTCCGGGTGGCGACAGCGATCAGCGAGCTCGGTCGCGAGATCGTCTCCTCCGGCGGCGGCATCGTCTCGCTGGACGTGCGCGCCGGCATGCTGCAGGTGCGGCTGGAGTCCGACCTGCCGCCCGAGCAGTGGCCGGCCGCCGTCACCGCCGTCTCCCGCCTGGTCGACGACCAGGCCGGGTACGACGCGGGCCGCGGGGTCGGTCTGATCCTGGAGAAGGCCATCCCGGCACCGATCCCCGGCACCGCCGTCCTCGACCGGCTGCGCCGCAGCCTGCTCGCCCAGCTGCCGTCCTCACCCGCCGAGGAGCTGCGCGAGCAGAACCGTGACCTGCTCAACGCGCTGGAGGAGGTCCGGGCCCAGCGGCGCGAGCTCGAGGTGGTCAACAACGAGCTCGAGGAGACCAACCGCGGCGTGATGGCGCTCTACGCCGAGCTCTCGGCCGAGCTGGACCGCACCAACCAGGGCGTCGTCGCGCTCTACGCCGAGATCGACGACAAGAACCTGCAGCTGCGCCAGGCCAGCGAGGCCAAGACGCGCTTCCTGCGCAGCATCAGCCACGAGCTGCGCACCCCGGTCAACTCCATCCTCGGCCTCACCGGCCTGCTCCTCGATCCGCACCAGACGGACCGCCTGACCCCGGAGCACACCGAACAGGTGCAGTACGTCCGCACCAGCGCCGGTGACCTGCAACGGCTCGTCGAGGAGCTCCTGGACCTGGCCCGCGCCGAGTCCGGTCGGCTCGAGCCGACGCCGGTGCCGACGTCGGTCCCAGCGCTGCTCGGCGAGCTGCGCGCTGTCATCGAGCCGCTGTTGCGTCCGGACGTGACGCTGCGCCTCGAGGTCGACGGGATCGACATGATCGACACCGACCCCGACCTGCTGCGCCACGTGCTGCGCAACCTGCTCAGCAACGCCGCCAAGTTCACCTCCGCGGGCTCGGTCGTTCTCGGCGCGCGGGCACAAGCCGGCGACGTGCTGTTCGAGGTCCGCGACACCGGCGTCGGCATCGCCGAGGACGACCTGCCGCACATCTTCGAGGAGTTCTACCAGGCCACCTCGCCCCTGCACGCCAGCGCCAAGGGCACCGGGCTCGGTCTCCCCTTCGCGCAGGTGGTGGCGACGGCTCTCGGCGGCCGCATCGAGGTGAGCAGCGTGGTCGGCGAGGGCAGCTGCTTCTCCCTGTGGTTGCCCCACGGCGGCGGCCATGCCTGAGCGCCTGCCGCTGGTGCTCGTCTGCGACGACACACCCGCCAAGCGCTACGTCATCGCCAGTTGGCTGCGCCGCAGCGGGTATCGGATCGTCGAGACCGACACCGCGGCCGGCGCGCGCCGGATCCTCGCCGAGCAGGACATCGACCTCGCGGTCCTCGACGTACACCTGCCCGACGGGAGCGGCCTGGACATCACCCGCGATCTGCGGCACGACCCCGAGCGCTCGGGCATCCCGGTCGTGCACGTCTCGGCGGTGGCCATGGAGACGCTCGATCGGGTCGCCGGTCTCGACAGCGGCGCGGACGCCTACCTGGTCGACCCCATCGAGCCGCAGGAGCTGCTCTCGACGATCCGCACCCTGCTGCGCTCCTCGGGCGCGCGCCGAAGCGCCGAGGAGCTCGCAGGCCGGATGAGCCGCCTCAACCGCGCTGCCGTGCGGTTGAACGTCGCGGCCAGCGTCGCGCGCCTCACCGACGGCGTCGCCCGGGCCGCCGCGGAGGTGCTGGACGAGCCGGCGGTGGCGGTGCTCGTCGACCGGCCCGGTGCCCATCGCTCCGCCGCCGCACCCGGCGGCACGGTCGACATCACCGGGCCGCTGACGCACGAGGGCCTGGCAGAGCTGCTGGCCGGCCTCCCCGACGCGGGCATGGTGCGGCCACGGGAGGAGGCCTGGTCCACGATCCTGCCGACGCTTCCCGAGGAGGTGTGGCGGGTGAGCCCCATCGTCGTGGACGACGAGCGCGTCGGCCTGGTGGCCGTCCCGGCCTCCTCCGACGAGGACGGCAACGACCTGCTCCTGGAGCGTCTCGCGCAGCTGGCGTCGGTAGCCTTCGACAACCTCCGCACCCTCGAGCGCGAGCACCGCACGGCCGTGCTGCTGCAGCGCAGCCTGCTGCCCTCCTCGCTGCCGGAGCCCGACGGAGTGACGATCGGCGCCCGCTACCGCGCCTCCGAGCGGCATGCCGAGGTCGGTGGCGACTTCTTCGACGCCTTCGAGGTCGGCGCCAACCTGTTCGTCGCGATCGGGGACGTGCAGGGTCACTCGCTGGAGGCCGCCGTGGTGATGGCGCAGCTGCGCTACTCCCTGCGCGCCTACGCCTACGACGACTACGGCCCCGCCGAGATCATGCGTCGGATCGATCGGGTGCTGATCCGCAACGAGCCCGGCGTGATCGCTACCGCGTGCATCGGGATGATCGACGCCGAGCGCCGCACGATGCGGCTGGTCAGCGCCGGGCACCCGCCGCTCATCCGGGTGCGCGACGGCGAGGCAACTCTGCTCTCCTACCGAGGCGTGCTGCTCGGGCTCGGCACGACCCACGAGGAGCACGTCGTGGACCTGCTCCCCGGCGACCGCTTCCTCCTGTTCACCGACGGCCTGGTCGAACGCCGCGACGTACCGCTGGACGACAGCCTCCTCGAGGTCGCCACGTTCCTGGCCACGCTCGGCGACTGCGGGACCGAGGCGATCGCCGATCGGCTGCTGGAGAAGTACGGCGCCAGCGACGACGACGTGGCGCTGCTCGTGGTCGCCCTGGATGAGGTGGTCCGCTCCGCCACGCAGGGGTGATGCGGGGCGCGCCCCGAATGTGAGGTGGGACGCGGGATGCGCTAGTGTTCAGCAACGTCACGGGTGATTGGCGCAGTGGTAGCGCGCTTCGTTCACACCGAAGAGGTCACTGGTTCGAACCCAGTATCACCCACCACGAGACGAAGGCCCCGGCCCTGCGGCGACGCAGGTCCGGGGCCTTCGTCGTCGTGTCCCGACCCGCGTGTCGGCTAGGGCATCAGCCGACGCAGCAGCCGCGGAACCGCGTCCAGCAGGGCACGATCGGCTTCGTCGAGGCCGGCGATGGCACGCGCCAGGCTGTCACGGCGGGCGTCCCGATCGCGCCGCAGGGCGTGCCGGCCGCTCGCACTCAGCTCGATGACGAAGGCGCGGGCGTCCGAGGGGTGGGGGTGCCGCTCGACCAGCCCCATGCGTTCCAGCTCGGCGACGGCCTTGCTCATCGCCTGGTGGCTCACGCCCCGCTCGGCCGCCAGCAGGGCGATGGTCCGACCGCCCTGGCGCTCGAGCTGGGCCAGCGACTCGGCGTGGGCGCGGGACAGCTCATCCGTTTGTGCCCTGGTGGCGCGGACCAGCGACCCGACGGCCAGCCGCAGCTCCTCGGCGAGTGCGCGGTCCCGTTCCTCGTCCACCGCGAGCCCCTAGAGGTCCAGGCCTTGCGAGGGCTCGAGCCGGTGCAGCGCCACTCCCGTCGGACCGCCCTCGCCCAGGAACATCGCGACCGATGCCTGCCCGATCTCGCTGAGCATGACGTCGTGGATGGGCACCGTCTGGCGCGGCGCGACCGCCCGCACGAAGTCGATGGCCTCCCCCACCTTGGTCCACGGTCCACTCGTCGGAACCAGCAGCGTGTGCACCGGCACACCCGGCACGACGTAGGAGTCACCCGGATGGAAGACCGCCTCGTCGAGCAGGTAGCCCAGGTTCTGCGGGACGGGGATGTCCGGATGGATCGGCGCATGGGCGCCGCCGAAGACCTGCACGTGTACGCCGGAGACGACGAGCTCCTGACCCGGGGTGAGGACATGCAGCTGGCCCTTCCGGCCGCCGGCCGCCGTGAGTGACGGGACGATCGAGGACGGACCGTAGACCTCCAGCTCGGGCCGCCGCTGCAGTGCGGCTCCGACCTTCTCGACGTCGAGGTGGTCGAAGTGCTCGTGGGTGATCAGGACGGCGTCGGCCAGGTCCAACTGCTCGGCACTCTCGGGGCCGAAGGTGCCCGGATCCAGGAGCAGGCGAGCTCCGTCGCTCTCGAACGAGACGCTGGCGTGGGTGTACTTGGTCAGTTTCATGGGATGTGACCTCCTGCCGAAACTATACAACTACGTTGTATAGATCCTGTCCGCCCGGACAGCGCCCTCCGCGTGGACAGCGGCTCCGCCGACGATGTAGGTCCTTTTGCCGATAGCGACCACGGCTCCCGCCTGCTGCCATGAGGCCAGCAGGTCCGCTCGGCGGCGGTCTGCACCATCCGCTTGGGAGGACGTCACATGCGCATCGGTCTCATCGCCCCTCCGGGGCTCCCCATCCCCCCTCGCGCCTACGGAGGCACGGAGTCCGTCATCGATCGGCTGGCCCGCGGGCTGGTCGGCGCCGGTCATGAGGTGCTGCTCGCGGCCGCGAGCAACAGCACCTGTCCGGTGCCCCGGGTCAGCGGGACCGAGGAGGCGCTGGAGGATGCACCGGTCTGCGTCGACACCAACACCGAGTTGCGCCATGTCATCAGGGCCTACGCCGCCATGTCGGACGTCGACGTCGTGCACGACCACACCCTCACCGGTCCGCTCTGCGCTCGGGCGCCGGTCGGCACGCCGGTGGTGTCCACCGCTCACGGCCCCTTCGACGCGATGCTGGCCCCGCTCTATCGTGCCTTCCGGGGCGTGGCCCTGGTTGCGATCTCGCATCACCAGGCGGCGACCGCCGAGGGCATTCCCCTGGCCGGCGTGATCCACCACGGCCTGGACGTGGGCTCGGTGCCGGTGGGCCGGGGCAGCGGGGGCTATGCCAGCTTCCTGGGACGGATGTCCCCTGAGAAGGGACCGCGCGAGGCCGCCCTCGTCGCGCGCGCGGCCGGCGTGCCGCTACGCATGGCCGCGAAGCTGCGTGAGCCAGCAGAGCTGGCCTACTTCGAGGCCGAGGTGAAGCCGCTGCTGTGCTCGGACGTCGAGTTCCTCGGAGAGTTGGGCCACGACGAGAAGCTGGAGCTCGTCGGCGATTCGTTCGCCCTGCTCAACCCCATGCAGTGGGCTGAACCGTTCGGCCTGGTCATGATCGAGGCCCTCGCGACGGGAACCCCCGTGGTCGCCACACCGGTCGGATCTGCGCCCGAGCTGGTCGAGGACGGCGTCACCGGCCACCTCCGCCGGGGTATCCCGGGGTTGGCTGCGGCGCTGCTCGACGCCCCGGAGCTCGACCGATCGACCTGTCGTGCGGTCGCCGCTCGGTGGTTCAGCAGTGAGCGGATGGTCGCCGACCACGTCCGGCTCTACGAGGAGCTCCTGTCCCGTCCGGCGCACTCCTATTACCCGCTCGACGAGGCAGCGGCGCCAGTGGTTCGGCCGCCCGCCCTGGGACATCGGCTCGCCACCGGCCTCTAGTCAGGGCGAGGCCGGCCGGTGGGGTCGCCGAGCTGGGGACGCAGCGTCGTCCCCTGATCCACCTCGACCCGACCGCGCCCGAAGGCGTCGATGCGACCCCACCGGCCCGGGATGTCCAGTAGCTCGATGCGCCCGATGCCGACCGGCAGCGCCGGATCGACGATCAGGTGGTCACCCACCGGTTCGAGCCCCAGCATCGTGCGCAGCAGGAGCAGCGGCGTACCGGTGGACCACGCCTGCGGGCTGCAGGCGGTGGGGTACCGGACCGGGTACTTGGTCAAGGTGCGTTCATAGCCGCCGAACGCCTCGGGCAGCCGACCGTCGTAGAAGTGCGCCGCGTCGAGGATGCCTGCCGCGACCCGGGCGGCCTCGGACTTGAACCCGTAGCGCCGCAGACCCCATGCGATGAACGAATTGTCGAAGGGCCACACGGTGCCTACGTGGTAGCCGATCGGGTTGTACCGCGCCTCCCCCTCCGCGAGCGTTCGCACTCCCCAGCCGGAGAACAGCCGCGGCCCGAGCAGGTGTCCGGCGATCGCGGCCGCCTTGTCGGCGTCGACGATCCCGCTCCACAGCAGGTGCCCGATGTTGGAGGCGAGTGCGTCCACCTGCGCTCCGTCGGCGTCCAGGGCCAGCGCGTAGTACTCCCCGTCCTCGACCCAGAAGTCGCGGTTGAACCGGGTCTTGAGGTCGGCGGCCTGGCGCTCGAGCTCGTCCGCGTAGGCGTCGTCGTTCCAGAACAGCCGCGCGAGCCGAGCGCCACGCATCTTCGCGTCGTAGGCGTAGCCCTGGAGCTCGCAGGTGGCTCGCGGGAAGCCCGGCAGCGCGCCGTCGCTGTAGCAGATCGAGTCCCAGGAGTCCTTCCAGCACTGGTTCTCCAGACCGGTCTCATGATTGCGCCGTCGGTAGGCGACGTAGCCGTTATCCTGCAGGTCGGCGTAGTCGTCGATCCAGCGCAGGGCGGCTCGGGCCTCCATCTCCAGCACACGGACCAGCTCCGCGTCGCCGGTCCATTGCTCGTATTCGTCCAGCAGGACCACGTAGAGCGGCGTGGCATCGGCACTGCCGAAGTACGGGGAGTGTGGCCGCTCCTGGAACGCCGTGAGCTCGCCGTAGCGGACCTCGTGCAGGATCCGCCCCGGGTCCTCGTCCCGGAAGTCGTCCACCCGGTTCCCCTGCCAATCGCCCAACACCCGCAACGTCGTCGAGGCGAGCTCGGAGTTGAACGGCAGAGCCTGCAGGCTGGTGAAGATGCTGTCACGGCCGAACAGCGTCATGAACCAGGGCAGCCCCGCCGCCGGGAGGGTCTGCGAGTTCGCGATCAGCGGCGAGAAGCGGAGCGCGGCCAGGTCGACCAGACTGCGTCGGTACGTCGCGACGAGGGCTTCCCAGTCGCAGGTCAGGCGCGGTGCGTCGGCGAGCCACCGCTCCAGGTCCGCCAGCGCGTGCTCCCGTTCCTCGTGCATGGACGCTCGGTTCCGCAGCTGACGGCCGCCGGGACCGAGGCTGGCGACACGAACGTTCAACTCGGTACTCCATGAGCCGTGCGGAGCGATCGACACCGAGAACTGCAGGCCGCCGACGTCGACGTCGGCGGGTTCGGTCGAGGACACGGTCGTCGTACGGTGGAAGCTCTCGCGCCGGTAGTCCATCACGAGCCGACCGCCCGCGGCGTCGACCGAGCAGGTGCCCTTCTTGGTGAGGGCGTCCTTGACCTCGAACAGGTCGGCGAAGTCGGCGGCAGCGTCGACTCGGATCAGCAGCGTGACCGGCTCGACGTCGTGGTTGAGGATCGTCAGCTGCTCGCGGAACCCGTCCGCGACCTCCCGCTGGCGCAGGACGGTGATCTTCGCGTCGACATAGACGGTGCCCGAGCCTGGGACCAGGAAGAACCGGGTCTCGAAGTAGTGCAGGTCGTCGGTCGACAGAGCGGTCAACCGCTCACCGTTCACCGTCAGGACCCAGCGCGAGAGAAATCGCGTGTCCAACGCGAACAGTCCGGTGGGGTCGGTCGCGGAGGCTTGGATGTCCCCCTGCGCGTCACTGACCACGAAGGTGTTGCCGTGCAGGATCTGGACGACGTCCTCAGGCATCGGCGGGACGTCCGTCGGGCAGATGACCGCGGCCGACCGCGCCGGCGCGCTGGCGGGTGAACAGCCGTTGCGCCAGCACCATCAGCTCGGGGTCCCCCTCGATCACCGCGGCGCCGCGCAGCAGCGCCGCCAGCGCGCTGGTGCGGCCTCCGATGACGTCGTTGCAGACGGCTCGCTCGGCGGTGATCACGCAGTCAGCGGACTCACCGCTCGAGGTGACGCTGATGGCACCCCTGTCCACGCGGACCCGCCGATGCTCGACGTGCTCGCCGTCGACGATGTCCCAGCGCAGCGTCGCGCTGAGCCTGGTGAGCATCGGTTCGTGCCCTCGCCGGCCCAGCTCGTCGAAGAATCGATCGGTCGCGTCCGCCATGAAGGTCCTTCCCGACCACCGCCGCTGGTCCCTCGATTACACGCATGCGCAGCGCACGGGTGGTATCGGCAGAAATACCGACCTTGACGCGCACGGGCTGCCACGCCGGCCGGCGAGCGCTTCCCGCGGGTCCCGATCGGGGGCACAATAAAGAGGCGTTCCCTAGTGCTGGGCGGGGCGGATGACAACGAGCAACAGGGCATCTCTCGCGGCGTTCATCGCCGTCGCTCTCGCCTGTGTGGTGGTGCTGCACCTCCCGCTCGGCAACCCGCCCGCGCGTCGGCTCCCACCGCTGCCGGGCTGGCACCTCATCGCCGGCGCGGAGCTCGTCCCCGCGCGCACCGTCGTCTCCGGCCCGGCGCTCGTCCGTACGACGACGCGCGACGTCGGCGTGCCCGAGCACGCGACGATCCCTGCCACAGCCACCGGCACCTCCGGCACCTCCGGCAGCGTCGGCCCGAGCGCAGCGGCCGTCGAGGCCGTCGCGATCGTGTCCCAGGGGAGCGATGCCGGGTCCCGGACAGCCGATGCGGCGCAGCAGCAGACCCGGCACCCCCATCAGCACCACCCGGCGAGCGGGCACCCGCAGCACCCTCACCCCCAGCACCCTCACCCCCAGCACCCGCCCGTGCCTCCGGCGACGACGCCCCCGGTGACCGACCCTCCGGTCGCGACGCCCCCGACCAGCCCGCCTCCCGCGACACCGCCGGCCGTGGCGGTGCCCGCCGTGGCGGTGCCGGCCGTGGCGGTGCCGGCCGTGGCGGTGCCCGCCGTGGCGATACCCGCCGTGGTGATGCAGCCGCTCTCCCCCGTCCCGCCGGCGGCGTACCCGGCCGGCGAGGCCCCCGCGGTCCGGCCCGGGTACGACCGCCACCGTTGGGGGCGTTCCGAGGAGCCCGACGCCGTGCCGGCACGGTTCGGATCCTGCGCCCACGGTGCCGGCTTCTCCGGCGGCGGGGCCCGCCCCTACCGCTGAGCCATGCCGCGAGCCGGCCCTCGGCCACGCCTCGCGCCGGTCGATCCACGCCGTCGGCACGATCGCCGTACCTCTCTGGCCGCACGCACGTTGAACACTGCGGAGAGGGTCGACACCGAGGGCCCGATCAGCGACCAGAGTCACTTTGCCGCAAACCCGCATCATGGGTACCGGTCGGAGCCGTCTCATGGTCGACATCAGCGACGAGGAGCGTGAACGATGACACAGCAGCCGACCACTCCGGTGCTCTCCCAGGACATCACCCTGGCCTGCGTCGACCCGTGGGGCCGCAACGTCGACGTGCCGACCACCCTGGGCTACCGGCGCGACGACCCGTACGCGGTCAGCATGACCTTCCACTCCGGCACCGGCGACGTCGAGTGGGTCCTGGCCCGCACGCTGTTGCTGAAGGGGCTGGCCGCGCCGGCGGGCGAGGGCGACGTCAAGATCTATCCGAGCATCGACGACGACGCCCGCGCGGTGGCGGTGCTCGACTTCTCCTCCCCCGATGGACGGCTGGTCGCGCAGGCGTGCACCCACGAGCTGCAGACGTTCCTGTCGCGCACGTTCGCGACGGTTCCGGTCGGCACCGAGACCGACCACCTGGACATGGACGGCCTGATCGCCGACCTGCTCGGCATCGCCGACTGATCAGCGCCCGAGCAGCTCGGGCTCCCGCTCCCGCCATACCTCGCGTACCGCCCGGGTGACAGGACCGTACGCAAGCTCCTTCCCGTCCCAGTCGAGCACCGCCTGCGCGTCGCGCAGGGTCGAGGCCAGGAAGACCTCGCTGGCCTGATCGGCCACGACGCCGATGGGCTCGTCGACCTCCACGCCGCCATACCACTCCAGGATCAGCGCCCGCGTCACTCCCGCCAGGCAGCCGCTCGCCAGCGTCGGCGTGCGCAGCTCGCCGTCGACGACGTAGAAGACGTTCGTGCCGGTGCCCTCGCACAGGTTGCCCACCGTGTTGGCGAAGACCGCCTCGCCGGCACCGCGACGCGCGGCCTCGGCCAGCGCCACCACGTTCTCGGCGTACGACGTGGTCTTCAGGCCGGCCAGCGCGCCGCGCTCGTTGCGCGGCCACGGCACCGTGATCACCCGGGTGGTCTCGGCGAACGCAGGCACCTCGCTCACCGCGACGATGATGGTTGGCGCCGCATCGCCACGGCCCGAGCCGAGCGGCGCCGGCCCGCCGGTCACGGTGATCCGGATGCGGCCCAGGCCCACCGGCTCGGCGGCCAGGACGGCGCTGACGCCCTCACGCAGGGCCGCGTCGTCCACCGGACCGATCCCGAGGCCTGTCGCCGAGCGCTGCAGCCGCTCGAGGTGCCGCGTCAGCGCGAACGCCTCCCCGTCGACGACCTTGATCGCCTCGAAGACGGCGTCCCCCACGGTGAGACCGTGGTCGAAGACGCTGACGGCCGGGGCGGTGGGGTCCTCGAGGAGCTGTCCGTCGATCCAGGCGCGCATGGAGTGACCCTAGCGGGGGTCGGCCCCGACGCTCGCGGGTGCCGGCGTCGTGTCGGCGAGCACCACCCAGGCCGCGGCGTACTCCGCGGTGGAGACCTCGCCGGTCAACCAGCCGGCATCGAGGACGTCACGGGACATCGCCTGGTCGAGCCCCTCCCCGCTGGCCTTGGCCCACGCCTCCTTGCGCACCCACAGCGCCACGGATGCGGTACCGGGGTCCGGCTGCCGAGCGACCCACCTCCGCTCGCGGTCGGTCAGAGCCTCGACCGGCACGCGGGCACGGACGGTCTCCGCGTCGATGCCGCAGACGGTCGTCGCTGCCACAGCGGCCACGACCCCGCGGGTGTGGCTCAGGCTGACGTGCACGTGCGGCATCCCGGCGACCGCGGGCCTGCCGTGATCGGTGGCGCCGCAGCTCGGGCACCGCTGGACCAGCACCACCGACGCCGCCGCGACCCCGGCGAGCTCCGCGGCGACCAGTCGCGCGAGCACGTGCGCTGCTCGGTAGGCCTCTCGATCGGCCCGGTGCACGAGACGGCGGACGCGGCGTACCTCCGCTTCGGTGAGCAGTCCCGGGTCGCGTGGGACCTCCGCGATCCGGCACACGCGGACGACTGGCTCGGGCACGTCCGCAGTCTCTCAAGGCGTGCCCGGCAACCGCGGATCGACCCGCGGCCGAAGAGGGCTGTGGCCGCTTCAGCTCCGCTGCCGTGGCCGACTCGATCCCTGTCGCCGATCACGTCGGCCACGGGGCATGACGAACGGCCCCGCATCTGCGAGGCCGTTCGAAGTGGTGGACGATACTGGGTTTGAACCAGTGACCTCTTCCGTGTCAAGGAAGCGCGCTACCGCTGCGCCAATCGTCCGGGTCTTTATGAAATTCTAGCGGGTTGGAGGTGGGTACGGGATTTGAACCCGTGTACACGGATTTGCAGTCCGTTGCCTCGCCTCTCGGCCAACCCACCGCGGAGGCTGTGCACCTCAGAGCGGACGACGAGGCTCGAACTCGCGACCTCAACCTTGGCAAGGTTGCGCTCTACCAACTGAGCTACGTCCGCACATCTCCTCGGATCGGCGCTCTCCCTTGCGGTCGAGCCCCTCGCCTCGGCGACGTCGAGAACACTAGCCGAGACCCCATGCCGTGCCAAATCGAGGGTCACCCCGGTGTCATTCACCTCTCGCGAGGCGGTCTCCGGCGTGGCTTCGCGGCGTACCTGTCTAGCCAGGCGCGCCCCGATTCGCCGATTTCCTGAGACTGCTGTCACTTAGCGTTACCTTTCCCGTGTCCCTTGTCCCCACAACAGGGGTGCTGAAGGTCGGAGCTGCCCCCGGACGCGTGTCCAGCCCGGGGGCAGCTCCTGATCCGGTCCGGTGCGTTGTGTCGAGCCCTCGCCGGCGGGCCGTTAGTGTCGGCCCGGTGACAGCGCCCGAGATGCCCGCCCAGATGCCCGCCGACCTGCTCGCCCGGGCGCGGGCCGCGAAGGGCTTCATGCCGCCGGCCGAGGGCGATCTGCTCTTCCGGTACGCCGTCGCGCGGCTGCCGCACGGCCCCGTCCTCGAGGTCGGCACGTACTGCGGCAAGTCGGCGATCTACCTCGGCGCCGCGGCGCGTGCCGTCGGCGGCGATGCGGTGGCCTTCACCGTCGACCACCACCGCGGCTCCGAGGAGAACCAGGCCGGCTGGGAACACCACGACGCCACCCTGGTCGACCCGGAGACCGGGCTGATGGACACGCTGCCGACCTTCCGCCGCACCCTCCACGCCGCTGGCCTCGAGGACCGGGTGGTCGCCGTGGTCGGCCGGTCGCGCGCGATCAGTCACTGGTGGCGTACGCCGCTGAGCCTGCTGTTCATCGACGGCGGCCACGGCGAACAGCCGGCACGCGACGACTACGACGGTTGGACGCCGCACGTGATGCCGGGCGGCCTGCTGGTCATCCACGACGTGTTCCCGGATCCCGCCGAGGGCGGCCGGCCGCCGTACGAGCTCATCTATCGGCCGGCCCTGGCAAGCGGTCGCTTCGAGGAGATCGAGGCGCTGGGCTCGATGCGGGTGCTGCGCCGGAACTGAGGCCCGCATCAACCGGGACGGAGGCCCGCATCAACCGGGACGGAGGCCCGAGTCGACTCGGCAGCCGCATTCCAACCCGATCTCGGCGAAGTCGGGGGCGAGCGAGGTGCCTCGCATGATGTCGGAGCCGCCCGTGGCGGCGCCGTACCGCTCCCCCAGCGCGTCCACCGCGAGCAGCACCGCCGCCGCGGTGTAGGTGGTCTGTTCCTGCGGCCAGTACACGTCCGGGTTGTCGTTCTGGTAGCCCTCGTCGGCGTAGACCCACCCGGTCCAGTAGGACCCGTTCTCGTGCCGCAGGTGCTGCATGTCGGCCAGCAGTCGCACCGCCTGGGCGCCGTCACCGATCGCGTCGAGGGCGAGCACCAGCTCGCAGGTCTCGGCGCCTGTCACCCAGGGGTTGGTGCTCACGCACCGCACCCCCAGGCCGGGTACGACGAAGTCGTCCCATCGGCTCGCCAGCAGCCGTCGTGCCTCGGAGCCGCGCACGGCCCCACCGAGCACCGGGTAGTACCAGTCCATCGAGAACGTCGACTTGTCCGCGAACAGGTCGGGGTGCTCCCGAAGCGCGTGGCCCAGTCGACCTCCGGCCAGCTCCCACTCCGGCTGCGGATCGTCGAGCAGGTCGGCGAGGGCGACCCCGGCGCGCAGCGCGTGGTAGATCGAGGAGCAACCGGTCAGCAGGCACAGGTCGTCGACCGGCGTCCACCGGATGCCGCCCCACACCTCCTGCAGCCCGATCACCCAGTCGAGCCCGGCGCGGACGCTGGGCCACAGCGCCTCGACGAATCCGCGGTCGCGGCGGACCAGCCAGTGATGCCACAGACCGACCGCGAGGTAGGCCGACATGTTGACCTCGCCGCGCTCGTCCTCGACCGATCCGTCGACGATCTTCATCGGCCAGGACCCGTCGGCTCGCTGCAGGCTCGGGACCCACGTCAGGGCGCGCTCGGCGGCTTCCACCTCACCACCGACCAGCATCGCCATCGCGCCCTCGACGTGGTTCCAGATGTCGACGTGCTCGCCGGCCGCCCACGGGATCGCCCCGGACGGCTCCTGCATGGCGACCAGGGACGCCGCGGTGGCGCTCACCTGCTCGGCGGTCAGGACGCCGCGGACATACGGGATCGGAGCGGGCGTCATCGAGCCCCCTACCGCT
Organism: Nocardioides sp. BP30; assembly: GCF_029873215.1. Taxonomy (NCBI): domain Bacteria; kingdom Bacillati; phylum Actinomycetota; class Actinomycetes; order Propionibacteriales; family Nocardioidaceae; genus Nocardioides; species Nocardioides lacus. Next base: position 2,167,601 of record NZ_CP123620.1, on the reverse strand, counting down.
CGTCGGCCAGCGGCTTGTGGAAGTACAGGACGATCGACTTGCCGATCGTCGGGTCGAGCACCTTGCCCGCCCAGCGCAGCGCGCGGGGCTGCTTGACGATCTCCCACACCAGCAGCCGGTGGTAGGCCTTGGCCAGCGGATGCTGATCGTTGTTCACCCCCACGGCGCACTTGATCCACCAGTACGGCGCGTGCAGTCCGTGGGCGTAGCCCTTGCCGTCGAAGACCATCGCCTCACCAGGCGTGCCGTCGTTGGGTCGGCCGGCCTTGGTGACCTTGTCGATGAGCTCCTCGGCCGTGTAGATCCTGATGTGGCCACCGGTCGCGTTGTGGTAGTCGTCCGAGAGCCGCCAGTTGATCACCTCCGGCAGCCAGCGCGGCACCGAGATGGCCAGCGTGCCGCCCGGCCGCAGCACCCGGACCAGCTCCTTGATCGCTTGCACGTCGTTCCAGATGTGCTCGAGCACCTCGGCGGCGACGATCCGGTCGAACTCGCCGTCGGCGAACGGCAGCGCGAGCGCGTCGCCCTGCTTGACGTCGGCCTCGGCGCCCTCGGGCACCTCGCCCGCGGCCTTCATCGCCGCGAACAGGTCCCGGACGTTCTCCAGCTCCTCGGCGTCCCTGTCGAAGGCGATCACGTCCGCGCCGCGCCGGTACATCTCGAAGCTGTGCCGTCCGGCCCCGGCACCCATGTCGAGCACCCGGTCCCCCGGCAGCAGGCCGAGGCGGTCGAAGTCAACGGTCAGCATCAGTTCTCCTTCGTGGCCGGGGTGGCCGGGGTGGTCGAGGACCGGAAGTCCTCGATCACGTCGTCGAGTACGGCGGCGGTCTTGGCCGCGACAGCCGTCCAGCTGAACAGCTCCTTGACGCGCCGCCGACCGGCGGCACCCATCCGGGCGCGCCGCTCGGGGTCGTCGAGCAGGGCACCGAGCGCGTTCGCCAGCGCCCCGACGTCGCCGGGCTCGACCACGTCGGCGCAGAGGCCGTCCGGTCCGACGACCTCGGGGATGGCGCCGGCCCGGGAGACGACGAGCGGCGTCTCGCAGGCCATCAGCTCGGCGGTGGGGAGCGAGAAGCCCTCATAGAGCGAGGGCACGCACGCCAGCTCGGCCGAACCCATCAGCGCGACCAGCTCGTCGTCGGTGAGTCCGTTGGCGAACCTGACGCGATCGGCGATGCCGAGCCGGTCGATCAGCTTCTCGGTGATGCCGCCCTGCTTGGGCTTGGTGACGAGCACGAGCTCAAGCTCGCGCTCGGTGAGCAGCTTCGCGAACGCCTCGAGCAGGATGTGGATGCCCTTGAGCGGAGCATCGGCGCTTGCCATCGCGAGGATCCGGCCGGGCACCCGCGGAGCGCCGGAGGGTCGGAACCGCTCGTCGACGCCGAGCAGGACGGTGGTGATCCGCCGCGGATCGACGCCGAACTCGCGGACCACGTCGCGCGCCGAGGACTCCGACGGCACGATGACGTGCCGGATGCGTGGCGCGGTGCGCTTCTGCTGGCGCAGGAAGGCGTACCACCGCCACACGCCGAGCTTGGGCAGCTCCAGGCTCATCCTGGTGCCGGCCTTGCGCCTGAACCACGGCGCCACGTCGAGCTCGATCGCCCGATCCATCGTGATCGGGTGATGGATCGCGGCCGCGAGGGGCAGGCCGTACCGCTCGATCTCGAGCAGTGGCGTCGCCAGTGTCTGGTTGTCCAGCACGACGTCGAAGTCGTTGCGACGCGCTCGCAGGAGCTTCACCACCCGCTTGCTGAAGGTGAGCGGCTCAGGGAAGGCGCCGCTGCGCATCGTGAGCCACTCCTCGACGTCGATCAGATCGCGGAACTCGCGCAGGCCCGGGTTCCGGAACTCCTCGCCGGGACGGTAGAGGTCCAGGCTCGGCACCTTGGTGAGCCTCACTCCCTCGTCGAGCTCGGGGTAGGGCTGGCCGGAGAAGACCTCGACGGAGTGGCCGAGGGCCACCAGCTCGCGGCTGAGTCGACGGACGTAGATGCCCTGGCCGCCCACGTGCGGCTTGCTCCGATAGGACAGCAGGGCTACCCGCATGCGTCACGACCCTCCGGTGAAGCTGTTGGCGGTGCCACCCCATATGACTCGCCAGTAACGTTGGGCTCGATTAGATCACGTTCCACCAGCGGGCGCGCGGGTGGTCCTAGCCCTCGCTGGAGTGTCCCGGGAAGACGTGGGCGGCCGGGTCGATGACGGGTGCGAGGTTGTTGATCGCGGTCGCCGCCTCGCCGAAGCCCACGGCGATGAGCCGCACCTTGCCCGGGTAGTCGGTGATGTCACCGGCCGCGAAGACACGCGGCCGGCTGGTTCGCATGGCCTGGTCGACCACCACGTGCCGTCGACTCGTCTCCAGGCCCCAGCTCTGCAGCGGTCCGAGGTCGGCCACGAATCCGAGCGCTGCCACGACGGCCTGGGCCGGAACCACCAGCGCACGACCCTCCACCTTCAGCTCCGCCTCCTCGACCGTGGTCCGCCCACGCAGCTCGACCACCTCCGCGTCGGTGAGGATCCGGACCGTGCTGGCCCGCACCTGCGCGACCGTGCGCTGGTGGGCCCGGAACGCATTGCGGCGGTGCACCAGCGTGACGCTGGCGGCGATGGGCTCCAGGTGCAGCGCCCAGTCGCATGCCGAGTCGCCACCGCCGACGATCACGACGTCCTTCCCGGCGTATGGGACGAAGGAGGGCACGAAGAACTCCACGCCCCGTCCGACCCAGCCCTCGGCGGCGGGCAGGGGCCGGGGGTGGAACGTGCCGATGCCGGCGGTGATCAGCATCGCGCTGGCATCGACCACCGTGCCGTCGGCGAGGGTGAGGCCGAGGCCGTCCTCGCGGGCGGCCAGGTGGACGGCCGCCCGGTCGAGGAGGTACGTCGGCTCCGCCGCACCGGCCTGCTCGACCAGGCCCGCGACGAGGTCTCGGCCCTTCACCCGGGGGAAGCCGGCGACGTCGAAGATCTGCTTCTCGGGATACATCGCGGTGATCTGACCACCGAGCTCCGGCAGCGAGTCGACCACCGTCACCCGCAACCCCCGGAAGCCCGCGTAGTAGGTGGCGAACAGGCCGGTCGGGCCGGCACCGACGATGACGAGGTCGGTCTCGTGGCGCGCGCTCACCCGGATGATCCTGCTCCCGATCTGCGGCCGGGCTCAAGAGGCTGGCGCCGGGAGCCGCGGTCAGCCGGCGAAGGGCGTGGTCCGAGCGACCTGCAACGAACGCTCCAGCGAGAACGGCGAGGCCTGCCTGACCAGCCAGGGACGGCCGAACCACAGGTAGCCGTCGACGTACTTCTCCGCGCGGGCGGCCTGGAGGCCGGTCAGATCGAGGCGGGAGTCGGTGACATCGGTCGTGGGTGGGATGCCGAGGGTGTCGCACTGCGTCTCGGCCGCGGAGCGGCACGGCTCGGCGTTGTCGAAGTCGCCGTGCGGGTGCTTGGCGTAGTACTGCTGCCAGGTGAACGGCTTGCCGTTGTCGGCGGTGTCGATCACGAAGTGCTTGCCGGGGTGTCCTGCCGCCGCGAGAGCGCGTGCCAGCTCGGTGCCGTAGTCGATGTTGTCGGCCACGCTGGAGTAGTGGGTGGCCCCGAGGGCGAAGCCGCGGACGTCGTCGATGCCGGCGGCGGTCAGCAGCGGCACCTCCTTCTCCACCGAGAGCCAGTCGCTGTCGGAGGCGTCGAGGTAGACGGTGGTGCGCGGGAGCTGGGCGAATCGCTGCGCTGCATAACGGACCAGCGCGAGGCGGACCGCCGGGTCGGCGGTGCGCTTGTCGCCCGGGTTGTTGGGCACGGCGTCCAGACCCAGGTCCGGCTCGAGGATCATGGCCACGCGGGCCTCGCCGATCGCGTCGGCCACCCGGTCGATCCAGGCGCGGTAGTCGGCCTGCTCGGCCCGGCTCAGCGGGGTGCCGCGACCGGACTCCTCGCGTGGCCACTGCCGGAAGATGGCCATCTGGACCAGTGCGTCGGGATCGCCGTGCTGCTGGTCGGCGATGAACTGCCGGACGTCGTTCCCGATCCGGCCGGTGCTCAGGTTGGCGGCGAACCAGATGGCGCGGGGCTGCAGGGCGATCCTGCCGAGCAGCGCGCGGTTGGTCCCGCTCGCGTGCTCGTAGGCGGGGTAGATGCCGTTCCAGGGGCCCTGGTAGACCGCCCAACGGTCCCCGATCAGGGGGTCGTCGCGCTCGACCTCGGCGCCGCGACTGCGCTCGACGGCGGTGACGTAACCGGGCAGCGTGCCGGTGACCTGGACCGCGAGCTTGGCTCCGGCGACCTTGTCCGGCACGGTCAGCCGGGCCTTGGTCGCGCCCGCGATCGGCTTGCCGTCGGCGAGCCATTGGTAGGTCAGCGAGACGCGGCGGGGTCGCCAGTGGCGTGGCATCGTGGCGCGCACGACCTGACCGGCCATCACCGTGCCCTCGATGCGCGGTGCGGCAGTGTGCTTGAGCGCCTTCGGCGCCGGCGGGACGCTCGCGGTCGGAGTCGGACTTGTCGGCTGGGTGGGTGCACCGGCGGTCTGGGTGGGGGCCTCGGCGCCGGACGGCGTACTCCCACCGCCGCGCAGGGCCCAGGTCGCACCGACCGCCACGACGAGGACGAGCACCAGCCCGAGGGCCGCCACGAGACGGCGGGAGGGCTTCAGCGAGGGCCGGAGGTCTGGGGCAGGCATCGCGGCGAGGGTACGTGAGCGAGCGACCGAACCCCAGCCGGCGAAGCGCCCCTGCCGTCGAACGCCTCGTCGACTCAGGAAGGGCGCAGCCGCTTCGGCAGCTTGGCCACGACGGTCTCGTAGGAGTCGTCGATCGCGGCGAGGATCTCGTCATCGGGGATGGCGCCGCCGAGGCTCAGGGTGTTCCAGCCGGACCGACCGATGTAGGCCATCACGACCGCGTCGCCGGGATAGCGCTGGAGCCACTCATCGGCCTCCTCGCGGGTGGCGGCCGCCTTGATCCCCACCGTGGCGTCGCCCAGGAAGGCGAAGATCCTGCCGCGCTCGCCGGGCCCGACCTTGATCACGGGATGCTCGTGCCCCCACGGGTTGTCGGCCCAGGCACCCGGCTTGTCCAGGCAGTACGCCGTGAGCGCGGCGACGTCGAGACTCATCACGACGGCAGCGGTTGTCGCCGGGCCAGAGCGGACCGGACCACCGTCAGCGCCACCAGCGCGACGAGCGCACCGAACAGCGCCCCAGTGGTGTTGAGCAGGACGTCGTCGATGTCGGCAGCGCGGCCGATCTGGTACTGGCAGCACTCGATCGTGGCCGAGAGCAGCGCCCCGCCCGTCGCCGCGCGCGCCACGCCGTCGCCGACAGCCGCGACCAGGAGGAACCCGATGGGCACGAACATCGCGATGTTGCCGACGATGTTCACCAGGCCGGTGCGGACGCTCAGGTTGTGCAGCTCGAGCCAGATGTCGTGTCCTGGCCGGAGGTTGAGGGTGCGCGCGCCCACGGAGGCGCCCGGGCTGAGCGTCACGCCGAGCACCACGGCGACGGATGCGAGCAGCAGGCACCAACCCGTCAGCCGGGCCAGGGGCACGCTCACCGGAGTCACGCTCCCAACGTAAGACGCCGTCGGTGCCGACCGACGCCGCCACGCCTGGCTCTGTGTTGGAAGCGGTAGCGGCCGTCGGGGAGCCTGATCGTCTCGTACGTCGGGTCGTGGGCGCGTCTGTGGTGGTGGCCGCAGAGCAGGGATCCGTGTTTCAGGTCGGTGTGGCCGCCGGTTGACCAGGGTTGGTCGTGGTGGGCGTCGCACCACGTAGTGGGGACGGTGCAGCCTTCGGCTCGGCAGTGTTTGTCGCGGAGCGCGAGGGCTTTGCGTTGGGGGCCGGTGAAGAGTCGTCGGGTCCGGCCCAGATCAAGGGGCTCGGAGTTGCCGCCGAGGACGGCGGGGATGATCCCCGCGGTGCAGGCCAGGCGTCGGGTCTCCCCGGTGCTGATCGGGGTGCCGTCATCGAGCCACGCGACACCGAGGTCGGCCTGCAGCTGGTCCAGCGTCATGGTCACCACCACCGTGGTGGCGTCGCCGCCGTGGGCGGGGAGTCGGGTGGGGTCGGTGTTCTCCAGGAGTTGGGCGAACGCGTGCGCGAGGAGCCGGCTGCGGGGCTGGACCCGGCCGTCGGCCTCCAGGGCGGCTACCCGGGGTTGGGTGTAGGCCTGCAGGTAGGTCCGCAACCGGTGACCGACCGTCTCGGGGACGATGCCGTGGATGCGGGTCGTCCCGTCACCTTGGTCGGTGATCGACAGCGTCGCTCTCGCTTGGGCCTGTTCCTCGAGCCGCTGGATCGCTGCGGCTTCGGCGGCTTCGGCAATGTCGGGGGCGATGACCTCCAACAGGTGGCTGGTGAGGCGGCGCAGGTCTTTGGGGCGGTGCTTGCCGGCGAGGTCGCACAGCGTGGCCTCTGCGTGGGTGAGGATCTCGGGATCGAGGTCGTCGGGTAGGTCCTCCAGGCCGTGGAGGATGACGCGGGCGTGCTCGAGACTGAACGCACCGCGTGCGAGCCTTGCCCGCACCACCGGCCGACCCTCCAACTCCCGGGCCAACCGAAGGGTGGCGTGCGCGGCGGGACTCTCGACCCGCTGCTGCGCGATGAGCCAGGCTGCGACATCGCGGGCACCGACCTCCTCGGCCAGGTCCTGTGCGGAGGCGATCACGCGGAGGCGTAGCTCGGCGACCCGTGCGGTGATCTGCTCCAGTCGTGCGAGCGCTTCTGCCTTGTCCGGTGTCGCGAGGAAGACCGGGTTCGCCTCGGTGGCGTCATCGAGGGCAGCGTTGATGGTGGCGAGTGTCGCCTGGATCTGATGCATGGGGACCACCACCGAGAGAGATCAATTCGAACGCATGTTCGAAGTCTAGGTGGTCGGATGTGTGTGGTCAACCTTCTTTCAACAACCAGACCAGGGCGGAAATCTCGTCGTACTGGATCACAGCCATGGTGGCCCGACGCAACCGTAGGGAAGGCTCCCGACCCGGCCAAGACACCGGGCCACGCTGGGACTGGCCCACGCTTCTCGTTTTTCCCTGCACCAACCCCGAACGACGGCCGGTGTCGCAGGCCCGACTCAACCCGGACGCAGGCCCGACTCAACCCGGACGCAGGCCCGACTCAACCCGGACGCAGGCCCGACTCGAGCCGAACAACCTGACGCCTCAACGGTCACGGAGTGACGGCTCGACGAGCGTCAGAGGACTGCCCGGACCATGCTGTCGCCGGAGTCCACCGAGGCCCGCTGCACCCTCGCTCGGACTACCCGCCGCTGGCGCAGGATCATCGCGACACCGAGCGCCCAGAGGAGGTACTGGAAGGACATCGCCCAGTGGAAGGCGGCATCGGTGTAGTCGGTGCCGCCGCCCGGGGTGCGCCAGTCCAGGATGAAGCCCACGGCGACGATCGTGATCAGTGCCGCGACGAACCCGGCGACGTTGATGATGCCGCTCGCGCTGGCGAGACGGTGGCCCGGGTTGCTGGTCCGACCCACGTCGAAGCCGATCATCGAGCCGGGACCGCCGCAACCGGCGACGAACACGGTGAGGGCGAGCAGCCAGTACGGCGCATGGCCCGGCCACAGCAGGACGACGGTCCAGCACAGGACGATCGCGGCGACGATGACCAGCGCCAACGAGGATCGGTGCCAGGGGTGACGACCGACCAGCCAGCCGAGGACGGGGCCGGCGACGATGTTGGCGACCACGATCAGGCTCAACAGGCTGCCGGCGGCGCCGTCGGAGAGGTGCTCGCCCTCGACGAAGAACGGATAGCCCCACAGCAGCGCCAGCATGGTCGCGCTGAACGGCGTGGTGAAGTGCACCCAGAAGCCGAGCCGGGTGCCGGGCTGGGCCCAGGACGAGCGCAGGTTGCGGCCCAGGTCCGGCAGGCTGAGCGCCGTTCCGCGCTGGTGGCGCGAGCCGGGGCTGTCGCGCAGGAAGAGCAGCATCGGCACGAGGAGGACCGGGCCGGCGCCGGCGGCGATCAGGTACGCCGCATGCCAACCCAGGTGGCTCAGCGCCCACGTCATGGGTACCGCCGCGAACAGCGCGCCCAGCTGGCCCACGTTGCCGGTCAGCTGGGTGACCAGGGGGATGCGCCGCAGCGGGAACCAGGCACTGACCAACCGCAGCACGCAGATGAAGGTCATCGCGTCGCCCATCCCGACGAACACGCGGGCGATCAGCGCCTCCGGGTAGGTCGTCGCCAACGCGAACCCGGTCTGCGCTGCGCTCATCACCAGCAGGCCACCGGTGAGCACGGTCCGCGAGCCGAACCGGTCCACCATCAGGCCCACCGGGATCTGCATGCCCGCGTAGACGAGCAGCTGGAGCATCGCGAACGTGGAGAGCTGGCCTGCGCTGATGTGGAACCGATCGGTCGCGATCAGCCCGGCCACCGCGAGACTGCTGCGATTGAACACCGCCAGCAGGTAGACCGCTACGCCGACGCCCCAGACCAACCAGGCTCGCGAGGCTGGGGCAGGGTCCACCACTCGATTTTAGAGCTCGCGCCGGGCCGACGGAAATCACCTGCGAGGCGCCGCGACCGCTCACTCCAGCAGGCGCTCTACCGGTCGCCGGCGCCCGCGATCGTCAGGAGCCCGGCGCCGGCTACCTCATGTGGTCGCCGGCGCTCGCGCTGCTCCTCACTTCGTCGCTTCCATCATCTGGCGCAGCTCCTTCTTCAGGTCGCCGATCTCGTCGCGCAGGCGGGCGGCGACCTCGAACTGCAGCTCGGCGGCGGCGCCCTTCATCTGCTCGGTGAGGTCCTGGATGAGCTGCGCGAGGTCGGTGGAGGGAAGGCCGACGAGGCCGTGCTGGCGCGCCTCGACGGCACGCTCGCCGAGCACCGGCGTCGGCGACTTCTTCCGCACGCCGCCGGCTCGGCCCTTGGCCTCCGTCCCGGCCCAGGTCTGCAGCAGCGCCTCGGTGTCCTCACCCTCGCGGGCGAGCATGTCGGTGATGTCGGCGATCTTCTTGCGCAGCGGCTGCGGGTCGATGCCGTGCTCGGTGTTGTAGGCGACCTGGATCGCCCGGCGACGGTTGGTCTCCTCGATCGCGGACTCCATCGACGGTGTGATGCGGTCGGCGTACATGTGGACCTGGCCGGACACGTTGCGCGCCGCTCGACCGATGGTCTGGATCAGCGACTTGTCCGACCGCAGGAAGCCCTCCTTGTCCGCGTCCAGGATCGCCACCAGGGAGACCTCGGGCAGGTCGAGGCCCTCGCGCAGCAGGTTGATGCCGACGAGGACGTCGTACTCGCCCAGGCGGAGGTCGCGCAGGAGCTCCACCCGCTTGAGGGTGTCGACCTCGGAGTGCAGGTAGCGGGTGCGGATGCCGGCGTCGAGGAGGTAGTCGGTCAGGTCCTCCGACATCTTCTTGGTCAGCGTGGTGACCAGGACACGCTCGTTCTTCTCGGTGCGGAGCTTGATCTCGTGGATGAGGTCGTCGATCTGGCCCTTGGTCGGCTTCACGATCACCTCGGGGTCGATCAGACCCGTCGGACGGATGATCTGCTGGACGGTGTCACCACCGACCTTGTCGAGCTCGTAGTCGCCCGGGGTCGCGGACAGGTAGATGGTCTGGCCGATCCGCTCCAGGAACTCCTCCCAGCGCAGCGGCCGGTTGTCCATGGCGCTCGGCAGCCGGAAGCCGTGGTCGACGAGGTTGCGCTTGCGCGACATGTCGCCCTCGTACATCCCGCCGATCTGCGGCACCGCGACGTGCGACTCGTCGACGACGAGGACGAAGTCCTCGGGGAAGTAGTCGAGCAGGCAGTTGGGCGCGCTCCCCCGGCTGCGGCCGTCGATGTGCATCGAGTAGTTCTCGATACCGGAGCAGGAGCCGACCTGGCGCATCATCTCGATGTCGTAGGTGGTGCGCATCCGCAGCCGCTGGGCCTCCAGCAGCTTGCCCTCGCGCTCGAACTTGGCGAGCTGGTCCTCCAGCTCGAGCTCGATGCCACGGATCGCGCGCTCCATCCGCTCCGGACCGGCGACGTAGTGGGTGGCCGGGAAGACATAGAGCTCCTGGTCCTCGGTGAGCACCTCGCCGGTCACGGCGTGCAAGGACATCAGGCGCTCGATCTCGTCGCCGAAGAACTCGATCCGGACGGCGTGCTCCTCATAGACCGGGAAGATCTCCAAGGTGTCCCCGCGCACGCGGAACGTGCCGCGGGTGAAGGCCATGTCGTTGCGGGTGTACTGGATCTCGACGAGCCGGCGCAGGATCGAGTCACGGTCGTGCTCCTCGCCGACGCGCAGCCGGATCATCCTGTCGACGTACTCCTGCGGCGTGCCCAGGCCGTAGATGCAGGAGACCGTCGAGACCACGATGACGTCGCGGCGGGTGAGCAGCGAGTTGGTCGCCGAGTGCCGCAGCCGCTCCACCTCCTCGTTGATCGAGGAGTCCTTCTCGATGTAGGTGTCCGTCTGCGGGACGTAGGCCTCGGGCTGGTAGTAGTCGTAGTAGCTGACGAAGTACTCGACCGCGTTGTCCGGGAAGAGCTGGCGCAGCTCGTTGGCGAACTGGGCGGCCAGCGTCTTGTTCGGCTGCAGCACCAGCACCGGGCGCTGCAGCTGCTCGGTGACCCACGCGACGGTGGCGGTCTTGCCGGTGCCGGTCGCACCCAGCAGCACGACGTCCTCCACACCGGCCTTGATCCGCTTCGAGATCTCGGCGATGGCCGCCGGCTGGTCACCGCTCGGCTGGTAGTCGGAGATGACCTCGAACGGCGCCACCCGGCGCTCGAGATCGGTCACAGGTCGCATACCAAGAGCCTACGCATCACCCCCGACAACCTTGCCCGCCCCGACCACCACGGCGGTCGCGGCTCGTCGCACCGGCGCGTGCCCTAGATTGGCGATGTGAGAGCACCCGACCCAGAGCGGCTCGCCCGCGTCGTCCGCCGTACTCTCCTGACCGTCGTCCTGACCCCGATCGCGCTCGCGATCGTGATGACGCTGGTCGACGGCTACCGCAGCCGCGGCAAGCGGCCCAAGCCGTTCCCCGTCACACCGCCGCGGGCGACAGCCGTCGGCGAGAGCACGATCACGACGTACACCTTCGGCCAGGACCTGTACGCCGACATGATCCGGGCGATCGAGGGCGCGCAGAAGCAGGTGCTGTTCGAGAGCTACATCTGGAAGGGCGACGAGGTCGGCCAGCGGTTCAAGATCGCCCTGATGGACGCGGCCGCACGCGGGGTCGAGGTCTACTGCGTCTTCGACTCCTTCGCCAACCTCGTCGTGCCGGCGCGGTTCAAGCGGATGCCGGCCGGGATCAAGGTGCTGCGCTACCCGATCTATCCCGCCGGCTGGCGGTTCTTCGACTTCCGGCGCTACGGCCGCGACCACCGCAAGATCCTCGTGGTCGACGAGGAGGCCGCCTTCATCGGCGGCTACAACGTCGGCACTGCCTACGCGACCGAGTGGCGCGACACGCACCTGCGCATCACCGGGCCGGGCGTCGTCGACCTCAAGCGCGCCTTCGCCGACTTCTGGAACCTCAACCGGCGCAAGCGGCTGGGCGCCTCGCAGCCACCGCTGCTGATCGAGGCGCCGAGCGCCTGGGAGGCGACGGTGCGGTTCCACCGGAACGTGCCGCGGCTGATGATGTTCCCGATCCGCGCGATGTACCTCGAGGCGATCAACAAGGCCTCCACCAACATCTGGCTGACCACTGCCTACTTCCTGCCCGACCAGGACTTCGTGGACGCCATCAAGATCGCCGCCCAGCGCGGCGTCGACGTTCGCATCCTGGTGCCGCTGAAGTCGAACCACGTCGTCACCGACTGGATCAGTCGCGGCTACTTCGCCCAGCTCCTCGAGGCCGGCGTACGGATCTTCCGGTTCCGCGACGCGATGATCCACGCCAAGACGGCGACGGTCGACGGCAGCTGGACGACCGTCGGTACGGCGAACATCGACCGGCTCAGCCTCTCGGGCAACTACGAGATCAACGTCGAGGTGATCGACCACGCCCTCGCCGAGTCGATGGAGGAGATCTTCACCACCGACTGCACCAACAGCCTCGAGCTGACCATGGCCGAGTGGCAGGCGCGCGACGTGCACCGCAAGTTCACCGAGTTCGTGCTCGCGCCGCTGCGGCCGTTCCTGTGAGGGCGCCGGGCGGTCACGGAAGGTGCGTCCGCGGCGCCATCCGGGGCCCGCGACGCGGGCGGCCGCCGCGCGCCCGGTAGAGCAGCCGCACCACGCGGCCACGATGCGGCCGGTACGGCGCCAGGAACGCGCGGAGCTGGTCGTCGTCCCACGGCTCGCCCGTCACCGCCCAGCCCATGTCCTTGGCGACGTGGTAGTCGCCGAAGCTGACGGCGTCCGGGTCGCCGTGCGCCCGCTGTCGCACCTCGGCGGCCGTCCACTCGCCGATGCCGGGCAGGCTGGTCAGGCGGCGCTCGACCTCCTCGCCGGGGAGACCGAGCGTGCGCTCCAGGCTCTCGGCGACCCGGACCGCCGTCACCAGGGCCCGGGAGCGCGCCGGGTCGACGTGCATCCGCAGCCACGACCAGCTGGGCACCTGGCGGATCACCGCCGCGCTCGGCTGGAGGCGTAGGCCGATCCCGGCGGCCGCGGGTCCCGGTGCCGGCTCGCCGTAGGTGGTGACCAGGCGGCGGTAGCCGGCGAACGCCTCCTGCCCGGTGACCTTCTGCTCCAGGATCGCCGGCACCAGGGCCTCCAGCACGAGACCGGTGCGCCCGATCCGGGGCACGCCGACGTGGCGGACCGCTGCTCGCAGCAGGTCGTCCTCCGGCTCGAAGCCGGCGGCGTCGTCCTCGCCGCCGAGCAGGCCGGGGAGGCTGTCGAGCGCCCACATGGCGCCCTCCCCCCAGGCGGTCGCCTCGACCTCCCCGCCACGCGCGCCGCGCGCCCGGACCGCCAGCGTCGCCGGCCCCTCGGGCGTGCGGATGCCACGCCAGTGCACGCCGTCGAGCAGGCGGTACGTCGGGTCGCCCGGCCCCCGCCGGTGGATCAGCAGGGCACCGAGGCCCACGTCGTACGGCGGGACCCACACCCGGGTCTGGCTCATGATCGACCACCCTACGCAGGCGTGGAATTGTCGGTGCTCTCGGCTTATATGGGTCCATGCGGCTCGCCACGCTCGTCGACACCTCCGCCGCCGTCGCGGCCACCCGGTCCCGCAAGGCGAAGGTCGCCGCGCTGGCCGATTGTCTGGCCCAGGCCGAGGGCGACGAGCTGCCGATCGTGGTGTCCTACCTGGGCGGCGCGCTGCTCCAGCGGCGGACCGGCCTGGGCTGGCGCTCGCTGGCGACGCTGCCCGATCCGGCACCCACACCGACGCTCGGGGTCCGGGAGGTGCACGAGTCGTTCGGCCGGATGGCCCTGCTGGCCGGAGCGGGATCCGGCGCGGCGCGATCGGCGGCGGTGGCCGACCTGTTCGGTCGCGCGACCGCCGCGGAACAGGCGTGGTTGCGCGGGGTCGTCACCGGGGAGGTGCGCCAGGGCGCCCTCGACTCGCTGGTCCAGGAGGCGCTCGCCGTGGCCGCCGGCGTTCCGCTCACAGCGGTGCGGCGGGCGGCGATGCTGGCCGGGTCGACCGTCGCCATCGCCGTGCTCGCGTTCGAGGGCGAGGGTGCCCTGGACGGCGTCGGCCTCGTCGTCGGTCGCCCGGTGCTGCCGATGCTCGCCGCCAGCGCTCCGTCAGTGGCCGAGGCGATGGCGAAGATCGCCGGGCCGGTCGCCGTCGACGCCAAGCTCGACGGCATCAGGATCCAGGTGCACCGCGACGGTGACGACGTCCTGATCGCGACCCGCACGCTCGACGACATCACGGCGCGGCTTCCCGAGGTGGTCGAGGTGGCCCGGTCGCTGCCGGTGCGGCGCTGCGTCCTGGACGGCGAGGCGATGACGCTCGACGACGCGGGCCGGCCGCGGCCGTTCCAGGAGACCGCCTCCCGTACCGCCACCCGGGGCGCGGCGAGCGCCCGGGTCGCGCCGTACTTCTTCGACGTGATGCATGTCGACGGCCGCGACCTGCTCGACCTGCCGTTGCGCGAGCGGCTCGAGGTGCTGGACGCGATCGTGCCCGTCGAGCACCGGGTGGAGCGGTTGACCACCGACGACGCCGAGGCCGCCGAGACGTTCGCCGCCGCGACGCTGCGGGCCGGCCACGAGGGCGTGGTGATCAAGTCCCTGGAGGCCGCCTGGGAGGCCGGCCGGCGTGGGTCCGGCTGGATCAAGGTCAAGCCGGTGCACACCCTCGACCTGGTGGTCGTCGCCGTCGAGTGGGGCTCGGGGCGGCGCCACGGCTGGCTCTCCAACATCCACCTGGCCGCGCGCGACCCGGACACCGACGGCTGGGTGATGCTGGGTAAGACCTTCAAGGGGATGACCGACCAGATGCTGGCCTGGCAGACCGAGCGCTTCCTCGCCCTGGAGACCCACCGCGAGGGACACGTCGTCCACGTCCGGCCCGAGCAGGTCGTCGAGATAGCCTTCGACGGCCTGCAGCGCTCCACCCGCTATCCCGGCGGTCTCGCGCTCCGGTTCGCGCGGGTGGTGCGCTATCGCGACGACAAGCGGCCCGAGGAGGCCGATCCGATCGATGCTGTGCGCGCTCTGGCCTGAGCCGGCACTGGTGCAACTCCGGGTTGCACAGCCCGTACAGTGGACCCATGCCCCCCCAGACCGATCCGGCGGATCCCACCGAGGCGTCGGCCCAGGCACCTGTGCAGGGTGTCGCCGGCGAGACGGCGCCGGACGGCCGCCGGTCGGCCGCCGCGGCCAGGCGCCGGGCGCGCGAGGCCGAGATCATCCGGGCGACCCGTGACCTCTTCGACCAGCGCGGGGTGCGCGACGCGCAGATCGAGGACATCGCGCGCGCGGTGGGCATCAATCGGGCGATCGTCTACCGGCACTTCACCGGCAAGGAGGAGATCTTCGCCCTCACGTTGGTCGACTACCTCGAGGAGCTCCGCGCCGCTCTGGTCGCCGCCGACCCGACCCAGGCCGACGCCACCGAGCGGCTGCGGGCCGTCGTGAGCGCCTTCGTCGCGTACGGCGTGCGCCACCCCGCCTTCGTCGACTGCGCCCACGCGCTGATGCGCCGGCGCGGGCCGGAGCTGTTCGACGAGATCTCCGAGAGTGCGATGTTCCGACTCGGGCGAGCGATGGCGGGCGCCATGGGACCGGTGCGCCAACTCCTGGAGGACGGCACCGCCGCCGGCGCGTTCGCGGTGGAGGACTCCACCCTGCTCGCCAACATGCTCTACGGCATCGGGCTCGGCGCGCTGCAGCTGGCCCATGTCGGGGTGCTGGTAGCGGAGACCTCCCCCGGCGTACCGACCGTCGGAACCGTCTCTCCCGACCAGGTCCGCGACCACCTCGTCACCGCCGCACTCGCTCTCGCCAAGGGCTGAGGGCCCACCTCCGGATCGGGCAGCGGGTCACATGCCCGGGTGGTGCACAGCGGCGGGCGCTGTCGGCGTCGCCTGCTCGTCGGCCTTCTGCACCAGCAGCACGGCGGCGACCAGGGCCAGCAGCAGCGCCAGCATGGCGGCGATCACGTGCCGGCGCCGGACGGAACGCACCTGGCGCTCTCCCCCGGGCACGTCGGCACCGATCTCTCGCAACGACTGCATGCGCCGGAGGTAACCTCGGGCCCCAGAAGGATGCACCCGACCTCGCCAACGGTCCCCACTGGTCTGGACCGGTCTCGGTCGGTCAGCGGGTGCGCTTGCCCTTCGGCGGGTGCGGCGCCTTCGCCTTGCCCTTCGCCTTGCCCTTCGCTTTGCCCTTCGCCGGGTGGTGCGCCTTCTTCGCCTCGGCCTTCGCCGGGTGCGACGCCTTCGTGGACCGGCCCGAGCTCTTCGCGTGCGGCTTGGGGGCCACCTGGACCGGATGGTGCACGACCACCTTGGTGGAGCGTGGTGTCGCGTCCGCGACCGCTCGCGCCGTGGATCCCGACGCCACCGTCGTCGGAACCGACGCGGTGGACGACGTCGCGCCGGCCGTGGCTGGTGTCGGGGCGCCGGCTCCCACCGCACCTGCGACACCTGCTGCCGCCGGTGCACCGGACTCGCCGGCCTCGCCGAACACGACGAACGCACCGGTACCGACGAGCACTGCCGCACCCGCGATCAGGAGCGCCGGCCGCCGACCCCGCCGACCCCGCCAACCCTGCCGAC
Source organism: Nocardioides sp. BP30 (assembly GCF_029873215.1). Lineage (NCBI taxonomy): Bacteria > Bacillati > Actinomycetota > Actinomycetes > Propionibacteriales > Nocardioidaceae > Nocardioides > Nocardioides lacus. The sequence continues at coordinate 2,151,440 of NZ_CP123620.1, read as the reverse complement.
GACCTTCGGCGCGGCCAGGCTCGACCGGAGAGTCGGGCGCGCGGCGACCCGGCACTGCGACGACCCGAGTGGCCGACTCCTCGCGCAGCAGGGCGCGCGCACGCGCGGCGACCGTCGCGGCACTCGGCCGGACGGACGGGTCGAGCGCGACCATCGCCTCGACGAGCTCACGCACCGCGGCGGGCACTGTCGGGGGCAGCGGAGGCACGGGGGCGACGGCGTGCGCCATCAGGGTGGACACCTGGGTGTCGCGACTCAGCGGCAGCACCCCCGTGAGGCACTCGTAGGCCACCGTCCCCAGGGCGTAGAGATCGGAGGCACCGGTGGCCGAGGCGCCGGACGCCTGCTCGGGACTGATGTAGTCGACGGTGCCGATGATGGTCCCGGTCAGGGTCAGCGGCTCGCCATCGTGGTGGCGGGCGATGCCGAAGTCCAGCAGCACCGTCCGGCCGGACGGCGCCAGCATGATGTTGCCCGGCTTGAGATCGCGGTGCACGATGCCGGCCGCATGGACGACGGCGAGCGCCTCACCGAGCTGGGCCAGCATGCTCAGCACCCGCTCGACGCCCAGCCGCTCGCCCGACTTGACCAGGTCCCGCAGCGTGCGACCCTCGACGTACTCCATCACCAGGTAGGGGATCTCGCCGTCGACCCCTCGACTCTCGCCGATGTCGAGCAGCCGAGCGATCCCCGGATGGGTCAGCGCGGCGGCGATGCGGGCCTCGGCCCGCAGTCGGGCCCGGGCGACCTCGTCGCGGGCGGAGCGCAGCAGCTTGATCGCGACGTCGCGGCACAGCACGGTGTCGCGCGCGAGGTAGACCGCGCCGGACCCGCCCGTCCCGAGCAGCCGGCCGAGCTCGTAGCGCCCTGCGAACAGCTGCCGACCGGTCACGTCGGCGCTCGGCTCACCCCACGGCATCACGGACGGGAGGTACCCCCGCCCGTGATGCCGGATGCCTCCCCCCTCGACCGAGTCGAGGAGGATCTCCTCAGGGCCGCTCGATGATGGCCGTCACGCCCTGACCGCCGGCGGCGCACACCGAGATGACGCCGCGTCCCGAGCCCTTCTCGTCGAGCAGCTTGGCCAGGTTGTTGATGATCCGACCGCCGGTCGCCGCGAACGGGTGTCCCGCGGCCAGCGAGGATCCGTTGACGTTGAGCTTCTCCCGCGGCACCGAGCCGAGCGGGGCGTCCAGACCGAGCCGCTCCTTGCAGAAGATCGGGTCCTCCCACGCCTTCAGCGTGGCCAGCACCTGGGAGGCGAAGGCCTCGTGGATCTCGAAGAAGTCGAAGTCGTCGAAGGTCAGCCCGTTGCGGGCCAGCATCCGCGGCATCGCGTACGCCGGCGCCATCAGCAGCCCCTCGCCCCCGTGCACGTAGTCGACGGCGGCGACCTCCGCGTCGACGAAGTAGGCCAGGATCGGCAGGCCGCGCTCCTGCGCCCACTCCTCCGAGGCGAGCAGCACGGTCGAGGCACCGTCGGTCAGCGGCGTGGAGTTGCCGGCCGTCATGGTGGCGGCCTCGCCCCGGCCGAAGACCGGCTTGAGCTTGGCCAGCTTCTCCGCGGTCGAGTCGGCACGCAGGTTGTTGTCACGCTCCAGCCCACGGAACGGTGTGATCTGGTCGTCGAACCAGCCCCGCTCGTACGCCGCGGCCAGCTTCTGGTGCGAGGCGGCCGCCAACGCGTCCTGGTCCTCCCGGGTGATCTGCCACTCCAGCGCGGTCAGCGCCGCGTGCTCACCCATCGAGAGCCGGGTGCGCGGCTCCACGTTGGCCGGGATGTTCGGCACGATGTCGCCCGGACGGATCCTCAGCAGGGCCTTGAGCCGCGCCGAGGTCGTCTTGGCACGGTTGGCCTCCAGCAGGATCTTGCGGAGGTTCTCACCGAGCGCGATCGGGGCGTCGGAGGTGGTGTCGGTGCCGCCCGCGATGCCCGACTCGAGCTGTCCGAGCGCGATCTTGTTGGCGATGTACGTCGCCGCCTGCAGGCCGGTCCCGCACGCCTGCTGGAGGTCGACGGCTGCGGTCTCGGGCGCGAGCTTCGAGCCGAGCACCGACTCGCGCGTCAGGTTGAAGTCGCGGCTGTGCTTCAGCACGGCGCCCGCTGCCACCTCGCCGATGCGCTCGCCGGCCAGGCCGAACCGGTCCACCAGGCCGTCGATGGCCGCGGTGAGCATCTCCTGGTTGGACGCGGTGGCATAGGCGCCGTTGGAGCGGGCGAACGGGATGCGGTTGCCGCCGATGATCGCGACGCGGCGGGTGGTCTTGGTCATGGGTACATCCTTGCCTCGAGGTCTCTTGCAGAGAAGGGTATGAGAGCGACACCACGAAATGTGGACACTGAGTTACACCTCTAGTTACATCTGTACCGTCCAACGCGTCCGCCACCAAGGAAGCCGAGCATGAGCGACAAGTACCAGGCCTTCACCCAGACCCCGATCGGCAAGCTGCTGGTCAAGAACCTCGGCCTGCCCCAGCCGACGAAGCTCGAGCGGTACACCGCCGGCGACCCGTTGGTCCGGGGCACGATCCTGGTCGGCGGCAGCGGCCGGCTGGCCGACGAGCTGCCGGGGCTCCTCGACGTCCTGGGCGTGACCACGACGACCGAGCAGACGGCGGGCCAGAAGTACAAGGGGCTCGTCTTCGATGCCACCGGGCTCACCTCGATCGAGGAGCTCGTGGCGCTCCAGGAGTTCTTCACGCCGGTGCTGCGCAGCCTGCAGACCTGCCCTCGTGTCGTCGTGATCGGGACCCCGCCCGAGCTCCTCGAGGGTGGCGAGCGGGTGGCTCAGCGCGCTCTGGAGGGCTTCACCCGCAGCCTCGGCAAGGAGATCGGCCGGGGCGGGACGGTCCAGCTCGTCTACGTCGCCGAGGGCTACGAGGACTCCCTGCTCAGCACGATCGGCTTCCTGCTCAGCCCGAAGTCGGCGTACGTGTCGGGCCAGGTGGTGCGGATCGGCGCCCACGGCGAGCAGAAGGCCGCCGAGGTCGCCGACTGGACCCGGCCGCTGGAGGGCAAGGTCGCGTTCGTGACCGGCGCCGGCCGCGGCATCGGCGAGGAGATCGCCCGGGTGCTGCACCGCGACGGCGCCACCATCGTCGGCCTCGACGTGCCCGCATCGGCCAGCGAGCTCCAGCACCTGATGAAGGAGCTCGACGGCGACTGGCTGACGCTCGACATCACCGCCAAGGACGCCCCGCAGCGCATCGCCCAGCAGCTCCAGGAGAAGCACGGCGGCGTGGACATCGTGGTGCACAACGCGGGCATCACCCTGGACAAGAAGCTCGCCAACCAGACCCCCGAGCGCTTCGGCAAGGTGCTCGCGGTCAACATCGAGGCGCCCGAGCGGATCACTGCCGAGCTGTTGAAGCAGGGCGTGATCAACCCGAACGGGCGCATCATCGGGGTGGCCTCGATCGCCGGCATCGCCGGCAACCTGGGCCAGACCAGCTACGCCGCCTCCAAGGCCGGCGTGATCGGCTTCGTCGACGCGCTGACCCGCGAGCTGGCCGACGGCATCACCATCAACGCCGTCGCACCCGGCTTCATCGTCACCCAGATGACCGCCGCCGTACCGTTCGCGACGCGCGAGGTCGGCCAGCGGCTCAACGCGATGGCGCAGGGCGGCCTCCCGGTCGACGTCGCCGAGACGATCGCGTGGTACGCCTCGCCCGCCTCCACCGGCGTCAACGGCAACGTGGTCCGGGTCTGCGGCCAGATGATGCTCGGTGCCTGAGGTGGCGACGCAGAGCGAGGCCACCCTGGTCTCCGGCGAGGGCGGACCGGCGGCGCTGCTGCGCGCCGCGCTGCCGGCGCTGCCCCTGGTGGGGCAGCTGCCGGGCATCAGGAAGGACCGGGACGCCACCGCCGGCTTCGCTGTGACGCGGCCGCCGGTGACGGTGGAGCGCGCCCCGGTCGAGAGGTACGCGGCGCTCTGCGGCTTCCCGATCAAGGACACCGTGCCGCTGACCTATCCCCACATGCTCGCGCAGCCGCTGCACCTGGCGATCCTCACCGACCCTCGGTTCCCGGTCCCCGCCATGGGCCTGGTGCACGTGGAGAACTCGATCTCCCAGCACCGGCGGATCCCGATCGGCGAGAGGCTCACGGTGCGAGTCGAGGTGGGCAGCCCGATCCCGCATCCGGTCGGTACCGCCTGGCAGCTCACCAGCACTGTCGCCGCCGACGGCGAGACGGCCTGGGAATCGGTGTCGACGTACCTGCGCCGCGGACGACGCAACCCGGATGCGGCGTGGCCCGACGAGCTCCTCGACGTACCTCCGAGCGGACCCGTCTTCCCGCTCAAGGCGGACCTCGGCCGCCGGTACGCCGCTGTCTCGGGCGACTACAACCCGATCCACCTGACCGCTCTGACGGCCAAGGCGCTCGGCTTCCCCCGGCAGATCGCGCACGGCATGTGGACCAAGGCCCGCTGCGTGGCGATGCTGGAGAACCGGCTGCCCGATGCGGTGCGCGTCGACGTCGCCTTCAAGAAGCCGGTCTTCCTGCCGAGCTCGGTCGCCTACGGCAGCCGGCCGACCGAGGGCGGCCATGCGTTCTCACTGCACAAGCGCGGCAGCGACACCCTGCACCTGCTGGGACGCACGTCCGCACTCTGAGCGGCCGGGTCCGCGCCCGCCGACGGTCACGTCCGTGGCGGCCGGATGATCCCCTGCTGGGCCACCGTCGCGACCAGTCGCCCGTCGGCCGAGAAGACCCGACCCAGGGAGAGCCCGCGGCCGTTCTCGGCCGACGGCGACTCCTGGTCGTAGAGCCACCACTCATCGGCGCGGAACGGACGGTGGAACCAGATGGTGTGGTCGAGCGAGGCCATCTGCACCCGCGAGGTGTCCAGCGTGTGCGCCGCCAGGGACGCACTGAGCAGGCTGATGTCGGAGGCCCAGGTGAAGGCGCCGAGGTGCACGGTGGGGTCCGCGGGCAGCTCCGCGGCGATCTTGAACCACATCCGCTGCTGCGAGGGTCGCGCCGGATCCGGCTCCAGACCCATCATCGAGTTGCCCACGATCCGCGCATCCACGGCCGCCCACTCGCGCGCCAGTGCCTCGCCCTCCCGGTTGCGTCCCTTGCTCATCAGGGCGCGCATGTCGATGCCCTCCTCGGCCGGCAGCGCGGCAGGCATCGCGTCCTGGTGCTCGAAGCCCTCCTCGTGCAGCTGGAAGTTCGCCGTGAGATAGAAGATCTCGCGCCCGTGCTGCCGGGCGGCGACGCGCCGCGTCTGGAACGACCGCCCGTCGCGGATGCGCTGCACGTCGTAGACGATCGGTTCCATCGGGTCGCCGGGGAGCAGGAAGTAGGAGTGCATCGAGTGCACCGTGAAACCCTCGCCGGCGGTCCGGATCGCCGCCATCAGCGTCTGGGCCGCCACGTGTCCGCCGAAGGCCCGGCCGCGGTCGTTGGGCGCCGGTGCCCCGCGGAAGAGGTCGTCGTCGATCGTCTCCAGCTCCAGGACCGCGAGCAGGTCGGCCACCGCCTCGGCCGGGCTGCGGTCCGCGATCACCGAGTGACCGGGAGAGGCGGCGTCGGCGACCTCGGTCGCCGCCGTCACATCGGTCACCTCGGTCACTTCTCCCCCTCGCCCTTGTCCGGGTCCTCGAGGTCGGCGAGGAACCGCTCGAACTCCCGGCCCAACTCGTCCCCAGTCGGCAGCGGCTGGTTCTCCGCGAGCAGCGAGGAACCGCGCTCCTCGGCACGGGCGAACGCGTCGTACTGCTGCTCCAGGGCGCGCACGACCTGGGCCGTCTCCTCGTTCTCGGCGAGGTAGCGGGCGATCTCCTCGGCCCGCGCCTCGGCCTCGAGCCGCAGCTCGGTCAGATCGATGGTCAGCCGGCCTGCGAGCTCGGCCTTCTCCACCAGCTCCGCCGCCGCCTGCGGGTAGTCCAGCTGGGCGACGTAGTGCGGGATGTGCACCACGAACCCCTGGGCGTCGTGACCCCACTCGCCGAGCCGGACCTCCACCAGCGCCTGGGCGCTGGAGGGGACCCGGATCTCCCCGGTCCAGTGGCTCTCCTCGGGCACCAGGTCGGGGTTGTTCGCGTGGTGGGTGACCGTCAGCGGCCGCGTGTGCGGCACCGCCATCGGCACCGAGCCGAGCGAGATCACGTTGTCCACCTCGAAGCGCTCGACCACCTCGCGGACCGCCCTGGCGAAGGCCTCCCAGCGGTTGTCCGGCTCCGGACCGCTCAGCAGCAGGTACGGCGTACCGCCCGCGTCGTGCAGGAGCCGCACCACCAGGCGTGGGGCGTCATAGGACTCGTAGTGGTCGCGCACGAACGAGATCGCCGGCCGGCGGGCGCGGTAGTCGTGGAAGGCGTCGACGTCGAACGTCGCCACCACCGGCGCGGCGTCGGAGACCTCGACGAGATGCCGCACCGCCCGAGCGGCCGCGTTGCCCGCGTCCAGGAAGCCGTCCAGCACCTGGATCATGGTCAGCGGACCCTCGAACTCCTCGAGCTCCGCTACCTCGTCGACGATATGCACGAGCTTGGATCTCGACACGGCCTGCTCCTGGGACTTCCGGTTGACACTGTTCCGCTTCCACATGGCGTCGGGGCCAGCGTCGGCGCGTCCCACGATATTCCCAGACCGGAGACCGGCAGCGGGGACCCGTCCGCGTGAGGACCCCCACAGCGCTCCCGGGCGGCTAGGAGAGCGACGGCGCCGTGTCGGAGTCCACCAGCGCGCTGAGCCGGGTGATCGTGTCGAGGGCGACGGCCTGCGGAGTCAGGCCGATCCGCTCCAGGATGGCCGCCCGCTTGGCGTGGTCGAGGAACTCCTGCGGGATGCCGTGCAGTCGCACCGGCGTGCCGACACCAGCCTCGGCCAGCGTCTGCAGCAGCACCGAGCCGACGCCACCGACGACACCGTTGTCCTCGATGCTCACGACCAGCCGGTGGGCGGCCGCCAGCTCGACCAGGGCCGGGTCGACCGGCTTGACCCAGCGCGGATCGACGACGGTCACGCCGATCCCCTGAGCGACCAGCCGCTCCCCCACCTCCACGGCGGTGGCGGCCATGGCGCCCACGCCGACGACCAGGACGTCCTTGGTCCCGTCGCGGAGCAGGACGTCGCAGCCGCCCGCCGTACCCACCGCCGGGATCTCCTGAGGCGGAGCACCCTTGGGGAAGCGCAGCACTGTCGGCGCGTCGTCGACGTCGACCGCCTCGTTGAGCAGCTCGCGCAACCGCGCCGTGTCGCGCGGCGCCGCCAGCCGCAGGCCCGGCACGACCTGCAGGATCGACATGTCCCACATGCCGTTGTGCGAGGCTCCGTCGTCGCCTGTCACGCCTGCTCGGTCGAGCACGAACGTGACGCCCGTGCGATGCAGCGCGCAGTCCATCAGGACCTGGTCGAAGGCGCGGTTGAGGAACGTCGCGTACACCGCCACCACCGGGTGGAGGCCGCCGAGTGCGAGCCCGGCCGCCGAGGTGGCGGCGTGCTGCTCGGCGATGCCGACGTCGAAGGTGCGCTCGGGGAAGCGCGCCTGGAAGCCGTGCAGGCCCACCGGGTGCATCATGGCCGCCGTGATGGCCACGACGTCACGCCGGCGCTCGCCGATCGCGACGATCTCATCGGCGAACGCGTCGGTCCAGATGCTGCCCTTGGGTGTCTCGGCACCGGTGGCGACGTCGAACGGGCCGGGGCTGTGGAACTGGTCGGCCTCGTGCTTCTCGGCGGCGTCGTAGCCGAAGCCCTTGCGCGTCATCGCATGCACGATCACCGGGCCACCGAAGCCCTTGGCGTGCCGCAGCGCCTGCTCCATCGCCTCGCGGTCGTGGCCGTCGACGGGGCCGACGTACTTCAGACCCAGGTCCTCGAACAGACCCTGGGGGGCGAGCGCGTCCTTGAGACCCTTCTTCATCGCGTGCAGCACGTCGTAGGCGGTGCCGCCGACGCCCGGGACCGCGTTGAGCCGACGCTTGACCAGGTCGAGCACCTTCTCGTAGCGCGGGTTGGTCCGCAACGACGTGAGGGCAGTGGTCAGGCCACCGACCGTCGGGGTGTAGCTGCGCCCGTTGTCGTTGACCACGATGACCAGCCGGCTGTCCTTGGCCACGGCGATGTTGTTGAGCGCCTCCCAGGCCATCCCGCCGGTGAGCGCCCCGTCGCCGATGACGGCGACGGTGTGCCGGGCATCGCCGCGGATGCGGTAGGCCTTGGCCAGTCCGTCCGCATAGGAGAGCGCCGTGGAGGCGTGCGAGTTCTCCACGATGTCGTGCTCGGACTCGGTCCGGCTCGGATAGCCCGAGAGGCCGCCCTCCTGCCGTAGGCCGCCGAAGTCACCGGCGCGGCCGGTGAGCATCTTGTGCACGTAGGCCTGGTGACCGGTGTCGAAGACGATCCGGTCCACCGGCGAGTCGAAGACGCGGTGGATCGCCATCGTCAGCTCGACCACCCCGAGGTTGGGACCGAGATGACCGCCGATCTTCGCGCAGGTCTCGACGAGCAGGTCGCGGATCTCGCTGGCGAGAAGGGCCAGCTCGTCGTCGGAGAGCTCGTGCAGATCGCGGGGCGAGGACAACGACGCGAGGACACCCATGCCCGGCAGTCTACGACGACGCCTCAGGAGAGGCCGACGACCCGGGCCACGGCCGGCTGCTCCAGGCTTCCGAGCCACACCGTCCCGTCGTGCTCACGCACCCCGGTCACCATCGCGTAGCGGTCAGCCGGCAGCCGGAGGTCGTGCACCACGCGACCGGTCACGTCGTACGCCTGGACGCGGCAGCTCGGCTCGACCTTGGGCTGGAGCCACTCCGGCACCCGGGTGGCTCCGCGCTGGAGCCAGGACGGCGCTCGCTGCAGCCGGGCGAGGGCGGCGTTGACCGGGCTGGCGATCGTCACCCAGATCAATCCGTCCGACCCGGTGGCGATGTTGTCCGGATGCCCCGGCAGGTCGGCGACGAGCAGGTCGCGGGTGCCGGCCCGCTCCCCGGTGAGCCACTGCCGTACGACGGTGCACGCGCCCGTCTCGGCCACTGCCACGAACGAGCCGTCCGGCGCCAGCGCGACGCCGTTGGCGAAGGCGAGGCCGTCGAGCACGACCCGGACGTCCCCGGACGGCTCCAGCCGCAGCAGCCGGCCGGTGCGGGTGTTCTGCACGAGGTCGTCCTTCCACTGCGACTGGCCGAACCGGGTGGAGGAGTCGGAGAACCACACCGTGCCGTCGGCGGCGACGGCGGCGTTGTTGCAGAACCGCATCGGCCGACCGTCGACCTCGGCGAGGCGTCGCTCCACCGCCCCGCTGCGCGGGTCGATCAGGAGCACGCCGAGGGAGGAGTCGCAGACCAGCAGCCGGCCGTCGGGATGCAGCTCGATGCCGAGCGGGCGACCGCCCGTCTCGGCGATCCGGTCGACGCGGCCGCCGTCGTACCGGATCCGCCACACGGCGCCGTCGGCGGTGCCGGTGTAGACGCAGCCCTCGTCGGGGCCGGACGTCGCGACGACGACGTCCTCGCAGCCGTGGGCGGGCACGGGCACCACCTCGAGGCCGGTCATGACCGCAGCGTGGCATAGAGCTCGGAGGCGAGGAACCCCGGCAGGACCGCGCGGGCGGAGTCGCTCAACGGCAGGTCCAGGATCTGTTCGGGGTCGACGAAGACGATCCTGCGGCCCTCACCGAGCACGATGTCCGCATCCGTCGCCGTGGTGGAGGCCGCGTACAGCGCCATCCGATCGTCGCTGGCACGCTCCACATGGTGGATGTCGTACACGCCGACCAGCTGCAGCTCCTCGGGGGCGAGGACCAGGCCGGTCTCCTCGTGCAGCTCGCGCACCGCCGCCTCCAGGAACGACTCCCCCGGCTCGACGTGGCCCCCACTGGCCGCCCAACGCTCGGGCGCGATCGGCGCGTGCTCGTCGCGCTCCTGCAGCAGCACCCAGCCACGGCTGTCGACGAGCAGGACACAGGCGAAGTCCGTCATGCCGCAACGGTAGCCAGGCAACCCTCGCTGGCTCGGGGTGGCAGACTCGCGCCATGGCTCTCGACAGCACCCAGAAGGCCCGTCTCACCGTCGCCGCCGTTGCGGTCCAGGCAGCCGTGGCGGCGGTCACCCTGCGCGACATCAACCGTCGCCCCAAGGCCGGCGTCCGCGGCCCGAAGGCGATTTGGCGCCTGCTCGGCAGCGTCAACACCCTGGGCTCGATCGCCTACTGGGTCCTCGGCCGCAAGCGCACCGCGCCGGCGGTGCTGGTCAGCCGAGAAAGCTGAACCGCACCTCGCGCACGTCGTTGTCGACGTTGAGGTCGACCAGGCAGATGCTCTGCCAGGTGCCGAGCGTCAGTCGGCCACCGAGCACCGGCACGGTCGCGTACGGCGGGATCAGCGCCGGCATCACGTGCGAGCGGCCGTGCCCCCGGGAGCCGTGGCGATGCTGCCAGCGGTCGTCGCGCGGCAGCAGGTCATCCAGCGCCGCCAACAGGTCGTCGTCACTTCCGGCCCCCGTCTCGAGGATGGCGATGCCGGCCGTGGCGTGCGGCACGAACAGGTGCAGCAGCCCGTCACCGCGAGCAGCGGCGTACTCCCGGGCATCGGCGGTGATGTCGAGCACCACCTCGCTGTCGCCGGTGCGGTAGGACCTGGTCTCGGACTCCATGGCCCCAGCCTAGGAGTGTGCCCGGTCGGACCGGAACGACCGGCCCCGGAGGAGTCCGGGGCCGGTCGGGGCGGTCGAGGGTCGGGGTTCGGGTCGAAGGTCAGGGCACCTGGGGCGCCGGGCTGAGGGTGGTGGTCACCGTGCCCGTCGGCGAGGCGCTCGCCGAGCCGCTGACCGACGTACTGTCGTTGTCGGTGATGGAGACCATCACCCGCTTCTTGTCGAGCTTGATGCCCTTGCCGGAGAACTTCACCCAGAAGGACTCCGTGGACTCCACCTTGGTGTCGTCGCGCGTCTTCACTGCCACGGTCGCGGCGATCTGCCCCCGCGAGAACACCAGGTGGGCGGCCTTGACCTTCTTGAAGTCCTTGCCGGTCGCGGTCCCGTTGACGGTCTTCCAGGTCAGTCTGAGCGTCTTGGTGGCCGGCTTGCGCAGGGTGACGGTGACGGTGGCCCAGCCACCCTCCGTGACCGTCACCCCGGTGGAGGTGCTGCCCTTGGGCGCGGCGTCGGACGAGGTCTGGATGACCGCGACGGTCCCGCCGGCGAGGAGCGCTGTCGTTGCCGTGATGGCTGCTGCCCGAGTCAATGTGGTCATAGATCCCCGTTGCACAGCCCGCCGGGCGGCAAACCTTCTCAGGCCGGATTTTGCTCGCCGAGGATCCGGTCCACGCGCTCGACCTTCGCCCGGAGCTGACCGGTGAACCCCGGCCGGATGTCGGCCTTGATCACCAACGAGACCCGGGGGGCGACGGCTACCACCGCCTCGGTGGCGCGCCGCACCACCTCGAAGCACTCCTCCCACTCCCCCTCGATGGTGGTGAACATCGAGGTGGTCTCGTGCGGGAGTCCCGACGCGCGCACCACCCGTACGGCGGCGGCGACGGCCTCGGCGACACCCCCACTCTCGTCACCGGTGGTGGGCGCGACACTGAAGGCGAGGAGCATGGCGCCACCCTAGACCGCAGCGGCCCGCCCCCGGAGTCCGGGAGCGGGCCGCGCGGGCGATCAGCCGATCACCTTCAGTTGCTGGTGACCAGGTTGCGCAGCACGTACTGCAGGATGCCGCCGTTGCGGTAGTAGTTCGCCTCGCCGGGGGTGTCGATCCGGACCACCGCGTCGAACTCCACACCCTCCCCGCCGTCAGGCGCCGTGGCGGTCACCTTGACGGTCTTCGGCGTCGTGCCCTCGTTGAGGGCGGTGATGCCGGAGATGGAGAAGGTCTCCTCGCCGCTCAGACCGAGCGACTCGGCGTTCTGACCGGCCGGGAACTGCAGCGGGATGACACCCATGCCGATCAGGTTCGAGCGGTGGATGCGCTCGTAGCTCTCGGCGATGACGGCCTTGACCCCGAGCAGCGAGGTGCCCTTCGCAGCCCAGTCGCGGGACGAGCCCGAGCCGTACTCCTTGCCCGCCAGGACGACCAGCGGGACACCGGCGGCCTGGTAGTTCACCGAGGCGTCGTACACGGCGACGACGGGCGCGTCGGACTGGGTGAAGTCGCGGGTGACGCCACCCTCGGTCCCCGGGGCGAGCTGGTTCTTGATCCGGATGTTGGCGAACGTGCCCCGGATCATCACCTCGTGGTTGCCGCGGCGCGAGCCGTAGGAGTTGAAGTCGCGCTGCGCCACGCCGTGCTCGGCGAGGTAGCGGCCGGCCGGCGAGTCGGACTTGATGTTGCCGGCAGGGCTGATGTGGTCGGTGGTGACCGAGTCGCCGAGCTTGAGCAGGACGCGGGCGCCCTCGATGTCGGTGACCGGCGAGGCGGTCAGGGA